>JBKOVL010000006.1:0-11665 GCA_046723895.1 Actinomycetota bacterium | reverse complement strand
GTGCTCTACACGGTCGGCGGCCTCTGGGTGCTGAGCCAGGGTTGAGCGGATGAGTCTCGTCCTCGCCCACGGCGGCATCCCGGGCCTGATCGCCGAGACCGGCAGCGTCTTCCTCGGGCTCGCGATCTTCGGCTACTTCATCCGCCGCTCGGCGAAAAGGGAAAGAGAACGCGAACGGCGATCGAACCGGAAATAGCTCCGGTGCGAATACGGCCCCGTACGACGGCCACGACTTCCATCCCCAACCGACCGGCCGTCAGAAAGGAGCCGCACCGAATGCGCAGGCACCGGGCATTCATCCTGCCGGCGGTCGTCGGCGCAGCGCTTGCCGCGCTCTTCGTCGCCCGCCTCGCCCCCGGCTCGAGCACGGCGTCGAGCCATAGGGAGGCGCCGCTGATCTCGGAGGATCCGACCGCGGACAACACCGACCTGTACGCGTTCCGCAGCCCGGACAAGCCGAACACTCTCACCATCGTCGCGAACTGGATCCCCGGTGAGGATCCCGCTGCCGGGCCCAACTACTACACGTTCTCCCAGAGCGCGAAGTACAAGATCCACATCGACCGGAACGGCGACGGGAGGCCGGACATCACGTACAGCTTCCGGTTCAAGACGCCGACCGGCCCATACTTCCTCGGCAACACGCAGCAGACCTGGCAGATGTGGCGGAACGACCTCGGGTTCGCGAACGGCAAGACCCCGATCGACAACGTCGGCCCGCGCTTCAACGGCTTCGTCGGGGTCAAGGACTACGAAGCAGCCGCGGAGAAGGCGATCGTCACCAAGCGCGGCCTGAGGATCTTCGCGGGCCAGCGGGACGATCCGTTCTTCGCCGACGTCGGCGCAATCTTCGACCTCGTCGCGATCCGCAAGGCGGGCACGACCGGGGACATGGGCGGCGGCAAGGACTTCCTGTCCGGCTACAACGTCCACACGATCGCCCTGCAGATCCCGATCGGGCTGATCGACACGCCGAGCCACACGATCGGCGTCTGGTCCTCGACCGAGCGCCAGAACGTGACCGTGAACGGCAAGGTGCGCTCCGGCTGGACGCAGGTCTCCCGCCTCGGCGAGCCGCTGATCAACGAGGTCGTGATCCCGACCGGGCTCAAGGACCTCTGGAACCGCACGACTCCGGCCCAGGACGAGCAGTTCGAGCGCTACTACAAGACGCCGATCCTGGCGGCCGTCCTGAACAAGCTGTACAGGCTCGGCGTCCCGGAGACGAACCGTGACGACCTCGTCGCGGTTCTCGGTACGGGGATCGCGAAGGTGACCTACACAGGGCCCCACTTCGGCGACGAGCTGCGCGTCAACCTCGCGGTCCCGGTCACCCCTGCGGGCAAGGTCAGCCGTATGGGCGTCCTTGGCGGCGACAACGCCGGCTTCCCGAACGGGCGCCGGCTCGGCGACGACGTCGTCGACATCGAGGAGCAGGCGGTCGCCGGCTTCCTCAAGGGCAAGAAGGTGCCCCTCGGCGACGGCGTCGACGCCAACGACGTTGCGAACCTCGGCCACTTCCCCTACGTCGCAGCCCCGCACTCGGGCTACGAGAACGCGAAGGCGACGAAGTAGGGATCCAACGGACAGGGGCCCGTCTCCGCGGGCCCCTCGCTCCCATGCGCACACGCCTCCTCATCCTCGTCACAGTCCTCGCCGGAGCCGCGGTCGGAGCCCTCTACGGCGGCGTCTTCCGCGACCGCACCTCCGCCGCCTCCGCCGCTCTCGCCGCCCTCGACGGCGCGCAGGCGAGCGAGGACTTCAAGACCGGCTTCTCCCTGAACGCGAGCACCGCCTCACTCGTCGCCGGCCTCCAGTCGCACCTCCGCGCGAACCCGAAGGACCAGCACTCCTACACGCTGCTCGGCCTCGCCTACCAGCAGCGGGCCCGCGAGACCGGTGACCCGAGCTGGTACTCGCGCTCCGCAGGCGTCTTGCGTCGCGCGCTCGCGCTCGACTCGAAGGACTACCTCGCAGTCAGCGGGCTGGGCTCGCTGGCGCTCTCGCGCCACCGCTTCCGCGACGCCCTCGCCCTCGGCGAGCAGGCCCGCGAGCTCAACCCGTACTCCGCCCGGACGTTCGGCGTGATCGGCGACGCGCTCGTCGAGCTCGGGCGCTACCCCGAGGCCTTTCACGCCTTCGACACGATGAACCGGCTGCGGCCGAGCCTCTCCTCCTACGCGCGCGTCTCGTACGGCCGCGAGCTGATCGGTCATACCGCCGCCGCGATCAGGGCGATGAAGCTCGCAGTGGACGCTGCGACCGGCGCCGCCGAGCCGACTGCCTGGACGCATGTCCAGCTCGGCAAGCTCTACTTCGGCCACGGCCGGATCGTCGACGCCGAGCGCGAGTACCGCCTCGCGTTGCAGATCTTCCCGGGCTACGCGTTCGGGCTGGATGCGCTCGCGCAGGCGGTCGCGGCGGGGGGCGACTACCGGAGCGCGATCGCACTCGAGCAGCGAGCCGTCGACGCGGTTCCGCTCCCGCAGTACGTCGCCGCGCTCGGCGATCTCTACCGTGTGACCGGGCGGCCGGCGCTCGCCCGCCGCCAGTACGCGCTGATCGGGGCGATCGAGGGTCTGCTGCGCGCGAACGGCGTCAAGACCGACCTCGAGATCGCGCTCTTCCAGGTCGACCACGGGATCGCGCTCCGGCGCGCCCTCGCCCGCGCCCGTCTCGCGCGCGCCGAGCGCCCGTCGATCGACGGCGAGGATGTGCTCGCCTGGGCGCTCGCCCGTAACGGCCGCTGCACGGAGGCCCTCCCCCACTCGCGTGCCGCGCTCCGCCTCGGCACGCAGGACGCGTTGAAGCTCTTCCACCGCGGGATGATCGAGCACTGCCTGGGCCGTTCCGCCGCGGCCCGCGCCTGCTTCCGCCGCGCGCTCGCGCTCAACCCGCACTTCTCGCTGCTCTGGTCTCCGGCGGCGAAGAGGTATGCGGCGTGAAGAAGCTCGCCGTCTTCCTGGTCGCCGCCACGGCCGGCACATTCGCGCTCGCTGCGACTGCGCAGGCCCACCCGCTCGGAAACTTCACGATCAACACCTTCAGCCGGGTCGAGGTCTCAGGGCACCGGGTCTACGTGCGCTACGTCCTCGACCTCGCCGAGATCCCGACGTTCCAGGCCAGGCAGGCCGGCGGGGTCGACGGCGCCGCCTATGCAGGCCGCATTGCCGCCGACGTGCATCTCCGCGTCGACGGCCACCAGACCCGGCTCGTCCCGATCGCCCATGCGCTCGCATTCCCGGAGGGCGCCGGCGGACTGCAGACGACGCGGCTCGAGGTCATCCTCCGCGGGCCGCGTGTCGCCGGGACGAGCTGGATCTCCTACCAGGACACGAACTACGCCGGCCGGCTCGGCTGGAAGGAGATCGTCGTCGGCACGCATGCGAAGAGCCGGAGCGACGAGCTGCGCGCCTACCCGAAGGACCTGCTCGAGAGCCCGCTCCACGCGACTTCGCTGACGACGACGCTCGCACCGACGACCGACCCGCCGCCGACGCTGACCCGCGGCCGCGCCCTGCGGGCTCCGGACCGCGTGGCCGACGGGCGGTTCGCGGGCCTGATCGCCCGCGACCGGCTGAGCGTCGACTTCGTCCTCCTCTCGCTGCTCGTCGCGATGTTCTGGGGCGCGGCCCACGCCTTCTCGCCGGGCCACGGCAAGTCGATCGTCGCCGCGTACCTGGTGGGCTCGCGTGGCACCGCGCGGCACGCCGTCTTCCTCGGGTTGACGGTCACCGTCACGCACACGATCGGCGTCTTTGCGCTCGGGCTCGTCACGCTCAGCCTCTCCGAGCTCATCCTCCCCGACCGGCTCTTTCCCTGGCTGAATCTCGTCTCGGCGCTGCTGATCGTCGCCGTCGGCGTCAGCGTCCTGCGCTGGCGCGTGCGCGAATGGCGGAGGCCCGTCGGGCACAACCATCAGCACCACGAGCACGACCATGCGCTCAGCGGACGGCGCCTGCTCGGGGTCGGGATCTCCGGCGGGATCGTCCCGTGCCCGACGGCGCTCGTCGTCCTGCTCGCGGCGATCGCGCTCCACCGCGTCGGCTACGGGCTCGTCCTGATCCTCGCCTTCAGTCTCGGTCTCGCCGCGGCGATGACCACAGTCGGGATTCTCGCCGTCAGCGCAAAGCGCGTCTTCCGGCGTATCGATTTCGACGGCGGCCTGGTCCGCCTCCTTCCCGCGCTCAGCG
Organism: Actinomycetota bacterium; assembly: GCA_046723895.1. GTDB lineage: Bacteria > Actinomycetota > Thermoleophilia > Gaiellales > Gaiellaceae > DATBLE01. Next base: position 7,472 of record JBKOVL010000006.1, on the reverse strand, counting down.
CGCTCGTCGTGCTCGGCCTCGGCCTGGCGATGACCGTCCGCGCGCTTCCGAAGGTGACCTAGACATGGTCGGACTCGACGACTGGATCTCCCACCTCTCGAGCGGCGCCACGCTGCTCGCGGTCGGAGGTGTCGCGGTACTGCTCGGCCTGCGTCACGCGACCGACCCGGACCACCTAGCCGCGGTGGCGACGCTGATCGCGTCCGGCCGCGAGCGGACGGCGCGCCTCGCGGCGCGCCTCGGCCTCTCGTGGGGCATCGGCCACGCGGCGTCGCTGTTTGCGTTCGGGCTGCCGATCGTCCTCTTCAAGGCTTACCTGCCCGAGGCCGTCGAGCAGGGAGCCGAGACCACGGTCGGGATCCTGATCGTCGGGCTCGCGGTGTGGCTGCTCGTCCGTTGGCGGCGCGGCCTCCTCCGGACGCACCTCCATCCGCACGTCCACAAGGTGCGCACCCGCTCGCCGCTGCAGGCATTCGGGATCGGGCTCGTCCACGGAATGGGCGGAAGCGCGGGCGTCGGTGTGCTCCTCCTCGCCGCGATCCAGGATCGGGGTCTCGCGGTCCTGGCGCTCGGCCTCTTCGCCCTCTGCACCGCGATCTCGATGGCCGTGCTCTCGACCGGGTTCGGGCTGACGCTCGCGACCGCCCACGCCTCGTTCGAGCGGATTACCCCCACGCTCGGCGCCGCCAGTCTGCTCTTCGGCGTGTGGTACGCGCTCGGCGCACTCCAACTCGCGCCCCACTTCCTGTGATGCGCCCTCGACTGCCGGCGTCCGCCGACGGGACTGCTTCTCCTCGCGCCGGAGACTGCGTAGGCTCCCATGCCGACGGTGAGGGACTTCATTCGTGGACAGACCGAGGCTCGGACTCCGGCGCGGAACCTCGCCCACCTCTCGGACGAGGCGCTGCTCGCCCTCTGCTCGCGCGCGGACGACTCCGCGCTCGGCGAGCTCTACGACCGCTACGGCCGCCTCGCCTACGGGCTGGCGCTGCGGATCGTCCGCGACCGCTCCCTCGCCGAGGACGCGGTCCAGGAGGGGTTCCTCGCCGTCTGGCGCTCCGCCGGGACATTCCTCGCGGAGCAGGGCAAGCCGAGCACGTGGATCCTGACCCTCGTCCACCGCCGCGCCGTCGACCTCGTCCGGCGCGAGGAGCGCCGCCGCGCCGATCCGCTCGAGGAGCTCGAGCCGCACGACCCTGCCAGGAGCGAGGCAACCGACGAGGAGGCGTGGCTGCGCGCACAGCGGCGGGTCGTCCAGGAGGCGCTGCGCAAGCTTCCGTCCGAGCAGCGCGAGGCGATCGAGCTCGCCTACTACGGCGGTTTCACGCAGTCCGAGCTCGCCGAGAAGCTCGGCCAGCCGCTCGGCACGATCAAGAGCCGGATGTTCACGGGTCTCAAGCGCCTGCGCGAGCTGCTCGCCGAGGCCGGCCTGGACGTCGACGCTCCGTGAAACGAGAAGGGGACAGGCTCAGAAGCCTGTCCCCTGGCTCGAAGCTAGCTGCGCGTTGCTACTTCTTCGACGCCTTGCCCTCGATCGTCGCCTGCCGGCCCTTGCCGATCTGGATCTTGCGCGGCTCGGGCGCCTTCGGCTTCGTCACGTGGAGCTCGAGGACGCCGTCCTTGTAGTCGGCGCGGATGTCGCCCTCAGTCACACCCTGCGGCAGGCCGATCGAGCGCGTGAAGCTGCCGTAGCGGCGCTCGAAGCGGTAGTAACGATCCTGCTTGACCTCCTGCTCCCGCTCGCGCTCGGCGCTGAGCGTCAGCGTGCCGTCTTCGAACTCGATCGAGATCTTGTCCTCGGGAATGCCGGGGAGGTCGAACGCGTAGACGAGCTCGTCCTCGGTCTCCCAGACGTCGACCGGCGGCGCCCAGCGCTGCTCGCCGTTCGGGCCGGCGGCCGTACCGCGCAGGAAGGTGCCCATCAGCCGCTCCACGTCGTTCTGCCACTGGGCTAGCTCACGGGCCGGATCCCAACGAACCAGTGTTGCCATTGTCACTCCTCCTTCACCATTGACTCCATCGGAAGAATAAAACCTAAGCGTCTCTCTGTCAAGTCAGTGGTGAACTAGCATCGGCGCATGGAACGGCTGAAAGGACGGGATTTTCTCCGTGTTTCGGACTGGCGCCGGGAGGAGCTCCTGGCCGTCCTCGACCTCGCAGACCGGCTCAAGGACGAGCGCAAGCGCTACCTCGACGAGGCTCTCCTCCCCGGGCGGAGCGTCGGGCTCCTGCTCGAGAAGCCTTCGCTGCGGACGCGGGTCTCGTTCGAGCTCGCTGTCGAGCAGCTCGGCGGCCACGCCGTTCATCTGACCGGGCCGGAGGTTGGTCTCGGCAAGCGCGAGTCGACCCGGGACATCGGCATCGTGCTCTCGCGCTACCTGGACGCGATCATGATCCGCACGTTTGCGCAGGAGACGGTCGAGGAGCTCGCCGAGCACGCGTATGTCCCCGTCGTCAACGGCCTCACCGACGAGACGCACCCGTGCCAGGCGCTCGCGGACGCGATGACGATCCGGGAGCGGCTCGGCGGCTTCGAGGGCGTGCGCGTCGCGTACGTCGGGGACGGCAACAACGTCTGCGTGTCGCTCGCGGAGATCTGCGCGGCGCTCGGGATGGAGTTCGTGGCGGCCACGCCGGAGGGCTACGACGCGCCCGGGATCGTGCCGCTGCGAGACCCGCGCGAGGCTGCGCGCGGGGCGAACGTCGTCTCGACCGATGTCTGGACGAGCATGGGCCAGGAGGACGAGCGCGAGCGGCGCGCCCGGGACTTCGCCGGTTACCGCATCGACGCCGATCTACTCGCACTCGCTGCCCCGGACGCGATCGTCCTCCACTGCCTTCCGGCCCACCTGGGCGACGAGATCACCGAGGACGTCCTCTACGGCCCGCGGTGCGCGGCCTGGGACGAGGCGGAGAACCGCCTCTACTCCGAGAAGGCGCTGCTCGCACTGATCGTTCCCTAGCCGACGACGTGCTGCCGCTTCGCGACAACGTCCCGACCAGGACCTTCCCGGTCGTCACGGTCGCGTTGATCGTCGTCAACGTGGCGGTCTGGCTCTTCTACCAGCTGCCGAACCTCGACCGATCCGTCCGGGACTTGGCCTTTCACCCGTGCGAGGTGAACGGCAGTTGCGCCCAGATCGACAAGGGCTGGGCGCTGGCGGCGCTGACGTCGATGTTCATGCACGGAAGCTGGCTGCACCTCGGCGGGAACATGCTCTTCCTCTGGATCTTCGGCAACAACATCGAAGACGCGATGGGCCGGGTGCGGTTCCTGCTCTTCTACCTCCTCGGTGGGGTCGCCGCGACGACGCTCCAGACCTGGGTCACCTTCAACTGGGGCCGGCCGGGCGACACGATGATCCCGAACCTCGGCGCGAGCGGCGCGATCTCCGCCGTGCTCGGCGCCTACCTCGTGCTGCTCCCGGCCGCCAGCGTGCTGACGATCGTCTTCTTCTTCCTGGTCGAGGTGCCGGCGGTGCTCTTCCTCGGGGTCTGGTTCCTCTTCCAGCTCTGGGAGGGCGGCTATGCCATCACCCACCCGGAGTCGGGCGGCGGGGTCGCGTTCTTCGCCCACGTCGGCGGCTTCGTGTTCGGCGTGCTGACCGTGCGCGCGTTCAAGATTCGCGACCCATTGTCGCCGCGCTACCGATGATCAGATTCGAGGAACACGTGCGCTCTGCGCTGGACTCGCTTCCGCCCGAGCTTGCGCGCGGGCTGGAAAATGTCGCCGTCGTCGTCGAGGAGCAGAACGCCGAGGAACCAGACCTCTACGGGCTCTTCGACGAACCGCCGTACCTGCCGGCGCGAATCGCGATCTACCGCAGGCCGCTCGTCGAGGACTTCGGCGACGACCCCGCGGCGCTCGAACGCGAGATCCGGATCACCGTCCTCCACGAGCTCGCCCACTACTTCGGGATCGACGAAGACCGACTCGAAGAGCTCGGTTATGGGTAACGGAGCACTCGAGGGGATAGCGATCGCCTCCGCCGTCGTCGGGGCGATCGTGATCGCGATGTTTTTCCTCGGGCCGTGGCGCTAAAGGAATAGGACGATCGGCAACGACGTTCGGAGAACTGATGAGAACTATCGACGACATCCGCATCGAAATCGAAGACCTGACGGAGCGGCGTGCAGAGGTGATGCACGAGCTCTCCAGCGGCCACGACGTCGTCCTCGCCAGGGAGCACCAGGAGCTCGAGGAGCGAATCGCAGAGCTCTGGGACGAGCAGCGCGCGGCCCGCGCCGAGCGCCGCTGGGGCGACCGAGACGTGATCATCAGGCGCGCCCGCGCCGAAGAGCGCCTCGAACGCGCTGCGTAAGCCGCGACCGGACGCCTCCGCCTCTACACTGACCGGCGACCAGGGGCGTTAGCTCAGCTGGGAGAGCGCCGGCTTTGCAAGCCGGAGGTCACCGGTTCGATCCCGGTACGCTCCATTCCCCGGAAACCGCGTAGCGGTGCGGGTTTGCGCGCCGCGCCGGCTAGTCGTCGCTCTCTCCCGACGCCAAGTTGACGCGTGCCGCATTCGCGGCGTCTGCAAGGTAGACGCGGACCTTGCCGTTTCGTGTCGAGTTAGAACCAAGATGACGCAAGTGGGCTAGGCAAGTGGGCTAGGACGGACGCAATGGACTAGGACTTCGTCCGACGCGCCTAAAGCAGCGGCCGGGGGTCCCACTCCCCCAGCGGCTCGGTCACGATCCCGCGCTCGAACGCCTCCGCGTGCAGCTGCTGCAGGAACGCGTCGGTCGCGAAGGCGAACGCCTCCGCCATCCGCCACGTCAAGCCGTCACGCCGCTGGCCCGTAGCGCGTCGTCGATCGTGAACGTCGATGCGACCTCATGCACCGAGCCCTCCGGCCGACCGGCGAGCATGTCTCCCAGCGCCGCGAAGAACTCAGTGAAGTGAGGCGCCTGGAAGTGGCTGTACAGGCCCTCGAGGCCATCCCACTCTTCGACGATGATAAAGCGGTTCTGGGCGTCGATGTCCTCGTACACCTAGTAGCTGCGACACGCCTCCTCGGCGCGCGTGGGGCCGATGAGCGCCTCGACGATCTCAAGCCACCGGCTGCGAGCCTCGGCCTTGATTGGGACGCTGACGTGCTCGATCACCATGAGTCTTTCCTCTCGTTCGACGGTGCGCGCCGCCGCCGGCGGCGCCTGAGACGAAGGCTTCGCGCGCTGCCCTCGCTCGCTCCCTCGAATCCGACCTCGCGCCGAGCTGCGGTTCAGCTTTCCCGCCGCTTTCCGCGTTCGGTTCGATCCCGGTACGCTGCATCGGACGAAAGCCCCGCTCAGGCGCGGTTTTTCGTTCTCTCCGGTGTTTACACTTCGAGGCGAAAACGGCCTCGTGGTAGCTCTACGGGTGATGCAACGACCGACGAGGAAGCGACGATTCCACCGATGGCCTGTCCCGCCTGTGCCCAACTCGACCGCGACGAGCGTCTCGACGGACTGCAAGCGGAGCTGGACGCTCGTTTCGATGCGCTCGAAACCGTGACCTCCAACGGCTGTCCGGGCATGGGCGGTGCGGAACTTGAACCCGCGACCTTCGGCGGGTCGCGCCAACGCTCTCCCCGGCTGAGCTAACCGCCCCCTACGTGCGCGCCCATGAGGATTCGCGGGCGGCTGCGTTCAGCACATCGCGCGCCCACTCGCTTTGACTGAGGCCCTTCGCCCGCGCCGCCTCCGAGCACGCGACCTTCTCGTCCGGGGCACAGCGCAGCGCGGCGGGCCTGCTCCGCGGAAGAAGGCCGCGGAGGCGCTGCATGAGCGAGTACGGCGGACTCATTCCCCTGGAGGAAGTGGACGAGATCGCTCGCGCCCTCAGCGCCGGGGAAAGTCGGGCGTGCTCTACGACGAGGAACTCACGCGAGCAATCGAGTGGCTCCTCCAGACGCGCAGAGACGAGTAGGGGCTGCTTTTGTACGCGCAGCGCCGAATGGTTCCGTCCGTCGCTCGTGGAAGAGTGTAGCCATGTCTGACCCGCTGGCTCTGCCGCGTCTTGGGATTTGCAGCGAGTTCGACCGTCGGCTTACGCGTGAGGCTTTGCTCAAGGCAGGGGGTCTGGCGATGCTCGTGGCGACCCTTCCAGCTGGCCGGGCGCTGCTTTCGCTGCAGCCCGGCGACACGGCCGCCCGCGTGCCCGCGCACCTCAGGCGAGCGACGTACCTTCCCCACGTGGGCACCATGTTCAGGATCCGCCAGCAGGGAATGCGGCCCGTCGACGTGAAGCTGACCCGAGTCGCTGACCTCTCGCCCGCGCAATCCGGAAGCGAACAAGCCTTCTCGCTCCTCTTCATCGGCCCCCGCCGCGACGGCTTCGCGCAGGATTCCCACTTCGCCATCACGCACGCGGTTCTCGGACAAGTCCAGCTCGCGGTGCTCCCGGTCGGCGCTCGCAGGAGGGGCCAGTACTACGAGGCGATCGTGAACCGGAGGGCTGCGTGACAGGCAGTCTGGCGTCGCGTTTTCGACAGGCAGGCTGCTCTGCGCTGGGACTATGAGTTCGACGTGTGGCGCGTGTCCGACCGTGAGACCCTGACGACGTCAAGGCCCTGAGCAGGAGGAGCGAGCCGTAGGTGTGCCGGAGGGATGACATCCCCTGCACGATGCCGCCGCCGGGCGAGTCGCCACGCGACTGCACGAACACGAAGACGATCCCCATCTGGAGCACGGACATCTTCGACTTCCTCAGCATCAACGCGGACCTCGTCCTCGAGTAGACCGTGCACGTTCCATCGTGTGGTCATTTGACGGCCTGGGTGGCGTTGCGCAACAGACGCAACCCGCGAGCCCGAAACTACACCGCTACGAGGAGAATCGGCGCGGGCGGTGTCTGCCGGAGCCTCACAGATTTCGGGCGGTCGCGCGGGGTGGATGGCGGCGCGCCTGCTCCGCGGGCGTAGGCAGGACGAGTTGCAAATAACGGGCGCGACCGGAGCTAAGGCGGCGTAGTCGTTCGGGACGTCGAGGTAGAGCGCCGCCGCGTTGATGCGCTGCAAGGTCATCACGATCGACCTCCTTCACGGCATCTCTTTGCGGGATCGCGACGCAGAAAGTGCCCGGTCGGTCTTGACTCGGGCACTTTCGCGTTGCCGTGCAAGATTCGCGATCGAATCCCTACAGCTGTTGCATCGACCGCGTCCTACGATGACCTCGCCGGGCCGACACCGTCGCCGCTAGGCGCCTGCCCGCCGCGTAGTCAGCATCGGGGTCTCCCTTCCCTGACTTAAAACGCTCCGTAGCGTTTCTACGCTGTGACCGTAGCAGAGGCGCACTGGTTGCGCAACGCTACGTATCGCTGTATAGTCGCTAGGGATGAACAACACGAATCGCAAGCCGGACCAGCGGGCCGAGCGCTCGAAGCGGGCGATCCTCGACGCGACCCGCGAGCTGCTCGCCGAGGAGGGCGACGTGCGCTCGCTGACAGTCGAGGCGGTCGCGGCGCGGTCGGGGGTGGCGAAGACCACGAT
>JBKOVL010000125.1:0-7383 GCA_046723895.1 Actinomycetota bacterium | reverse complement strand
CGGCAGCGGGCGGCGCTCGAAGAAGTCGAGCGAGCGCAGCCGGAACTTCCGCATCCAGTCCGGCTCGTCCTTGTGTGCCGAGATCGCCGCGACGACCTCCTTCGAGAGGCCGCGGCCGGACTTGAAGAAGTAGTTCTCGGGATCGGAGAAGCCGTACTTGTAGTCCTGGCCGATCTCGGCGACGACCTGCGTCTCCGGCTTGGTGCTCACGCTACCACCTCCGGCACGAACTGATCATAGCCCTCGGCCTCGAGCTGCGCGGCGAGCTCCGGCCCGCCCTCGGCGACGATCCGGCCGTCCGCGAACACGTGCACGAAGTCCGCCTTGATGTAGCCGAGGATCCGCGGATAGTGCGTGATCACGAGTGCACCCATTTCGGGACCGACGAGCTTCTGTACCCCGGATCCGACAACCTTCAACGCGTCGATGTCGAGCCCGGTATCGGTCTCGTCCAGCACCGCCATCGTCGGCTTCAGCATCGCGAGCTGGAGCATCTCCATCTTCTTGCGCTCGCCGCCTGAGAAGCCGTCGTTGATGTAGCGCTGCGCGAGCTCGCGCGACACCTTCAGGTCCTCCATGCGCGCGAGCAGCTGCTTGCGGAACTCGGGGATCGGGATCGGGTCGTCCTTCCCCGCCCTCGCCTTGCGGACCGCGTTGATCGCCGAGCGGAGGAAGTTCGTCACGGTCACGCCCGGCACCGCGTGCGGGTACTGGAACGCGAGGAAGAGGCCGCGCTGTGCGCGCTCGTCTGCCTCGAGCTCGACGAGGTTCTCGCCGTCGAAGAGGATCTCGCCCTCCGTGACCTCGTACGCCGGATGCCCCATCAGCGCGTAGGCGAGCGTCGATTTCCCCGAGCCGTTCGGGCCCATGACCGCGTGCACCTCGCCCCCGTCGATCGACAGATCCACGCCCTTGACGATCTCCGTCCCGTCCTCGAGGGCGACGTGCAGGTTTCTGATCTCCAGCAAAGCCATAGTCCGTTCAGTCTAGCCCAGCCATTTCAGCAGCCGGGCGGAGGTCCAGGCGGTGCTCTTCCTCGCCGAGTCGGAGAAGCGGCCGCGCGCGCCCGCGTCGCCGGGCAAGGTCTCGACCAGGTTGTCGGGCGAGCCGACCGGCTTCGGATCATCGGTGTGCTGCTTCTTCCAGCCGATCCGCCGCAGCATCCAGTCCCCGGCCCGAGGTGAGAGCTTCTGGCCCCAAAGGAGTTTCTGGGCACCCCAGCCGACCGGCAGCTCGCGGATAGGGCGCTCGCAGCAGTGCAGTACCGCCGCGGCGAACGGCTCCGGCTCGTAGATCGGCGGGATCGGCTGCGGCTGGTAGCCGAGCTTCTGCCGAGCACGGTCGAACTGCGGCGTGTTGATCGCTCCGGGGAGAACGATCGAGACGGCGACGTCGTCGCCCGCCTTCTGGAGCTCCACGCGCGCGGACTCGAGGAAGGTGCGGCAAGCCGCCTTCGAGGCGCAGTAGGCGGCCTGGAGGGGGATGCCGCGGTAGGCAAGCGCCGAGCCGACGTGCAGGAACGTGCCGCGCGAGGTGCGCAGCGCCGGCAAGGAGGCCCAGAGCGAGTTCGCGACGCCGAAGAAGTCCACGTCCAGCACGCGCCGGAGCTCTTCGGGCTCGAGCCGCTCGACCTCTGCGTAGACGGTGACGATCGCGTTCGCGACGAAGGTGTCGATCCGCCCGAAGTGTGCGAGCGCGCGGGCGACGAGACGCCGAACCTGCTCGAGGTCGGCGACCTCGGTCGGGACGGCAAGCGCCTCCGAGCCCGCCTCTTCGATTTCGCGGACGCCGTTGTCGAGCGCCTCTCCGTTCCGGGCGGCGAGCACCACCTTGGCGCCGAGCGCGCCCGCGCCGCGGGCGATCGCGCGACCGAGCCCGGTCGAGGCGCCGGTGACGACCACCACCTGCTCGGCCAGCGGCTTCTTCCTCATCGGGTCCGTGTCTCCCGCCTCCGCGCCACGAAAACGCGCTACCCTTGTCTCCGTATGCCTGGATGGATCGGCCCCTGGGAGATCGCAATCCTGCTCGTGATCGTGCTGCTCGTCTTCGGCCCGAAGCGGCTGCCCGAGATGGGACGCTCGCTCGGAAAGGGCATGCGGGAGTTCAAGAACTCGATCACCGGCAAGGAAGAGGACGAGACGCCGGCCGAGCTGCCCGCCCAGACTTCGCAGCAGAACGACGAGACCGTCTCGGCTTCGACGAAGAACGAGGAATAGCGTGAGAGGCCTCCCGCGGCGCCTGCGCCACGGCGAGGAGGCGACGCTTGTCGAGCATCTCGGCGAGCTTCGCGGACGGCTCGTCGTCTGCCTGATCGCGCTGGTCGCGGGCTTCTCGGTCGCGTTCGCCTTCCACGTCCGGATCATCCACTGGCTCAACGGGCCACTTCCGGCCAAGCTAAAGCCGACGACGCTCGGCGTCGCCGAGCCGTTCCTGACCTCGATGGTGGTCAGCATCTGGGTCGGGCTTGCGCTCGCGTTCCCGATCATCCTGTGGCAGGTCTGGGCCTTCCTCGCGCCCGCCTTCCACGAGCACACCCAGCGGATCCTGGTCGGGTTCGTCGTCTTCGCGACAGTGTTGCTCGCCGCCGGGCTCGTCTTCGGCTACTTCGTGGCGCTGCCCGCGGCCGTCCACTTCCTGACGAATTACGACAGCCAGCTCTACAACACCCAGATCCGGGCGAAGGACTACTACTCCTTCGTCCTGCTCGTGCTCGCGGCGGTCGGCGTCGTCTTCGAGTTACCGATCTTCGTGCTCGCGCTCGTCCGCATACGCGTGTTGACCACAGCGAAACTGCGGCGCAACCGCCGGATCGGCTATGTAATCGTCGCCGCCGTCGCGGTCGCGCTGCCCGGCGTCGACCCGGTGACGACGATGCTCGAGATGGTGCCGCTGATGATCCTGTTCGAGCTCTCGATCTGGCTGTCCGTGTTCTTCGAGCGTCGGTGGCGCGCGCGAGACGCCGCCCAGGAGGCCGCGTTCCAGGGCGGAGACGTCTAGCGCTGCAGGTCCTCGTCACAGGTGGGTGCGGGTTCATCGGGACGAACCTCGTCCTCGACCGGCTGGGCCGCGGTGACTCGGTTCGCGTGCTCGACAACTGCTCGCGGGCGGGAACCGAGCGAAACCGCGCGCATCTGGAGTCCGTAGGCGACTCCTCCTTCGACCTCGTCGACGGCGACGTCCGCGACTCAGAGCTCGTCGCCCGGCTCGCCGCGGAGGCGGACGCCATCTTCCACCTCGCCGCGCAGGTCGCCGTCACCGACTCGGTCCGCGACCCGCGCAACGACTTCGAGGTCAACGCGCTCGGGACGCTGAACGTGCTCGAGGGGGCGAGGCTCTCGCGGCGGGAGCCGCTGGTCGTGTACACGTCGACGAACAAGGTCTACGGCGGTCTCGACGACCTGGAGTTCGTGGGCAGCGAGTTCCGGTACGAGCTCCCGGCCCTGCCCGACGGAGTGCCCGAGACACGTCCGGTGGACTTCCACTCTCCCTACGGCTGCTCGAAGGGCGCGGCCGACCTGTACGCGGTCGACTACGCGCGCATCTACGGGATCCCCACCGTGGTTTTCCGGCAGTCGTGCGTCTACGGGCCGTGGCAGTACGGCAACGAGGATCAGGGCTGGATCGCGCACTTCCTGATCAGCGCCCTGTGCGGCAAGCCGATCACGCTCTACGGCGACGGGCGCCAGGTCAGGGACGTGCTCTTCGTCGACGACCTGCTCGAGCTCTACGACACCGCGATCGACAGGCGGGCCGAGATCGGGGGACGCGTCTACAACGTCGGGGGAGGCCCGACCTATACCACGTCGCTGCTCGAGTTCCTCGACCATCTCCGCGAGGCCGAGGACCTCGAGGTCGAAGTCAGCTTCGGCGACTGGCGCCCGGGCGACCAGCGGGTCTACGTCAGCGACGTCGGCCGCGTGCGGGAGGAGCTCGGGTGGACGCCGTCGACGAGCGTCGCCGACGGCACCCGTCGCCTGCGCGAGTGGCTCGAGACGCGCACCTGATGCGCGTCGTCCTCGCCGACCCGGCCGGCTTCACCCCGGCGTACGACCACGAGCTCGCCGTCGCGCTCTCACGCGCCGGAGCGCAGGTCGAGCTGGTCACGTCACCGTTCCGCTTCGGGGTCTCGTCCTACCCGGGCGACGGGTACAGGCGGAGCGAGCCCTTCTACCCCGTGTCCTCACGGATCTTCCGCCGGTCGCGCCTCCGGGTACCGGTGAAGATGCTCGAGCATCCGTTCGGCACCGCACGCCTCGTCACCCGGCCGCGCGATGTGCTGCACGTGCAGTGGTTCGCGGCAGCCCCGCTGGATCGCTGGATCTTCCGCGCCCGCGGCCCGCTCGTCTTCACTGCGCACGACCTCCTGCCGCGCCGCACGGCGAGCCGCGAGCAGCTCTGGCGGGAGCTTTTCGGGCGGTTCGACCGGATCGTCGTGCACAGCACCCGCGGCCTCGAGACGTTGGCCGCGTTCGGAGTCGAGCGCGAGCGCCTGCGGCTGATCCCGATGCCGGTCTTCCCCAGCGACCCGACGCGGCGCGACGACGGCCGGACGCTCTCCTGCCTCGGACTGATCCGACCCTACAAAGGGCTCGCCGACGCGATCGAGGCCGCGAAGCGCATCGAGGGCGCACGCCTGCTCGTCGCCGGCGAGGCGCTCGAACCGGTCGAGCCGTACCGCGCCGCGGCCGGCTCGCTCCCCGTCGAGTGGCGCCTCACCTACCAGTCCGAGCCCGAGATCACCGAGCTGCTCGGGCGGACGACGGTCACGCTCTTCCCCTACAAGCCGGAGATCGACATGTCCGCGGTGCTGATGCGCTCGCTCGGTGCGGGGGTACCGGCGATCGTCTACGACATCGGCGGGCTCGCCGAGCCCGTGCGCAACTTCGACGCCGGACGGGTCGTCGCCGCCGGCGACGTCGCCGGCCTTGCGGCCGCGATCGAAGACCTGCTCGACGATCCGGCGGCTCTGGAGGTGGCGCGCGCCGGCGCCCGCCGCGCCAGCGAGGCGCTCACCTGGGACGCCTCGGCGTCGGCACATCTCGAGCTCTACCGAGAGCTGACGTGACGCCGTACACGAAGATCGAGCTGCACGCCCCGCCGCGCGCAGACGTTTGACGACCAAAGAAGTGGAGCCCTACCCGAAGATCGAGCTGCACGTCCATCTGGAGGCGACCGTCCAACCCGAGACGCTCCTCGCGATCGCGAAGCGGAACGGGGAGGTACTGCCGGCGGACACGGTCGAGGGCCTGCGCGAGCTCTTCCGGTTCCGGGACTTCGACCACTTCATCGAGATCTGGATCCTGACCACGAACTGCCTGCGGACCGAGGCGGACTTCCGCCAGGTCGTCGTCGACTACGCCGCCGAGGCGAAGCGGCACGGCGCCGTCTACCTCGAGGCAATCTTCTCGCCGATCGAGCGGACGTGGCGCGGCGTCTCGTGGGACGAGATCTTCACGGGCTACTGCGACGGGGCCCAGGAGGCCCGCGAGCTGCACGGCGTCGAGGTCCGGCTGACGCCCGACATCACGCGCAGCGCGCCGCTCGAGGACGCGCACACGCTCGTCCGGCACGCAGCCCGCTACCGCGACCGGGGCGTCGTCGCCGTCGGGCTCGGCGGTGAGGAGGCGCTGTATCCGAATGCTCCGTTCGAACCTGCATTTCGGGCCGCCCGGGACGCGGGCCTCGGCTCCGTCCCGCATGCCGGCGAGGTGGTCGGACCGGAGTCCGTGCGGAGCGCGCTCGACCACCTGGCGCCCGATCGGCTCCGCCACGGCATTCGCGCCGCCGAAGAGCCCTCGCTCGTCCGTGAGCTCGTCGACCGCGGGATCGTCCTCGACGTCACGCCCGTCTCGAACGTCCGCACCGGCGTCGTGCGGTCGCTCGAGGAGCATCCGCTGCCGGCGCTCGTCGCCGCAGGCGTGCGCTGCTCGGTCTCGACCGACGATCCGGTGATGTTCGACACCGACCTGACCCGCGAGTACGAGGCGGCGGTCTCGCTCGGGCTCGATCCGCGCGTGCTGTACGAGATCGCGGTCGCCGGGGCGCTCTGCGACGACGACACGAGGGCGCGTCTGGAATCGATCGGCGACGCGAGTTGCTGGAACGGCGGCTAAAACGAGGGGGAACCCATAGTTCCCCGCGAGCCCCCTCCTTCTTCGCGAGTGCCGAGAAGGAACATGCGCTCCGGCGAGACGCCGTCTCGCCTCCGCGCGGCAACGTCTGTGAAGAGAGAATCGGAAAGACGCGATCAGGACCCCGAATCCCGATTACGGCGGCTAGGCTACTCCGGCAATGGCACGTGCCGCGGCGAAGCGCCGCCAGCCCACTCATCACCACGACGCCCGTCGCCGCCACAAGGACAGCGGCGGCCAGCGGTTCGAGGACACCCTCTTCTTCAACCGACTGCGCAAGCGCGCCAAGTGGGTGTTCATCTTCCTCGCGGTCGTCTTCGCCGGCGGCTTCGTGCTCTTCGGCGTCGGCTCCTCGAACGTGAGCGGACTGTCGGACATCTTCAACGGGATCCGCGGCGGCGGTTCCGGCCAGCCCTCGATCAGCAAGGCGGAAAAGGCAACCCAGAAGGATCCGAAAGACGCAAAGGCGTGGCACGACCTCGCCGCGGCCTACGACACGAAGGGCGACACCGCGGCGGCGATCTCGGCCTGGACGACGTACACGACGCTCCGGCCGAAGGATGTCGACGCCCTCGACGCGCTCGCGGCCGACTACCAACTGCAGTTCAGTAAGCAGACAGACACGGCCGCAGCCGCGCAGACCGAGGCCCAGAACGTGCAGGCGACGAGCTTCGGACCGCCCGCGACCTCCCCGCTCGGTCGAGCCCTCGCCTCCGTGCCGGACCCGATCAACCAGCAGGTCAGCTCGACGGCGAACCAGCGCTTCAACGACGCGATCTCGGCCCGCCAGACGACTGCCCAGAAGCTCGAGGGCGTGTACAAGCAGATCGCCGTGCTCCACAAGCCGGCGGAGCCTTCCGACCAGCTGCTCCTCGCCCAGGCGGCCCAGAACGCCGGCGACACCAATGGCGCGATCGCGGCGTACAAGAAGTTCGTCCAGCTCGCGCCGGACGACCCGAACGCGGCCTACGCCAGGCAGCAGATCAAGACCCTCGGCTCACCGTCGCAGGGTTAGACTCTCGCGGCGCGGAGATACGGCGCTCGTACGCAGCGAAGCTCTGGGGGACGAGAGTGAATTTCGACATCAAGACCGAGCAACTCGAGGGGGATGGGTACGTGATCTCGCTGGCCGGCGAGGTCGACCTCTACACGGCGCCCGAGTTCAAGGCGCAACTCCTGGACGTGATCGGCAAGGGCGGTAAGCAGGTGATCGTCGACTTCACGGACACGACGTTCATCGACTCGACCACGC
>JBKOVL010000158.1:0-9095 GCA_046723895.1 Actinomycetota bacterium | reverse complement strand
CACCGCGACCCGCCCCGTAGGCCCGACGCCGCTCCATCGGTGCCCGGGCCGGAGTATGCGCGCGCGCGGCCCGCGCTCGGCTGCCCGAAGGGCGCTGCCGCGCTGCCGCGGCCGGCGCCCCGCTGCGGCGACCGATGTGGCCGCGTTGGCCGATGTGTGGAGAACCCGGCGCGAAGTCGACACGCGCACAATGCTGACCCGTCACGCAGCCCCGGCTAGCATCGGCCTCGAGGGTGGCGGGATGGCTCCCCACCCTCGGGCGGGGGTTTGGGCGCTGGGATCGCCGATCCGAACGGCACGCCGCTACGCTCCGGGCGTGATCGACCTGCGCTCTGACACCGCGACGAAGCCGACGCCCGAGATGCTCGCGGCGATGACCACCGCCGAGCTCGGCGACGAGCAGGCACGCGAGGACCCGACCGTCAACGAGCTCCAGCGCCGCGCGGCGGAGCTGCTCGGTCACGAGGCGGCGCTCTTCCTGCCCACGGCGACGATGGCAAATCAGATCGCGCTCCGGCTGCTGACCAGCCCCGGTACGCAGCTGATCGCCGAGGAACGGACGCACATGCTCGTCTACGAGGCCGGCGGACCGGCCGTCCACTCCGGACTCGTCACACGCCCGCTCCCGGGTGTGGCCGGCCGGATCACGCCTCAGCAGGTCCGCATCGTCGTCGAGACCGCGGACGAGTTCCAACCGCCTGGGATCGTCGTCCTCGAGCAGACGCATCGGAGCGCGGGCGGCCGTGTCTGGCCGCTCGAGGAGCTCCGCGAGGTGATCGAAACGGCGCGCGGCCTCGGCCTTGCCGTCCACCTCGACGGCGCTCGGCTGCTGAACGCGTCCGTCGCGAGCGGGATCCCGCCTGGGGAGTACGGCAGGCTCGCCGATACCGTCCAGATCTGCTTCTCCAAAGGGCTTGGCTGTCCACTGGGCGCGGTCCTCGCCGGCTCGGAGGAGAGGATCGCCGCCGCGTGGAGGTTCAAGTTCCTCTTCGGCGGAGCCCTCCGGCAGGCCGGTGTCGTGGCCGCGGCGATGCTCTACGCGCTCGACCACAACGTCGAGCGGCTCGCCGAGGACCACGCCCGCGCAAAGCGGCTCGCCGAGGCGCTCGCAACTGCCGGCCTGCCGGTAGACGTCGAGGCGGTGGAGACGAACTTCGTCGGCATCGACGTCGGCTCGGTCGGGGTCGACGCAGCCGATGCGCGGGCCCGGATCGCCGAACACGGCGTCCAGGTCGGTCTGCTCCGTCCGGGGGTGCTCCGGGTGGCGACACACCTCGGCATCACCGACGACGACATCGATCGGGCGAGCGAGCTGATTCCTCGCGCGCTCGAGGTGCTGGTCGCCGCCTAGCTCTTAGCTCTAGCGGGGGCCGGCCTTGTAAAAGACGAGCGCCGCGCACACATAGCCGGTGATGAGCACGACCCCGCGCCACCAGTTCGCCGTCCCGCGCGCGAGCAGGACGGCGGCGAGCATTGCCGAGCCGGCCATCACGGCGATCTCCACCTGCCGGAAGGCGAGCGTGAGCGGGTTGATCGCCCAGGACAGGATCGTCACCGCCGGGATCAGGAAGACGGCGACCTGGGCGCTCGAGGAGAGCGCGATCTCCGTTGCCAGCATGATCCGGCCGCGCCGCGCGACGACGACTGCGCCGCCGTGCTCCGCGGCGTTGCCGACGATCGCGACGATCACCGCCGCGACGAAGAAGTCGCTCAGGTGCGCCCGCTCCGCGAACGACTCGATCGTGTTGACGAGGATCTCGGCGATGATGGCCGTCGCCGCGGTCGCGACGCCGAGGACGACCATCGAGACGCGGAAATTCCAGCCGACGTCCTCCGCCGCTGCCACGGAGAGCGCGCGGTGGCGCTTGAGTTGCATGCGAGTGACATAGACGTAGAGCAGCAGGAGCGCGACGGAGACCGGGATCGAGAGCACCTGGAGGGAGTGGCGTTCGGTGTCGCCTTCCCAGCTGGGAACCGCGACGACGAGGAAGAGCAGGACGGCAACGAAGACGAGGGCGATCGAGGTCAACCCGGACCGTCGGTCGATCGGCTTGGTCGGGCCGAGCAACATCGAAAACCCGAGCACGAGCAGGAGATTTCCGACCACGCTTCCCGTCAGCGATCCGCGGACGACCTCGAAGAGGCCGTCGCTGACCGCGAACAGCGAGATGATCAACTCGGGGGCGTTGCCGAACGTGGCGTTCAGGAAGCCCCCGATCCCGGGGCCGGTGTGGTGTGCGGCCTGCTCGGTCGCCTCACCGATCAGCCAGGCAAGTGGGATCAGCGAGACCGCCGCCAGCACGAAGAGCATGACGTCGTCGACGTCGAATGCGTAGTCCACGACCATCGTGACGGGCGCGAGGCCGAGGGATGCCCACAGAAGCCTTCGCGCCACGGGCCCCTAGCCTATCCGGCGCCCTCTTGTCAAGACTTGCGCAGCGGAAAGCAGGGTCCCCACAATCCCGGTATGGAGATCCGTCGCGCTGCGGCCGAGGCGCTGCCGCTCCGTCCTCAGGACGAGGTCGAGTGCCGGCGCTGCGGGGTGCACTGCGACAAGATCGTCTACCCGGCAGCCTGCGTCGATCGTGCCTGCCCGTTCGTCTACGCCTACGAGGAGTTCGGACACACCTACATCGGCTGCATGCAGAAGGTCTACGACGTCGAGATCGACATCGATCTGCTTCGCGAGGCGGAGCGGCGGCGCGGCGGCTTCGGCGCGATCCGCTCGAAGCGGCAGCCGCTGCCGATGTGCCGCGTCGAGGTCGAGGAGACCTACCACCATCGCGTCGACGAGCTCGGCTGCGTGAATCCCGAGTTCTCCGAGCTCCCGGTCGGGCAGCCGACGTTCCGCGTCTTCGCCCAGCTGCGCTGAGGCTCAGCCGGAGCTCGTCCGAAAGGGTATGGCAGGGGTCTGACCCCAACTGTGACGGGAGTGCGCGGAATGTGTGCCGATTTGCGCGCAGACCACGCTTTTCTCCGCCGCGGCAGATGTAAAGGGTCTGACCCCTGACATGTCTGCAGCGGTCACTTCGTCCAGCGGGCGTGGAGCTCGCGGAGCTTCTTCATCTCGGCCGCGTCGGGGCCATGGTTGTCCGGGCCCGGCACCTCGAGGACGGCGGGCAGGCCCTGCAGCTTCGGGTGGCCCAGGAAGACGCCGAGCTTCTCGCCCATCAGTCCCTCGAGCACGTTCGCGTGGCGGTCGCGGTTCGAGTCGAGCGGCGCCTGAGCGTCGTTCACGTGCAGAGCGCGGAGGCGGTCGAGCCCGATCCGCTCGTCGAGCTCGTCCAGCAGCGCGTCGAGGGCCCGGCGGTCGGTGACGTCATAGCCGGAGACCCAGAGGTGGCACGAGTCGAGGCACACCCCGAGGCGGGGATGCTGCCCCGCCGAGTCGTACAGCGCGGCGAGCTCCTCGATCGAGCGCCCGACCGTGCCGCCTGCACCGGCCGAGTTCTCGATCAGCAGCCAGGTCGTCTCGTTCGACCGCTCGCACGCCTGCGCGAGCGCAGGCACGACCCGCTCTAGCCCGGCCTCGAACCCGGCGCCCTGGTGCGAGCCGACGTGGAAGACGACCGCGTCCGCGCCGATCGCACACGCTGCGTCCATCGTCGAGCAGAGCGTGGTGACGCTCTTCCCGTAGAACTCCTCGTTCGGGCTCGCCAGGTTGACCAGGTAGAGCGAGTGGACGAGCACGCCGCCGATCCCGAGCTCCTGTCGGCGCTCGCCGAACGCCGCCAGGTCGGCGGGGTCATGGTCGGGGAAGCGCCACGCCCGCGGGCTCTGCACGAAGAGCTGGACGGAGTCGACCTCGAGCTCGGCGGCGCGGTCGAGCGCCTTCTTTACCCCGCCCGAGCAGTGAGCACCGAGTAGCACGCCTCGTACGCTACCGGGGTGCACCGCAATCCCCGGCACGGGCGCCGCGGCACCTGCGGCGCGGGTCAGGACAGCGCGACTCTCGCCTCGAACCCGAGCATCCTCGTCGTTCCGTCCGTGTGGGCGATTCGCGGACGTGACGCGACTACGCTTGCCACGTGAGCGTTCGCGTCCGCATGGCTCCGAGCCCGACCGGCTTCCTGCACATCGGTGGGGTGCGCACCTTCCTCTTCAACTGGCTGTTCGCGCGCGGGCGCGGAGGCGAGTGCCTGCTGCGGATCGAGAACACGGACATCGGCCGCGAGGTCGCCGAGGCGACGGAGCAGATCCAGCGCTCGCTGCTGTGGCTCGGGACCGACTGGGACGGGCCGGTCGCCTTCCAGCTGGACGCGATCGACCGCTGCCGCGAGCTCGCGCAGCGCCTGGTCGAGGAGGGAAAGGCCTACGAGGACGAGGCCGCGATCCGCTTCCGGATGCCCGACGAGGGCGTCACCGCCTGGGAGGACGCCGTCCGCGGCCGGATCGAGGTCCCCAACGAGCAGCTGGAGGACCTCGTCATCGTCCGCTCCGACGGGCGTCCGACCTACAACTTCGCGAATCCGGTCGAGGACATGGACGACCGGATCACGCACGTTATCCGCGGCTCCGACCACGTCTCGAACACGCCGAAGCAGCTCCGGATCCTCGAGGCGCTCGGTCACGAGCCGCCGGTCTACGCGCACGTGCCGGACGTGCTCGGCGGCGACGGCAAGAAGCTCTCCAAGCGCCACGGCGCGACCTCGGTCGACGAGTTCCGGGCCGCCGGGTACTTGCCCGAGGCGCTGATGAACTTCCTCGCCCTGCTCGGCTGGGCCCCCGACGGCGAGACCACGATCATGAGCTCCGAAGAGCTCGTCGAGCGCTTCTCGCTAGACCGAGTCGGCTCGAGCCCGGCGACCCTCGACTACGAGAAGCTCGACTGGATGAACGGCGTCTACCTGCGCGCGCTGCCGCCCGAGCAGTACGCTGACCGCCTCCTCGCCTACCTGCGCGAGCAGGGCTTCCAGTGGCCGGAGGAGCGGATTCGCGCCGCCGCCCCGCTCGTCCAGGCGAAGATCGAGCGCCTCGGCCAGTTTCCCGAGTACGCGGGCTTCCTGTTCGAACGGGAACGGATAGGTCGGAGGCATGTCCCTTCCCGGGACGGCTACGACCGCGGGGAGCTCGACCCTGAGGTGCTCGCGGCGGCGGCGGACACGCTCGCCGAGGTCGAGCCCTTCACCGCCGAGTCGATCGAGGAGGCGCTGCGTAGCCTCGCCGAGCGCCTCGGGCAGCAGCCGAGGCAGGCGTTCCAGCCGATCCGGATCGCGGTCACGGGCTCGAAGGTCTCACCGGGCCTGTTCGAGAGCATCGAGTTGCTCGGGCGCGACGAAACCCTCGCTCGAATCAAGGCCGCGCGGGGGGAAGCGGCCTAGGCCCCGCCAGGGGATCGAGCGCGCGCTGGAACTCCCGCCACGCCCGCCTCCGGAATCGGGACGTCGGCCGCGGCAGCGGCAGCGCTCGCCGAGGCTCGTCGCCCACGTTCGTCATTTCAAGGTGTGAACGGCCGCGTCGGGCCTCCGGTTACGGCAGAGATGGCTTACGGACGGTACGCCAGGTACCCGCTCGCGACCAGCGCGAGCCCTAGGGCCCAGACCGGCCAGAGCACGAGCACGGCTCCGGCCGTGAACGCAGCCACACCCGCGAAGGTGAGCGCGGTGGCGACTGCGGCGGCGAGCGGAAAGCCCTGCCCCGGCACGGGAACCGCCGGTCTCGGCGGACGGATCGAGAGTCGGACGCGCGCGAGGCGGACGCGGAAGAGCGCGCCGCGCCACTCGAGCAGGAGCGTCGACGCGTTGCCGTTGCCGGCCTCGATCGCGTCCGCGAACTCGCCGGTCGCGTCGCGGGCGTCGACGAGGGCGTCGGCGAGCTCCGCGTGTGCCGACCGCGCGCCCGGCGGCGGCTCGACCCCCGCGAGCAGCTCGCTCGACCAGTGCAGGCGATACTGCAGCGAACGCAGGGCTCCGACCGCGTCCGCGTCCAGCCGGCGGGGATCGGAGGCGAGCGTCTCGAGCCCATAGAGGGTCCGAGAGAGAGAGCTCCAGAAGCCCGCCATCGTACCGGCGTACTCCCGAGCGGCGCTGGTTCCGGGACTCGGCCTCAAGGAGGCGATGATATCGCTGCTCGGCGCGGTAGACTCGCCCCGCCGATGGCGGCAATCGGTGGGGGCAAGACGGTGCTTGTGGTCGACGACGACGACTCGCTCCGCATGCTCTGTCGGATCAACCTGGAGCTCGACGGCTACCGCGTGCTCGAGGCGGCGTCGATCGCGGACGCGCGCGCGGCGCTCGCTGCAGGACCAGTCGACGCGATCCTGCTCGACCTACACGTGGGCCACGAAGACGGCAGGCAGCTGCTCACGGGCCTCGGGGAGCCACGGCCGCGGGTGGCGCTCTTCACCGGCTCGGAGACGATCAACCCCGAGCTGCGCGAGCTCGCCGACGCCGTGCTCTCGAAGCCGCTCGGCATCGAGCGGCTCAGCGAGACGGTCGGCCGTCTGTTCGAGGGTCCGGGAGGTGGATTCGCGGCGTGACGACAACGGGTGTCTACACGCCGCTCGACTACGAGGGCCGGCTGCGACGCTACCTGTTCGAGCGCTCGGAGGAGGGCCGGGCGGTGCGCGTCGGCGAGAAGGAGGTCTCCGAGCAGGCCGAGATCGTTGCCCGGTACGCGGACCTCTTCACCCGCGAGCAGCTCGCGTCGCTGTGGGACGCGGAGCGCGCTGCGACCGGCGACGAGCGCGAGCAGCTCTACCGCCTGCGCAAGGTGTGCGAGGGCGGGATCGTCTCCGCGGAGCTCGTCGAGCGCGAGGACGCGCTCGAGAACAGACAGCTCGCCGCGCGGGTGAGCTTCCGCGGCGAGGAGCTGCCGCTGCGCGCGGCGCAGGCGCGGCTGGCAGTCACCGACGACTACCGGGAGCGGGAGGACCTCGGCACGCTGCACGCCGACGCGAACGTTGTGTTCAACGACGATCGCCTCGAGCTCCTGCGGGAGGCCGAGGAGCTCTCGGCCGAGCTCTCGCGGGAGCCCGACCCGGTCGCGCGCAACGAGGAGGAGAAGGGCATCCGCCTGCGGCCGCTTGCCGTTGCGCTCGCCCGCGCAGGCGACACGGGTGAGCATGTGTTCCTCCACATGCGCGAGAAGTGGTTCGAACGGCTCCTCGGGTCGGAGCGCGACGAGCAGCCTTGGGCGTACCACATGCCGTACGTCCGCCGGCTTTCACCGCTCGAGGCGATCTACTCGAAGGAGCGGGCGACAGACGTCTGCCTGGAGACGCTGAAAGCCCTCGGGTTCGACCTCGCCGGTGACCCGAACATCAGGCCGGACCTCGACGACCGGCCGCAGAAGGCGCCCCGCGCGTGCGTGATCGCCTCCGACCCGCCGCAGGTCGTCCACCTGATCACCCGCGCCCAGGGCGGGCTGCACGACTATCAGGCCTTCCTGCACGAGGCCGGCCACGCGCTGCACTACGCGGGTTGCGATCCCGCGCTCCCGTACACATTCCGGCGGCTCGCCCGCGACCACGCCCTGACCGAGATCTACTCGTACATCGTCGAGGCGATCTCGCGCGAGCCGGGGTGGCACGCCCTCCACTTCGGCCTCGCGGACGAGGAGGCGGCGGAGAACGCGGAAGCGACGACCTTCCTCGAGGCGATGCTCTTCCGGCGCTACGCGGCGAAGCTCGAGTTCGAGCTCGACTTCTGGGGAAGGTTCTCCGAGGACGGCGGCACGCCGGCCGGCTACGCGGAGCGCCTGACTGCTGCGATCGGCATCCGCTACCGCTCGGACGGCTACCTCTCCGACATGGACGGCGGCTTCTACTCGGCCGACTACCTGCGCGCCTGGATCCGCTCGGCCCAGCTCCGCGCCCGCCTCGTCGAGGAGGTCGGCGAGGACTGGTGGCGGAGCCCGAAGACGGGCGAGCGGCTTCGCGAGCTCTTCCGAGAGGGGACGAAGCCCTCGAGCGAGGAGATCGCCGCACGCCTCGGCTTCGACCCGCTCGACACGGGCCCGTTACAAGGCGAGATCGGCGCGTAGGACTCTCCCCCGCGGCGGAGAAGAAGCGGCCGATGAAGGACAGGAGCCAGATCGACGACATGCGCGCAGCGCTTCGCGGCGACCTGGAACGCGCACGGAGCCGCGGCGCGGGCACCCTGCTGCAGCCGGAGCGGGAGCCTGCGCTTGAGGCTGCCGTCACACCGGAGCCTGAGCCAATCGCGGCGGAGCCGGCGCGCGAGGTCGTGACCGACCCGGAACCCGAGCCGGTCGCAGCGGAGCAGGAACCCGAGCCCGTCGCAGCGGAGCAGGAACCCGAGCCCGTCGCAGCGGAGCAGGAACCCGAGCCGACGGTCGCCCCGGAGCCGGAGAGGGAACCGGAACGCGAGCCCGTCTCCGAGCCGGAACGGACGGGTCTCTTCCGCTCGCTTTTCCGGCGCCGCTAGGCCTCGTCCTCGATCCCGGCGGCCTCGAAGGCGGCCTGGAGGTGTGGGAAGTCCTCCACGCGGACGACGCGCCCGTCGCGGATCGTCACGACCGCGGAGTAGCGCTCGACGCTGAATTTCCGTCGCGACTGGAGCGGCCGGGGATCGTCGGCGTCGCGACTCTCCTTCGAGGCGCGGAACCCGACGACGACCTGGTCGCCGACCCCGACGCACCGCTCGAGCTCGACGCGGTACTGCTCGCGGTAGCGCTCGGCGACGACCGAGAGGGCGTCCTCGTGGTCGACGAAGGACAGCGGCCCTGCATCGAGCGAGTACCACTCGAGATCGGGATCCAGCAACTCCGCGATCGCCTCGAAGTCGCCGTCGATGAAAGCGCGGTAGCCGCGAACGACGACCTCGACCGATTCGAGGCTCATGCGTTGAGCGTAGCTGCGGCGGACCCGAGCCCATCGTCGCCGGAGTAGGCGGCCAGCCTCCACCGCCGCCGCAAACGAACGCGACATCCCCTGCTCCCGCAGACGTTTACACGGATCAAGGGATGCACTATCGTTGAGCTTTCAATAGAAGGGAGAGGAGAATGAAGCGGTTTATCGTACGTTCTCTCGCGGTGTCCGTGCTCGCGGTGTTCGGCTTCGCCGGTGCGGCCGCACAGGACGCGTTCGCGCTGCCGCCGGGGAACACGGCCCAGCAGTGGAACAAGATCGCCGA
>JBKOVL010000164.1:0-5125 GCA_046723895.1 Actinomycetota bacterium | reverse complement strand
GCGACCAGGCTCGACCCGAGCTTCACGACAACCGTCACGTACCTGGCCGCCTTCGGCTTCCGCCCGGCGAGGTTTGCTGCCAGCACCGCCGGGCGAAGCCCGCCGGCGCGGCACCGGCCTGGGCCGGGCTCCGCCGAAGGCTGACGCCGCTGGCAGACTCGCCTTTGGGCGCTTCCCCGGGCGTGGCCCGGGGATGCTTGCCGACCAACGCAGGATGCTGCGCGGGCGGCGCTTGCCCGTACTGATTTGTACTGGCCTGCGCGCTGCCCGCTTGCCCCCTTTGCCAGCGGCGCCCCAGGAATGTGACGGAAACCGTCACCGGCGCTGCGTCCCGTCGCCGACGACCCGGTACTGCCGCAGCCAGAGGTCGCGGTAGGTGACCGGCCCGCGCGGCCCCGGAATGCCGTCGACATTGATCCCCGTCTCCGGGGCGCCGGTCAGCTCGAACCCGTCCGTGAACCTCGTGGGCGCGTGCCAGAACGCAGCGGTGCCGCGATACCCGTCGAGGAAGCGCTCCGCCGTCTCGGCGTCCTCGGTGACGATGCCCGCCGCGAGCCCGGACGTCTCCTCGTTCGCGATCCGCAACGCCTCGTCGATTCCATCGACGAGTGCGACGGTCACCGTCGCGACACGCTCCGGGTCACTCGCCCACTCGTGTCCGAGCGGGAGGTCGAGAGGCTCGCCTCCCTCGCCACGGACCTCCAATCCTTGTGCGCGGAACAGCTCGAGCAGCGGCTCGAGCACCCCGTGCGCACCGCGATCGACGAGCGCCAGGTTGAGCCGGTTGCAGACACCTAGCCGGTCGACGCTCGCCTCCGCAAGCGCGAGCGCCTTCTCTCGAGACGCGGCGGCGTGCACGTACAGAACTCCCCCGCCCTCCGCGTGCGCGAGCGTACGTACGCCGTTCTGCGCTGCGAGCCGGGCGAGCTCCGCGGTGCTGGGCCCGCTGCCGCGCAGGATCACGAGCGGCACGAGCGACGGCATCGAGACGAGGACACGCGCCCCCTCCCGGTCCGCCGAGCGCACGAGCCCGACCGTCGCCGGCGGCAGCCCGGCACGCTCGAGCCCCGGACGCAGCACGTCGTCCACGAGCGCCGAGACGGTGCGCAGCGCGGCGCCGCCCGTGCGCAGCACCGCCGCGTTCAGGCTCTTCAGCAGCTGCCCGGCGACGTCGAGGGCGACATTCGGCCGCGCTTCGAAGTTGGCGCCGACCGTCCCGATCGGGATCCGCCGCTCGTCCACCACCAGACCGTTGGCCAGCGTGCGCGTGCCGAGCTCACGCTCGAGCGGCTCCAGCGCGGCGGTCGACTCAACCTGGGCAGCGAGCGCCTCCACGCGCGCCTCGTCGAGGCGAAGCCGGTCGAGCGTGCCCTCGTCCAGGCGTCCGGTCGCGGCGACGACGTCGGCCGCGTTGGCCGCCAGGACCTCGGCGCACTGCTCACGCAGGATCGCGGCCGCAGCGGCGAGCGCGTCTGCGACGTCCTCGTCCGTCAGTCGAGAGGCCGCCTCGCGCGCGGCGAGCGCCTCC
The DNA here is from genome assembly GCA_046723895.1 of Actinomycetota bacterium. GTDB lineage: Bacteria > Actinomycetota > Thermoleophilia > Gaiellales > Gaiellaceae > DATBLE01. Next base: position 3,597 of record JBKOVL010000164.1, on the reverse strand, counting down.
CGCTCGATCTCCTGGCGCAGTGCCACCTTTGTCTGTGGGTGCCGTCCTCAGCGAGTTGACGTGGCGGGAGGGCCACTTTACTCTTTGAAGCCGCTGATGCAGCGCGCAACCGCGAACGCGATCTCGACTCGCCGGCTTATCGGCCTCCTCGCGTTCGCCTTTGTGCGCTAGCCGGCGCCCCGTTCCCTCCGTCTCCGCCGGCTAGCTCAGATCACCAGGCGGAGCCGACTGCAGCGAGAGAACGGAGGCCAGACCATGTACACGCAACAGACGATCCCGACCGACCCGTCGCTACCGCCGACGCAGGACATTGCAGCTCTCTATCCCGGCTACTACTGCGACTGTCTCCAGCCGGTCCCCGTCGAGGGTCCCGATCGAGACGGCGGCCGGGTCAACTACTGCGCGCGCTGCGAGCGTGAGGTGGGAGCCTGAGGAGGGATCCTGACGATAGCCCTCAGGCCGGGGCGGGTGCGCAAGCTCGCGCGCGATAGAACACGTCACGCGGGTCTGGTCAGAGCCGCACCGAGAAGGCGCGCCTTCGCGGACTCGCACAGGGCGGGCCCGGCGACAGAACCACGCCGACCCGGAGGCGGCCGCGTCTCGGGCGGCGGAAGAAGAGCTCGAGCAGGCCGTTCGTGTGCGGGAGCAGGCTCCGCGCGGCCGGATGCAGGCGCGCGAGAACGCGGCCCGAGCGGCGAATCGTGACAGTGACGCATCGCCGGGCGATCGTCTCGGTGACGTTGCCGCGGTTTGCGACCAGCAGCTCGAGCCGCCGTGGACGAGCGCGCAGGCGCAAGGCCTCCAGCCGGCGGACGATGCGGCCCGGCACCCGGACGACGACGACCACGCCGAGGCGCATCCGCACGGAGAGCGCGGCGGTGCGGAGCGGCCGCGTGGTCAAGAGGACGAGCTCCGAGTGGTCGCCGGGCTCGGCGCGGGGCGGGACTGAGGAGACGACGACGAGGGTGGCGCGTCCGCCGGGCACGATCGTCAACCGCCGCGGGCGGACGCCGATCCACGACAAGCGGCGGCGCAGGACCCGCGGCCGCCCGCGGAGGTCGAGGCCGTAGCCCGCCTTGACGACCTCGACCGTGACCGGCCGGCTGCCCGTGCTCGTCACCGTCACGAGCTGGCGCGCCGTGCCGGCGAGCGCGACGTGCGCAGGCGAGGCGACGAGGGAGACCGCCGGCCGTGCGCCGCTTGCGCCTGCCGCGGCAGGCGCGAGCAGGCACGCGGCGGCTGCGAAGCAGAGGATCACCGGCCGATCAGCGTGTACGTGAGCGTCCCGGAGTAGTGGCCGGGCGCGAGCATCGGGATCGGTGCCGAGAATGCGAGGCTCGTCTGCCACGCGTCTCCCGCCCCGGCGCTACCCACTGAGGAGGTGCCGACGGTCAGGTCGGCTGCGGGCGCAATCGGGATCGTCGCCAGCGCGCCGCCGGCGAGCGAGGGACCGATCTGTGCGCCGGCCGGCGCGGAGCCGGAGATCGCGAGCGGCAGGTCGGCCGGCGTGAACGCGGTACGGTGCACCGTGAGCGCATAGCCGGTCGCGTTGTTGCTGACGACGGTGACGCGCTCGGAGACGGCGGCGGCGACGTCGCCTGCGACGACCGTGCCGAAGCTGATCGTCGGCCGCTCGAGCGTGATCGAGAGGACCGGCTGGATGTCGACGTCCACGGCGGCATCCTGGGAGACGCTCGCGCTCGCCGGCGGCGCGCCCGAGCAGGTCGTCGCCGCGGTCGCCGCGTTCCGCGGCACGGGTTCGACGGCGGTGAAGTCCGCCGAGTTGACGTCCGTGTCGGTGCAGCCGTCGCCCGAACGCGCGGCGGCAGTGGTGCTCGACAGCGCAGGCGCGGCACCCGAGCCCTCGTAGTCGGCCGCCGAGCCGTAGCCGACGAGGTCGGCGATCGAAGTCACGGCAGAGCAGCTTCCGGCGGAAGCGCCGCAGGCGAGCGAGGTCGTGCCCTGGACGAGTGCGACCTTGCCGCCCGAGTTCGCGACGTTGGTCGTCCCGGTCGCGTCGGGAGTTGGCAGCATGGAACCAACCGCGCCGGAGGAGGCGAGCTGGACGAGGTAGTAGTGGCCGGGCTGGATCGCCCCGGTGAGCGCGGTCATCGACCACGACGTCGAGGCCGCGGAGGCGTACTGGATCGACCAGCCGGTCAGGTCGGCGGCGGAGGAGCCGCCGTTGAAGAGCTCGACGAAGTCGTTCGTGTAGCTCGCTCCGCCGTTGCCACCACCGGCGTAGACCTGGCTGACCACGAGGCCGCCGGAGGAGGAGGCGCGCGCGGCGGGTGGGGCCGCCACGAGGGCCAGGGCAAGAAGCGGGACGAGCAGGCGAGTCCGGTGCATGGGCGGGCTCCGATCGGAAGGGGAATGGCGTTTCCCTCCGTGGTAGCGGCCGGCTGCGCCCGCCGCCATTGTCCGTCAGCGACTCGTCACGCTTTCGTCACGTCACCGCCACGGAATCTCGGGCGAACGGTAGAAATTGACCCCGAGCGCGCGCAGCAGCGGGCCCTGGGCTCCCAGCCGCGTCCGGTAGTCCGCCCAGCTCCGTCCGCGCATCGGCGACCAGCCGATCTCGGCAATCCCGATCAGCCGGGGGAACGCGAGGTACTCCGCGTCGGCCATCGACCGCACCGTCTCCGACCAGAGCGGCGCCTCGACCCCGAGCACCGACGCGGCACCGACGCCCGGAACCTGCCTCGTCGGCTCCCAGGCGTAGGCGTCACGCACGCTCGTGTAGCCCGCCCAGTGCAGGCCGAGCCGTGTCGACGCGTCGTACTTCATGTCCAGGTAGGCGTGGGCGGCCGGGGACATGATCACCTTCGCGCCCCGCGCGGCCGCCTGCGCGGACAACACTGATCGAGCGGCATCGAGATTCCAGTGCTGAACGACGGTCGAGGGGTGGAGCTTGACCCGCCCGATCTCCTCCCAGCCGATCATCCGCTTGCCGTAGGAGCGGACGATCTCCTCGACCCGACGCACGAACTTCACGTAGTCCGCGGGCTTGGTCGCCGTCGCCTCGTCGCCGCCGATGTGGATGAACGGCCCCGGGGTGAGCCGCGCGAGCTCGCCGACGACGTCCGAGACAAAGTCGTACGTGAGCGGCTTGTCGACGCAGAGAGTGCTGAAGCCGACCTCGATCCCGGTGTAGAGCGGCGTCGCCTTCCCGTCGCAGGCGAGCTTCGGATAGGAGGAGAGGGCTGCATGGACATGACCGGGCATGTCGATCTCGGGGACGACGTCGACATGGCGCGCGGCCGCGTAGTGAACGATGTCCGAGTACTGCCGACCGGTGTACCAACCGCCCTTGCCGCCGCCGACCTGGGTGCTCCCGCCGTGGGTGGCGAGCCGCGGCCAGGACGAGATCGCGATCCGCCAGCCCTGGTCGTCGGAGAGGTGCAGGTGGAGGCGGTTGAGCTTGTAGAGCGCCATCAGGTCGACGAAGCGCTTGACGTCCCGCACCGGCCGGAAGTGCCGGGCGACGTCGAGCATCGCCCCGCGCCAGCCGAACCGCGGGCGGTCGCGAATCCGAACCGCCGGGATCCGCTTGCCGCCGAGCAGCTGGCGGACGGTCTGGACGCCGTAGAAGAGGCC
>JBKOVL010000155.1:0-6990 GCA_046723895.1 Actinomycetota bacterium | reverse complement strand
GGTGTGGACGCCGAGGCCGTCGACTGAAATCCGCCGACTGGTAACCCCTCGTCCACTATCTGGACTCGACAGTCGTGGTGCCGGGGGGGTCGAATTCGGAAACGCCGAAGAAGGGGAGCCGTGTCCGAAGGTCTGTGCCGGCCCGCCGTTATTGGGGATCTCGAGTGGACGGTGGCTCACCGCAGCTCCGCCGGCAGTCGGAAGCTGACGTCCTCCGCGACGGCCTCCTGAGAACGAATCTCCTCGACGCCGCGCTCACGCAACCAGGAGATCACTCCCTGTACGAGCGACTCGGGTACCGAAGCACCGGAGGTAATGCCCACACACTCGACACGGGCGAGCCAGCTCTCATCAATCTCGCTTTCGTCGTCGATCAGGTAAGAGGGAACGCCCTTCGAGCGGGCGACCTCGACCAGCCGGTTCGAGTTCGAACTGTTACACGACCCGATCACGAGCAGAAGCTCAATCTCGGCGAATACTGCCTTGACGGCGCGCTGGCGGTACTCGGCCTCCTCAACCGACTGGACCAGAAGGATCGCGTCGGGCGCTTCGCCCATCGTGCCCTCGACCTCTTCGTGGCCGGCGTGCCCCAACAGAATGATCGAGTAGCCCTTGGCTGCGTAGTGACGCGCCTCGGCGTGCACCTTGGCGACCAGGGGGCAGGTCGCATCGATTGTCTTCAGATCGCGCGCCGAAGCGCGCTCCCGCACCGCCGTGCTGACTCCGTGGGCGGAGAAGACGACGCGCGCACCGTGCGGGACTTCTTCTTCACTGTCGACGAAGATCGCACCGCGGCCTTCGAGGTCGCGTACGACGTGAACGTTGTGCATGATCTGCTTTCGGACATAGATCGGAGGGCCCCAACGGGAGAGCGCCTCCTCGACCGCATCCACTGCACGTTCGACCCCGGCGCAGTAGCCGCGCGGCAGGACAAGCCGTCGCACGCGAAGCCCGCGACGACGTTCGTGTTGCCCCCGCTCGGTGCCTTTCTCAAGCAAGCCTTAGTGCCCGGCAGGTCGATCGGCGAGCTTCATCGGCGAGACCTTGTCCAATCCGGAAGCCCCTCGCCTGCTGTTGTCGCCGTCACCTGTCGCTCCTCCCGTCGCCTTCACGGTTCCCCTTCGGTCCGAAGTCCCATCGCGAAGCTACGCGAGCGTGACTCTAGAAACCGAGAACCGCCGCGGTTCACCCAGATGAATGCGAACGTCAGAGCCAATCGCGACACCATCCAGCGCGCCGTCGTCGAGCTCGGGACCAGCGCAATCACCACGGCCGTAAGAGTCGTCCCGTCGGCTCTCCGCGAGCCCTGGCAAGTTAGCAGGATGCGTTGGAAACGACGGACGCCGTGATCAGTGTTGCCGAAAGCGCGATCAGGCCGAGGACGGAGTTCGTGAAGAAGAGCAGCCTCTTGCGGCCACCAATGCCGGCCGACCAGCAGAAAAATGCCGCCGGCGACTGTACCGACCAGTGTCCGTGGTGAACTGGGAATATGGGCCGAGCGCCGTCTACTAGTCTCGAGCTGGCTCTCCTGCGATCTGCCGGCCGTCCGAGTGCGCACCTTCTCTCGCGACCGGTTCGCCGGTGGGAAGCGGGGCATATTCGACGCGGACGACGGTGGCGGCCAGGAAGTCGTGAAGCGCGCGCCGCCGGTGATCGAACAGCACCGGCAAGAAGCCGGCGAACATCGGGATGATCGCGAGGACAAGTCCGATCAGGCGGACGAACGATCGCCAGACGCGAAGCGGCGAGCCGCGCTGGTCGGTGACTCGCAGACCCATGAGGCGCATCCCGGGCGTCTGGCCTGTGACGGTCCAGAAGAGCACCAAGTACGCACCGAGGACGATCACCCAACCCAAGGACGCGAGGAGCTCGGCGAGCAACCCCGGCCCTAGCCCGCCGGTCAGCCAGGTGACGAACCCGACGAGTGCCGCGGCCGCCAGAAAAACGAGCGTGCTTATCGCCAAGTCCGCGGCGAAAGCGAGTCCACGGGCACCCAGCCCGCCGTAGCCGCGGGGCGGGCCGCCCGCCGAGGGCTCGGACTTCACTGGTCGGCGCAACCATCCCCGCACCGTGCCCTCCCCGGCGTCATCGAGACTCTCCATTCGACGACGAAGTCCTGCCGCGATCTCGTCTCCCAGCGTCGTCGTCTGCCGAAGGAGGGCTGCTCGGACCGCCGGGCTCGAGGCGAGCTCTTCGACCACCCGCTGCATCTCTGCGCTCTGGACAACATGCTCGGTGAGGTTGGAAGCCAGAAGGCTGTCTGCGGCATTGGTCGCGATCCGCTCGAAACCGGGGCTCGCCAGGGTCTCCTCGACAAGGCGCTCAGTCGCCGCGTGCTCCAGCGCCGCCTCGACCGCCGCCTCCAGATCGGCGCTGGCGAGCACCTGGTCGACGACTCTCTCCACGACGTGCCTTTCCACGAGCGAGCGCGCGACAGTCTCCGGCAGTGGACCGGCCAGAGCCTGATCGACTGTGCGCCCCACTTCCGGTGAGGCCAGCACCTCGCCCGTGGTCGCCTCAAGCTGGCCGAGGCCACGGGCACGAGCGCTCCGTCCCTCGGCGGCAAGGCTCTCACCGGTGCGGCCCAGCATCGATCCAATGACCGGCGAACGAACGACGACACGAGCCGGTAAGAACGCGAGCCGACCTGCCCTTACGCCAATCCGGCCGAATACCAGCACGAGCCCCAGGGCGACATCTCGCGCCTCTGCCTGTCGGTCACGACGAGCCTTGGGCATCAACGCCGCGCATACTAGAGCCCGCGAAATGGCGATGACCCAGACGCTCACGATCTCCCGACCGTTGAACGGACGCGCGCTTCGGAGCGATCGCTTTCAAGGCCGAAGACCAGCGATGGGCGTGGACTCAGTAGTCGAGAGGGAGTGATCGGCGCAGGCGTGCTGGTTAAGCCAGCCTCTCAGATGAGTCAGTCAAGCCGCTTCTCCGTCCGGCTGAACTGGTCGAGGCAGCACGACCTCATCCCCGTCGATGCGCAGCGGAGCGTCAGTACCTCGAACGACGCCGGCCAGCGCTCGGGGTCTAGCCGCACTCGCGGCCAAGCCTTGGGGCATCGGCACGGGGTATGCGGCTTCCCTTTTTCGATCTGCATGAGGAGCTCGCGCCGTCGGAGATCGCTGAGGGTGTAACTGGCTCCGGTCATTTGCAGGGGACGCTAACGAGGCGCTCACGCGAGTAGGCAAGCTTGGTGCCGACGGGCCTCCCTTCGGACCTGGCCTAACTCGGGGGCAAGCCAACGACATCGTTCCACCGGGCGGACGCCAGCCAACCGTTCCTTTGGGCACCCGATAAGCAGTCCGGAAGCTACCAGGGCAGCGGTCGCCGTCCGCATCGTCGCAGCGGCCGGGCTACCGTCAGTGGACGCCTTCACAGCGGGACTCGGAAGCCGACCCCTCGTACCGTCTCGATTAGGGGCGGCTCGCCGAGCTTGCGACGGAGGTAGGCGACGTAACGGTCGACGACGCTCGGCAGTGCATCGCCGGCCCAGACAGCCCGCAGGGCCTCGGCTCTCGTAACCGTGCGCCCGGCCTCCCGGAGCAGCAGCTCGAGCAACGCGCTCTCCCGCGCCGTGAGCAGGATCTCGCGGCCCGCCCGGCTCGCGCGCCGCGCCGATGGGTCGAGCCGGACGTCGCGGTACGTGAGCTCACGTCCGGGAGCGCGTGTTCGCCGGAGCAGCGCCCGCAGCCGAACCAGCAATTCGGCGACGGCGAAAGGCTTGACCAGGTAGTCGTCACCGCCCGCCTCGAAGCCGGCGACCGCGTCCTCGACCGTGTCGCGAGCGGTCAGGAACAGGATGGGCAGCGACCACTCGCGCGCCCGCGCCCGCTCAGCGACCGCGAGCCCGTCGAGGCCCGGCATCGCCACGTCCAGGACGAGCAGATCGGGAAGCGACCGCTCGAGCTCCGCGAGGGCCGCCCCTCCGTCGGCCGCCAGCCGCACGTCGTACCCCTCCGCCGCGAGCGTCCGCTCGAGCATGCGGCGGATCGACGGATCGTCATCGACGATCATGATTTCCGTCATCACGCGTCGAAGATCTGGCAGTTCGGCGGAGGAGCAGGGGCGCTCTGCACTGCCGCGCTCCCTGCCGCGGTCTCGGCCACTCCGGCCTTCGCCGTCGCATTCGTCGGCTGGAACCCGCTGCTAGCGATCCACTTCGACGGGGCCGGCCACAACGACGTATGGATGATGGTGCTGCTTCTCGCCGCGCTTGCAGCCCGGCGGCGGAGCCACGGGCGGCTTGCCGGTGCGCTCCGGGCGTGCGCCGCCGCCGTCAAGTGGTTCCCGCTCCTCCCGGCTCCGCTGCAGACGGCCGAGCGGTCCTCGCCGCGCCTGTCGTTAAATTCCTGGCGGGGTGGGGTGGGGCCGGCGTGGTCGCGCGCCGGCACCAGACCACGTGCGGACGGTTCCGTCCGGTATCCCGGCAACTATGGGCCATCGCTCGCAATTGGACCACCGAATCAGTATTCGCTGAAGGCCCCACGGCTGAAGACCTCGCTGCCAGGGCGGTGCGGTGGTTGCTCCGCGGCGGCACCTGGGAGGCGTTTGCGAACGAGCTCGCCTGGGAGGCAGTGAGGTCTTCGGGCGTTGAGTCGTCATGTCTGGCCTGGCTGTCTGATCTGATCGAAGCTCGGCTGGCCGCTCAAATTGATGGTCTTGAGTCTGTTCTTGAGCCTGCTCGCGCATCGGCACGCGCGGAGCACCTGAGCGAGTGGCCACACGATCACGGGGGCGCGGACGCGGCGGCAAACCTGGCAGCTGACGAACGAGCAAAGGAAGAAGTCAGCCGCATCTATCTCAATACCCTCCAGTGGGCGGTGGATCTGATCGACGACCGCCTCGGACCCCGGCCGCGTTCTCTGCGGCCGCTCCAGGCGCTTCGGCGCGTGCGACCACGAGCAGAGCTCGAGGTGCCTGCGCTGGTCGCCGAGGGCCTGACCCGGCACCACCCACGCTACGGCTGGCCGACACGAACCAACCAATCGGCCACCGAACGCCCGGAAGCCGCATAGGTCCCGTCGCTTTCAGGCGGACAATCGCTGTGATGACGCTGTGGACGTCCCCTCCACGGCGATTGCGTCGGGGGACTCCTACGTCTCGAGGGTGTTGGGGTCGGCCCGGACAGGCGAGCCCTCGGAGTCCCGCGCTTCAGGGGGAGGGAGGGTGTGCCGCGTCCCTTCAGCCTAGGTCGAGGACCGTAGCACCGAACTCAATCCCGCTGCTGATGCCCATTCTCAGTCATCTGCGAGCGAACTATCGCCGACCCGGTACAGCCCGTATGGCAACGGCTCGCCGACCTGCCAGCTTCCGCTCTGCAGCCGGGTGCCGGCCTCGCGCGAGCGTGCGACAGCGGCCGTGCCGAGCGCGATCTGCTGCCGCGACCATGGGAGGAGGGCCTGCGCAACTTCGCCGCGCACGCCGTCCAGTGCCGCCGCGAGCGTCCACGCGTCCTCGGCAGCCTTCGCTGTGCCCGCGGCGATGTGAGGCCTCGCCGTGAAGGCGGCATCGCCGATCAGACACGTTCGCCCCGACGTCGTGCGCTCGACAGCGAGATCGAAGATAACCTGGATGAAGGGTTCGGGCGTCCCGATCAAGATCTCTGCGAGCGTGGGAGGAAGGCTCGCCTTTGCGCGGCGGGCAAGTTCGCTCAAGCGGTCGCGGGGCACCAGGCCGCGGGGCAGAGAGGTCGTGAACCGTGTGTCGTTATCTCCGGCCAGGAGATCCTCGAGCTCGGCACCTGGTCGCACGTTCCAGTACCACAGCCAGTTCAGGAGCCGGCGGGGCCCAGCCGAGTCCTCAGCCCCCGGGATCGGATAGCTGATGAAGTGCCCTGCGGGGAGCACGTGGTAGCTGATCGCGTCAGCGAGTGCCTCGAAGGCCGCGGCTTCGACCTGGTTGGTGTCGATGGTGCCGCGCCAGGCAACGTAGCCGGCATAGTGGGGTTCCGCCTCTGGGGCGAGTCGTCGGCGACCGACCGAGTTGATCCCGTCGGCGAAAATGACCAGATCTGCGGGTACGAGGCGCCCTGAGGCCAACTCCAGACAGGGGCTGCCGTTCGGGTCGTCGGCGCCAATGCATTCCTCGGCCAGGTGGTAGCGCTCCCGGCCGTAGGCCTCGAGCAGTCGGCGATAGAGGAAGTCGTAGGAGGTGAAGCGGTAGCGGCAACGTTCCTGGTGCGCAATCCTGCCGGCGCGGTCGAGGTAGCGCAGCCAACTTACCGAGACGCCGATCTCGGCCGGCGTCACTCCGGCTCGCTCGACGAGGTACCTGATCGTCGCCGGATGCAGCACGATCCCGCCGCCACGCCCTTCGAGGACGACGGCCGAACGCTCAAAGACGTCAACGTCCCAGCCAGCGTCGCGGAGCAGAAGAGCAACAGTCAAACCGCCGATCGACCCGCCGACCACGGCGGCCCGGTTGCCGGCACGATCCGGTGCTGCGATACGGGCCTGGTCGTGTCGCTGCTTCACTCGGGTGTACCGCCTCACCGAGAGCCGCGTCCAGTCTAGGCCTACCTGCACCCGGCCTGGAGGACGAACAATTGCTCGCAAGACGATCATCGTCTCGGATCTCTCGGGTGAAGAGATCCCTGACGGCCTCCCAGGGAATCCAGCCCGCGGAGAGGCTCATTGCCGAGGTCGTCTGCTCGAGGCGAGCGACTCCCTGCCCCCTGTCGACCGGCCTTGACAGCTCCCGAGTGCGGAGCGCAGTGCACCTCGCTCGAGCCTCATACAGCCTCGGTGCAGGGCTTTTCGGCCGCGGAGCGCTCGCGTGTGTCAATCCTGTGTCAATCGAGGGTCGCCGGCCAACTCTCAGCCCCGCGCGCGTGCGCGTGTGTGTGTGAGGGGCAAATCGCGTCCGAGAGAGCGTGCGATCGGCGAACGTCCACTCTCCGTGCTTGCAGGTCGGCGCCGGCAGGAGCGCGAACGCCGTGCGACAAGGCGCTAGACTCCCGCCGTGATCGTCGCTGCCTCC
>JBKOVL010000029.1:0-17368 GCA_046723895.1 Actinomycetota bacterium | reverse complement strand
ATCTTCGACATCGTCGCTCGCCCGATCCGGCTGTTCCGTGACGACATCCCCTCGAAGCGCCGGCGCGAGGCGGTGCAGGAGCTCCTCGACTCCGTGAAGCTGCCGTCCGGGCTCCTCTACCGCTACCCGGCGGAGCTCTCGGGCGGGCAGCGTCAGCGCGTCGCGCTGGCACGGGCCTTTGCGGCGCGGCCTTCGCTCCTCCTCTGCGACGAGGTCACCTCGGCGCTCGACGTCTCCGTGCAGGCGACGATACTCGAGCTGGTCGGAGAGTTGACCGAGCAGACCGGCACGGCGGTGATCTGGGTCAGCCACGATCTCGCGGTCGTGCGCACGATCGCGCACCGTGCGCTCGTCATGCGCGACGGCGAGGTCTGCGAAGAGGGCGAGACGGAGGAGCTCTTTACGGCCGCGCAGCACCCCTATACGAAAGAGCTCCTGGCGGCCATACCCGAACTCCACCCAACGACCGTCTGAGGGAGCGCCCCGGAACCAGAGATGAGTTGCCCCGATGCCGCGTGATCCTCGCTACGACATCCTGTTCGAGCCCGTACGCATCGGACCAAAGGTGCTCCGCAACCGCTTCTACCAGGTGCCCCACTGCACCGGGTTCGGGACGGACCGGCCGGGGGCACAGGCTCGTTTCCGCGCGGTCAAGGCCGAGGGCGGCTGGGCGGCGGTCTGCACCGAGCTCTGCTCGATCCATCCGGAGTCCGACCGCGTTCCGCAGCCGGTGGCCCGGCTGTGGGACGCGGACGACGCCCTCAACCTCTCCCTCATGTGCGACGAGGCGCACGAGCACGGCGCGCTCGCCGGCGTCGAGCTCTGGCACGGCGGCCCCAGTTCCGAGGGGTCGGGAAGCCGCGAGATCCCGGGTGCGCCGACGCAGATCCCGTCCGATCACAACCAGCTCAGCTACCCGCGTGAGCTCGACAGTGTCGAATTGCGCGAGCTCGAGGGCCTCTATGCGGCCGCGGCCCGCCGGGCGCGCGACGCCGGTTTCGACATCGTCTACGTCTACGGGGCGCACAGCTTCCTGCCGCTGCAGTTCCTCTCGCCCTACTACAACAAGCGGACCGACGAGTACGGAGGATCGCTCGAGAACCGAGCCCGCTTCTGGCTGGAGACGCTGCTGGTCGTGCGTGAGGCGGTCGGAGACGACTGCGCGATCGCCGTCCGCCTTGCCGTCGACGCGATGGGGCCGAACGGGATCAAGATCGGGGAGGCGCTCGAGTTCGTCCGTCTCGCCGATCACCTGGTGGATCTCTGGGACGTGACCATCGGCTCGATGGCCGACCACGCCGCGGACATCGCGCCCTCCCGCTACCAGGACGAGGGCTGGCAGCTGCCCTGGACGGGGCGGGTGCGGGAGGCGACGGCGAAACCGATCGTCGGCGTCGGCCGCCTGACGAGCCCGGAGCGGATGCTGGAGATCATCCGCAGCGGGCTGTGGGACCTGATCGGCGCCGCCCGCCCCTCGATCGCCGATCCGTTCCTGCCGAAGAAGATCGAGGAGGGCCGGCTCGACGAGATCCGGGAGTGCATCGGCTGCAACGTCTGCCTCGCCCGTGCGCTCGACCACCACCAGATTGCCTGCACACAGAACGCCACGGCCGGCGAGGAGTTCCGGCGTGGCTGGCATCCGGAGCGCTTCGAGCCGGCGTCGAACGCGGACCGGGATGCCCTCGTCGTCGGAGGGGGAGCCGCCGGCATGGAGTGCGCGATCGTGCTGGGCAAACGCGGCCTGCGGCGCGTGCACCTCGTCGACACTGCGGCCGAGGTCGGCGGCTATGTGGGGCTCGTCTCGCGGCTGCCCGGGCTCAGGCCGTGGGCGCGCGTGGTGGAGTGGCGCAAAGGCGAGCTCACGAAGCTCGCGAACGTCGACGTGATCACCGGCGTCGCGCTCGACGCGCGGGCGGTACGCGAGTACGGTGCGGCGATCGTCGTCCTCGCGACCGGCGCGCACTGGGCGGCGGACGGGCTCAATCACGTGACGCATGCACCGATCCCGGGTGCTGAGAACGGTCACGTCTTGACGCCCGAGCGTGTGCTGGCGGGAGAGGAACCTCCCGGAGACTCGGTGCTCGTCTACGACTGCGAAGGCTACTTCATGGGCGTCGGGATGGCGGAACTCCTGGCTGCGTCCGGGCGTCCCGTCCGCTACGTCACCCCGCTCCCGGTCGTCGGCCCCTTTCTCGACCACACCGACGAGGGAACTGTCGTTCGCCAGCGCCTCGCCGATCTCGAAGTCGATACGGCGGTCGGCACGGAGCTCGTCTCGATCGCCGCGCGCGAATGTGTCCTCCGCCGCCTCCGCCACGAGCACGTCGTGACAGCCGACGCGGTCGTACTCGTCACAGCCCGCGTCTCGAACGATGCGTTGCACCGGGAGCTCAAGTCGGACTCGGCGGCCACGGAGGCCGCCGGGATAGAGGCGGTATACGCCATCGGCGACTGCGTCGCGCCGCGCCTGATCGCCGACTGCGTCTTCGACGGCCACCGGCTCGCCCGCGAGATCGACTCGCCGGATCCCCGCCGCCCCCTGCCATACCTCCGCGAGCGTCGCCTGGTCTCGGCCGAGTCGCGGGTGGTCAGATCGCATTGACGCGTGAGGCCCCAAGAAACTATCGTTGCGAAGCTGTGCTGGTGGCTATCACGGTTTCGGAGTCCGTGAGGCTGGCCCAGCGCGTCCTTTTGAGGAGGGTGAGATGGGAGCGGAGACAGAGCGAGAGCTCACTCGCGAACAGTTCCTGCGCGGAACTGCAGGCCTCGTCGCCGTGGGCACAGGTATGGGCTTGCTCGTGCCAAGCGCGCGCGCAAGTAGCGAGATCAAGAAGGGCGGGATCCTCGTCTACGCCTACACCGATACGTCGGCTGCGGAGACGACGGATCCAACGGTGCAAACGGGCATCGCCGTCTCGCAGCCGCCGCTGCAGAACAGCTACGAGCGGTTGACGTACGTCGTCCCGAACGTCTGGAACGTCCTACCGCAGCTCGCGGTGAGCTGGGAGGCGACTCCGGACGCGAAGACCTGGACGTTCAAGCTGCGCAAGGGCGTCAAGTTCCACAATGGCAAGCCGCTCACCTCGAGAGACGTGAAGTGGAGCTTCAGTCACATCCTCGACGCGAAGAACGGCTCCTCGGCCTATGCGCGCCTCGCCGATGAGCTCGACCCGTCCGGCATCAGGACACCGAGGGCGGACACGGTTGTCTTCCACCTGAAGAAACCGGACGCGCAATTCCCGATCTTCGCCGGCCAGTACCAGGCAGGGATCTATCCGGCAGGGGTCGATCCGAAGAAAGACCCGATCGGGACGGGGCCGTTCATGATCAAGTCGTGGAAGCCGACGCAGGGTTGGGAGATCGTCCGCAACCCGCACTACTGGCGGCCCGGGATCCCGTACCTGGACGGCGTGCGAGGCGTCTACATCCAGGACCCGAACACGAAGGTGCAGGCGGTGGTGAGCGGCAGCGCCGGCCTCTCGGACAGCATCAACGGCACGCAGATCGCCTCGCTCAAGACGAACTCGCGGGTGAAGCTGTACGTCCTCGCCGGCGGAGTCTCGCCGGACTACTCCTTCGACGCGACGCAGGACCCGTTCACCGATCCGCGGGTCGCCAAGGCGATCAAGATGGCGGTCAACCGCAAGACCCTCCTGCAGGCCGGATACCAGGGATTCGGCTCGCTCGTCGGAGACGTGCCGGAACTGATCATCGATCCGTTCTACCCGCACCAGCGAGGCGTGCCCCCGCAGAACATCACTCAGGCAAAGGCGCTCCTGAAGGCGGCAGGGAAGACGGACGTGTCGTTCACGCTGACAACCGCAGACGTCTTCGCGGGCGAGGTCGACATGGCGACCGCGCTCGCGCAGGTGGTGGCGCCGGCCGGAATCCACATGACGATCAACAAGTTCCCGACCGACACGTTCTGGAGCGACGCGTGGCTGAAGAAGCCGGCGTTCACGTCGTGGTGGAATCACCGTCACCCGCGCGAGATCCTGACGCTGCTGTACCGCACCGGCGCGAAGTGGAACGAGTCGAAGTTCAACAGCCCGAAGGTCGACCGGCTGATGGATGCAGGCGCGGCGACGCTGAACCCGACGAAGCAGCGGGCGATCTTCCGCCAAGCGCTGAACGAAGTTGCGGTGAATTCCGGCGTCGGCATCGCGTACTTCGTCAACAAGACACACGTTGCGAAGAAGAACGTAAACGGCGTCCGGGTCGACCCGGTCTACCACCTGATTCTCGACAAGGCCTGGCTGGGCTAGACAGTGCGGGGGGAACAGGCGATTCCCCCCGCATAGCACTCGCGTGAACGGCAGATGAACGTCGCGCCCGTCGAACGGCTGAACGCGCGCCTCGCAGCCGGAGAGGTCGTGGTCATCGACGGCGCCACCGGGACCGAGCTCGAGGCGCGCGGCGTGCCGATGGACGACGCCGCCTGGTGCGGCGTCGCGAATCTCGACTACCAAGACGTCGTTCGCGACGTGCACGCCGATTACATCCGCGCCGGTGCAGCTGTCGTGATAGCCAACACGTTCTCGACAGACCGGCTGCGGCTCGGCGATGCCGGCGTCGCCGGCCGCGTCGACGAGGCGAACCGGAATGCGGTCGCGGCGGCGCTCGAGGCGCGGGCGCTCGTCGGCCGGCCGGACGTCGTCGTCGCCGCGTCGATCTCGCGCGCCGCCGCATACGGGATCGACGGCGTCGCGCGGCGCGTGAGCCGCGCCACGTTGCTCGACGTCTACACGCAGCAGGCGAGCATCCTGGCCGAGGCGGGCGCCGATCTGATCGCCCTGGAGATGATCTCGGCGCCCGACCACGGCGAGGTCGCCCTCGAGGCTGCGCGGTCGATTGGACTACCGATCTGGCTGGGGCTCAGCGCCGAGCGGACGGCGGACGGTCACGTCGCGGCCTGGCAGGACCCCGGCCGCCCGTTCGCCGAGCTCGTGCGGGCGCTTGTGGCGCCCGATCTCGCGGCAATCCTCGTCATGCACACGGATGTGGCCGACGTCGACGACGCGCTCGAGTCCGTCTTTCCACATTGGGCAGGGCCTGTCGGTGTCTACCCGCATGTCGGCAGCTTCGATCCGCCCAGCTGGCAGTTCGACCCGAGCTTCACGCCGGACGAGCTTGTCGCACGTGCGCACCGATGGGTCGAACGCGGCGTGCGTATCGTCGGCGGTTGCTGCGGTCTCGGGCCGCCCTTCATCGAGGCCCTGAGCGCTGGGTTCGGCTCGCGGTAGCCGTATGCTCGTCCCGGTGTCGGCGGCGCCGCTCTCTTCCGAGGCGCTCACGGCCGAGCTCCGCGGCGGCCTGCGGCCGCTGCTCGAACCACGGTCGCTCGCGATCGTGGGTGCCTCCGACCGTCAAGGCGCGCATTGGGCGCTCGTCGAGAACGCCCAGCGCGGCAGGGTCAGCGTCTGGCCTGTCAATCCCTCCCGGCGCCAGGTTCTCGGCCTGCGCTGCTACCGGAGCATCGCCGAGCTGCCTGCGGTGCCGGACGTGGTCCTCCTCGCCGTCGGTCATCAGCGCGTCGAGCGGGCCTTCGCCGACGCGATCGACGCCGGCTGCCGGACGTTCGTGCTCCCAGGCCTCGGCAACGAGTCAGGCCGCGCGGGACCCGCCGTCGCGGCGGCGATCGCCGCGTCCGCGGCCGACGTCGACGCCGCGGTGCTCGGGCCGAACTGCATGGGCGTCGCGGTGCCGCAGGCGCCTTCGTGCTGGATCGGGACGCTGCCGGAGTCGTTTGCCCCGGGCGGCGTGGCAGTCGTGACGCAGTCCGGATCGATCGGCGAGGCGCTGGTCGCGCTCGGACCGCGTATCGGCTTCCGCTGCGTCGTGTCGAGCGGTGCGGAGACGGTCCGCGACGTCGCCGACCTCTGCGCGCTGCTGTGCAACGACGAGCAGACGCGCGCGGTCGGGCTCTTCCTCGAGACGGTGCGCCGACCGCCGGCATTCTCGCGGGCGCTCGAGCTCTTGGCCGCAGCGGACAAGCCGGTCGTGGCTCTCAAGGTCGGACGCTCGGAGGCCGGCGCGCGGGTTGCGCTCGCGCACACCGGTGCGCTCGTCGGCTCGCGGCACGCGTTCTCGGCGCTGCTTCGGCGTCACGGCGCGATCGAGGTCGACGACTTCCCCGAGCTCGTGGAGACGCTCGAGATCGTCGGGCGCCGCCGGTGTCCACGCGGAACGCGCGTCGCCGCGATCTCCGAATCGGGGGGCGAGGCCGCTCTGCTCGCGGACGCCGGCGAGGCCGCCGGCCTCACGTTCACGCCCTTGCCGCCGGCGCTCGCGCACAGGCTCGTCGAGGAGTTCCCGAACTTCGTCTCGCCGCAGAACCCGCTGGATGCCTGGGCGATCGACAAGGTGGAGAGGGTCTTCCCTCGCTCGCTCGAGCTGCTCGCGCGCTCGGGCGCGTTCGACATCGTGATCGCGCAGGTCGACCACTCACAGTTCCGCGGCGAGTGGGAGCAAGGGTGGGTTCGGCTGATCGTCGAAGCGCTGGCCGCGGCCGTGGACGGCACGCACGTCTTCCCTGCTGTGACGACGGTGCAGACCTCGGACGCGTTGCCGGAGCTCGTTGAGCTCGCCCGTGCACACGACCTCGCGCTCCTCCGCGGCTCCGGCGCGGCCGTCCGAGCTCTCGCGCGCGTCGCGCGCCGGCGCGTCTACCGCACGCCGGAGACGGTCGGCCCGCCCGTCGACCTCTCCGACCTCCTCGCGGCGGCGGGCGCGCTGCCCGAGCACGAGTCCGCGACCGTCCTGGAGCGGTACGGCATCGCCGTAGCGCCGAGCCGACGCGCCTCGACTCCCGCCGAGGCGGCTGCGCGCGCCGCGGAGCTCGGGTTTCCGGTCGTCGTCAAGGTTGACGGCCCGGCCCACAAGTCGCGCAGCGGTGGAGTCGCGCTCGGCGTCGCCTCCCCCGAGACCGCGTCGGCGCGGGCCGCCGAGCTCGGCGGCCGCGTGCTCGTCGCGAAGCAGCTCGATCCGGGCCCTGAGGTGCTCTGCGGTGCCGTGCGCGACCCTCTGTACGGGCCGCTCGTCACCGTCGGGCCCGGCGGCGCGGCCGCCGAGGCGCTCGCGATCACCGCCGTGGCATGTGCGCCGGTCGGTGCGGACGAAGCGTCCGACCTCGTCGCGGACGCGCCTGGGGTCGCCGCCGTCGCGTCCGCCCAGGCGCGCGACGCGCTCGCCGCGACGCTCGTTGCACTCGGGCGGCTCGCGGTCGATCATCCGGAGATCGCCGAAGTGGACGTCAACCCGCTCGTCCTGAGCGCGGACGGGGCAACCGCGGTAGACGCGCTCGTCGTGGTCGGCGGATGAACGGCGACACACTCGTGCTCGAGGATCGGCGCGGTCCGGCCGTATGGCTGACGCTCAACCGGCCGGACAAGCTGAACGCATTGAGCCACGGGCTCGTCCACGAGCTGCGCGAGGCGGTCCGGCGCGTGGCCGACGACGACGAGGTGAAGGTGGTCGTCGTGACCGGTGCCGGACGGGCGTTCTCCGCCGGCTTCGACCTGTCGGAGGAGGCGGTGTCCCGCGTCGAGGGCGCCGAGCAGTGGCGCCGGATCCTCGCCGACGACGTCGCGCTGACGCTCGAGCTCTGGTCACTGCCAAAACCGACGATCGCTGCGGTCCGCGGCTGGTGCATCGCAGGCGCGTGCGAGCTGGCGATGGCATGCGACATGATCGTCGCCGCCGACGACGCGCGCTTCGGCGAGCCGGAGATCCGCTACGGGTCCGGCCCGGTGACGCTGCTGATGCCGTTCCTGCTCGGGCAGAAGAAGACGAACGAGCTCTTGCTCACGGGCGATGTGATCGACGCCGCGGAGGCGGAGCGGCTCGGGCTCGTGAACCGCGTCGTCGCCGAGGACGAGCTCGAGGACGCCGTGGCCGAGCTCGTGCAGAAGATCGCGCCGACGCCGCTGCCGGTCCTGCGGCTGACGAAGCTCGCGCTTCTGCGCGCGTACGAGGCGATGGGGCTCCGCTCGGCGGTGCTCTCGAACCTCGACCTCTCCGCGATCCTCAACGCCGCCGAGACGCCGGAGCAGCGCGAGTTCGACGAGATCGTCGCGACACGAGGGCTGAAGGCGGCGCTCGCGTGGCGCGACGCGCGCTACGGCGAAGAGCTGGGTCGACGGTGAGGGTCCTCGTCCTCGGCGGCGGCGTCGTGGGCGTGACGACCGCGTACTACCTCGCGCGCGAGGGCGCCGAGGTCGAGCTCGTCGACGGCGCCGAGGCGCTCGGCACCGACGCGACCGGCGGCAACGCAGGCCTGATCGCACCCGGCCATTCGTTCGCGTGGGCCTCGCCCCGCGCGCCGGCGATGCTCGTCCGCTCGCTGCTGGGGCAGCAGACCGCGATCCAGCTGCGCCTGCGAATCGACCGGCAGCTCGTGCCCTGGGGCCTCCGCTTCCTCCGGGAATGCACCGCCGACCGGGCGCGGCGCAACACGCTCGTCAAGCTGCGGCTCTGCCAGTACAGCCAGCAGCAGCTCGACCGTGTCGCGCGGGAGGAGCAGATCGACTACCTCGACGCTCACAAAGGCGTTCTCTATCTGTACCGCGACGCCGCCGAGCTCGAGCTCGGCGCGGCGAAGATGCAGCTGCTCGCCGAGCACGGACAGGAGTGCCGCGTCCTCGACGCCGCGGGCGTCGTGGCCGTGGAGCCGGCCTTCGCGTCCGTCCGGGACCGGATCGCCGGGGCCGTCCACGTCCCGACCGATGCGAGCGGCAACGCAGAGGTGTTCACGCGCCGCCTCGCCGAGATCTGCGAACGGCACGGTGCGCAGATTCGCCTGTCCACGGCCGTGCGCGCGCTGCGCGCGGACGGCGACCGCGTGACCGGCGTGGTCACGGATGCCGGCATGCTCACGGCGGACGTGTACGTGCTCGCGCTCGGGGTCGGCAGCCCCGCCGTCGCGCGCACGGTCGGGGTCAGGCTCCCGATCTACCCGGCCAAGGGATACACGGTGAACTTTCCCGCGCAGGACGGCGCGCCGTCGGTCGGAGGCGTCGACGAGGCCCTCCTCGTCGCGTGGGCGCGGCTCGGCGACAAGCTGCGCATGACCTCCACGGCCGAGTTCGCCGGCTTCGACCGGACCGTAAAAGAGGCGTCCTTCGGCAACATCATGCGCGTCGCCCGAGAGCTCTTCCCCGAGGCCGCCGACTACGCCGCAGGCGAGCGGCGAGCCTGCCTCAGGCCGATGACGCCCGACGGGCCGCCGGTGCTCGGCAGAGGCAGGCACGCGAACCTCTACTTCAATACCGGACACGGGCACATGGGCTGGACGATGGCCTGCGGATCGAGCCGCGCCGTCGCCGACCTGATCCAGGGCCGTGAGCCCGCACTCGAGCTCGCCGGGAGCGGCTACCGGTGGTAAACGCGCGCCCGCCCAGGCAGACTGCGGGCAGAGCCCGATGACGATCGCCGACGAAACGACGGGACGGCGCGTGTACCGCGCTCGCCGCGGTCAGGTCGCATACGGCTACTCGGTCGGAATCGTCTGCCTCGAGTACTACCTGCCCTTCATCCCCGGTGACGTCGGCAACGCGTCGAGCTACGACTTCCCCGTCCTCTACCGCGAGGTCAAGGGCGCGACCTTCGACGCGATCATCGTTCGCCAGGACCCAGCGATGCTCTCGCTGATCGTCGCGGCGGCGCAGGAGCTCGTGCGCCAGGGTGCCAAGGCCGTGACCAGCGACTGCGGCTACTTCGGCGCCTACCAGCGCGAGGTCGCCGATGCCGTGCCCGTGCCCGTCTTCCTCTCGAGCCTGATGCAGGTGCCGCTCATCCTCTCGATGCTCGGGCCGGGCAAGAAGGTCGCCGCGCTCGTCGCGAACGGCGAGTCGCTCAGCACGCGCATGCTGGAGCGGATCGGGATCGACGACACGAGCCGCATCGTCTTCCGCGGGCTCGAGGACAAGCCGGAGTTCCGCCGGACGGTGCTCGACGAGTGCGGCACGCTCGACGTCGACGCGGTCGAGCAGGAGGTTGTCGAGGCCGCACTCGAGGTCAGGGGCGAGCACCCGGAGGTAGGCGCGATCCTGCTCGAATGCAGCGACCTGCCGCCCTACTCGGTCGCGGTGCAGGCGGCGACGGGCCTACCCGTCTTCGACTGGATCGGCTTCATCAACTACGTCCATCAGTCGGTCGCGGCGAAGCCCTACACCGGCATCTTCTGACCCGCTCAGCCGCTGGTAGCGCGGCAGACCGTCCTCCGGAAGCTCGTCGTAGTCCGCCGTCTGCGACACGTAGACGTGCCCTATGAGCCGCAGCCCGGTCGGCTCGTCAAGGGAGCCGGCCGCGATGGAGATCGTCTCGCGCACGGGCGCGTCCCAGAACAGGCTCGACCCGCACTCGGAGCAGAAGCCGCGCCGGGCGTTGCTCTCGCTGTGAGGGCTCTCGAGCCAGCGCAGCGACCCGCTCTCGAGGAGCACGAGGTGCTCGCGCCGCGCTGCCGTCGCCGCGAAGACGTGCCCGCTCCAGCGGCGGCACTCGATGCAGCGACACGTCAGCACGTCCCGCAGCGGCCCGCGCACCTCGTAGCGCACGCTGCCGCAGAGGCAGCCGCCCGTTGCCTGCACCGGCTCGCTCATGCGTCGAGCAGTTCGATCTCGACCGACGTCGGGTTCCGCTCGTTGATCTGCACGATGTCCTGCGGACACGCCGAGACCACGAGCACCAGGTCGAGCTCTGCGTGCAGCTGCACGTAATCGCCCGCCTTCGTCGGCGCCGGCAGCCACGCGATCGTGCCGTCGGCCTGCGCCGGCGTGTTCATGAAGAGATTGATGGGCTGCGGCGCGTAGCGCGGCGGCTCGACGCCGACGTCCCGGAGCGCGGTCTGCAGGTTCTGCTCGCACGACGCGTGCCATCCGTCGACGCCGAGGCCCTGGTACCGCGGCGGGTCGCAGGCGGCGCAGAGCATGTCGTGGATCCCCGGCGTCGCGTCCTCCTCGAGCAAGAGGATGGGGCGCCGCGCGTTCGTGACGAACTGCTCGCCCGGACGCGGAAACAGCCGCCCCACGTGTACGCGCGTGTGTTGCGCAGAGTGGAACTCGCCCGGATCATCGGCGACGAAGGCCCAGGTGTCCGCGACCTGGCCGCCCTCGAGGTCGACCACGCGAAAGCTGCGGCCCGCCTCGACGGGGATCGCGCGTCCTTCCCGAGCAGGAACATGGAGACGCTCGCCGATCGGCCGATCATACGGCCGGCGCGTACGGCGCGCCGGGAAAGGCAGAGGTGTCGACCCATTCGACGGTGTCATCCGGATCTCGGCGCGACTAGGGCGCCGCCCTTCGCGCCGTCAAACGACGTAGTGAGCGAGCGGATGCGGCCGATACCGGAGCTTGGGAAGCTGGTCGACTGTCGTGAAGCCCGGCTCAGCGTTGATGACGTCGGGAATTCGGTTGACCACCTGAGCGCACGTCGTGAGGGGAGTCGGGACACGATCGTTAAAGAGCCTCAATTCGGCCGGCTCGCCCGTGATCAGCCATTCATTCATGTCGACTTCGCCCTCCGCATAGATTCGTCCTGCCATCTCAAACGTGAGCTTCGGGCCTTCGCGCGTTTCCACGGTCGCCCGTTCGACGACGCCGACGACGCGCCCCGCGGGAATCATCCTGTCGAGGCTCTTGCACCAGCGGTCTGCTTCGAGGATGACGGGATCGACGGAGAGCAGGACGTTCTCCGTCGTCAGACCGACATCGGCGATGAGCGCATCGAGTGTGTTCCTGACGACGAAAGACGGCCACCCTTCGTCCGCCACGAAGCGGTCGAATTCCTCCCTCGTGTAACCAAGGTGTACTGCGGCGGCGACGGCGGGGCCGTAGTCGTCGGCGTTCCAAGTCGTTCGGCCTGTCACGCAATCGATTCGGTGCGCCGCGCCCATCAGAAGGCTCACGATGTTCATCCAGTAGATGTCCTGCTGGCCCGAGCCCGTAATCGTGACGCCGTGCTCCTTTGCAATCCGGTCGAGCTCGGTCGCGGGTGCCGGCGCCGTCATCCACGGGTAGAAGGATTCCTCCTCGATCGTCACGACGTTCACGCCGTGGCGCAGGCAGCGCTCGAAGTGCTCGAACATGGTGTCCAGGTGGCTGGCAAGCGCCACGACGGCGATGTCGGCCGGCTGCGTCGCGAGCACTCGCTCCGCGTCGTCGTCGACGATGACACCCGTCTCGAACCCCAGATCGGCGACCTCACCGAGGTCACGCCCAACCTTCTCAGGACTTTGCGCAACCGCCCCCACAATCTCAACGCCCTTCTCCACCATCAGGCGCGCCAGGATCTTCCCCATCGCCCCGACTCCATAGACGATGCCTCTGATCCGACGGGCGCCCCGATCTGCCAGCTCGTCCGGCCGACGAGGGCTTGGATAAACGACGGCGCGGCTCAAGAGACCGTAGCCGCTCCGACGATCTCAGCCACCTGCCGAGCGGCTCGGTGGCCGCTTTGGAAAAGAGGCATCCCCCCGAAAGTATCGTGCGCACACGGAACGAGGAAATCCGTCCGAAAGTCGCGCGCGAAGCCGGGAGGGTCTCCACGCGCCTCCAGATCGCTGCACCAGGCGGAGACCATCGCAGCCCAGAAGGGGTGAACTTGCGCTCTTTCTGCTTCCTGCGGCCTGCGCGCAGGCTGTCAGGCCTGACTTAATCCCAAGATCGCAGGTTCCATCCCTGCGCGGCCCAGCGCAGAAGACCTGCAAAGAGGTCTTCGTTCACGTTCCGTGGGGAATGCGGAACGGCATTGGGACTGACAATCCCCGCCCACCGACGCATCGGACCGATGCCCATCGCGGAACCTGGCTGTGCCCCCAAAGGGGGCACAGAGCACGGCAGCGCGGCCACGGAGCGGATCATCGCGCCCACAATGCCGGGCACGACGGCAGCTCGCCGAGTGCCATTTCCCTGAGCGCCGCGACCCGAGTGCCGAGGAACCGCTGCTCGTCTTCGTCCACCCAGCGTCTGCCGACCCCGGACTCGATCAAGAACTCGGGCTGGCGGTGGTCATCGATCTCTTCCACGTCGAGAACGACCGCGGCATAATCGGGCGCGCCTCTCATCGGCGCTTGGACGACGCGCGCAGCGCCACGCGCCGTGAAGGCAACATTGCCTTCGCACAGCAGGACGAGCGCGGCCCGAGAGAACTCACTTAGGCGCTCGAGCGAGCCGCGGTTACGGCGGAGCGCGAACAGGATCTCGCGATCACCCCGGCGCTGTGGCGCGGAGATCGGAATCGCAAATGGCCCCTGCCCGACCGTCACCAGGATGGCGATCGACTTCGACGGCCACTCGGGCAGTTGAGCGAGCTTGTGGTCTTCGGTCAACGTCGTCGATCCAAGCGCGCCGACATGGTCGGATCGCTGTTTCTCCTTGCGGTCGAACGTCTTCATGGATACTCCTCTCCAACCACTCCGCGAACGTCGGTCCCGCCGGCGTGGCGTCGGGTCCGGCCAGGAGGGCGCCTGACTCGTAGATATCGCGGTCTGGGTCGCTGGGGTCACTCGGCAACAGCTTTCTAGGCGCCGGCCTTCTCGAAAGCGGCGGCCGGAGGCCTGGCGCGCACCAGCAGCACTCGAGCCAGAGGTTGGGGCAGCCACCAGTTCCAGCGTCCGGCGACGGCCATGATCGACGGCACGAGCAGGGCGCGGATCACGGTCGCGTCGAAGATGATCCCCGCTGCCAGTCCGATCCCGAATTGCTTGATGTCCGTGCCCGGGCTGGTGGAGAGCACGAAGAACGCGAACATCAGAACCAAGGCCGCGCTCGTCACCAGTTTGCCCGTACGCGCGAGTCCGAGCGCGACCGACTCCCGGGTCTGGCCGGTCTCGTCGTACGCCGCGCGCATGCGCGAGACCATGAAGACCTCGTAGTCCATCGAGAGGCCGTACAGGAAGGCGAAGATCATCAAGGGGATCCAGGAGATGATCGCGTCGGTCGGATGCACGTTCCAGATCGCCTCCGCGCCGTGGCCCTGTTGGAAGATGAAGACGATGATTCCGAAGGCAGCGGCGAGCGAGATCAGATTGAGGATCACGGCCTTCACCGCCAGAAACACGGAACGGAAGGCCCGCATCAGCAGCACGAACGTCAGCAGGATCACGAAGGCGAGCACGTACGGAAACTTCCCGTAGACGGCATGCACGAAGTCGCGGTCCTCCGGGGCGACGCCCCCAAGAGTCAGCCGAGCGTTCCCACCGATCTGGCTCTCGAGTGCCGGTAGCACGTCGTGCTGGAGGTTCGAAATCGTCTGCCGCACCGGTTTCGCTGCTCCATCCTGCGACGGGATGGCCTCCACCAAGGCCGAGTTGTCCTTGCGCCAGGCCGCAGGAGCCGAGGCGCCGGCGATCCCGGGCGTCGACTCGAGCCGCGTAACCACCGTGCGCAGTGCCTGCGTTCCGGGGCTGTGTTCGACCAGGACGACGAACGGCTTGACCGCCCCCGCGGAGATGCCCGACCGGGTGAGCTCGTTCAGGCCGACCACGGCGTCCGCCGTCTTTGCGCCGGCCAGATCCTTGGCCTGCGCCTCGGCCGGGTTCAGCTGCGACGCCGGCACGAGCAACAACGCCACGATCGCCAGGCCGACGGCGCCGACCGCGATCGGCCGGCGCATGACCAGGTGAGCCCAGCGCCACCAGAAACCCGCTTCGCGGTCGGAACCCTCCACGATCCGCTTCGGCATCACCCGCACCGAGTTGATCCGGTGGCCGAGCAGCGAGAGCAGCGCCGGCAGCATCGTGACCGCCACGAGCACAGAAACGGCCGGGATCAACATGCCGCCGATCCCGATCGAGCGGATCACCGGGATCGGGATGATCACCATCGACAGCAGGCCGATCGCCACGGTCGAGCCCGAGACGATCACGGAACGGCCGGCGTGTGTCATCGTCTCCACGACGGACGTCTCGACATCGTTGCCGTGTCGCAGTTCTTCGCGGAAGCGGAAGATCATCAGTAGCGCGTAGTCGATCGCCACCCCGAGCCCCACGAGAGCGACCAGGAACTGGACGATGATCGAGACGTCGGTGACGTACGTCAGCGCCCAGATCAACGTGAACGTGTTCAGGATCGAGGCGCCCGCGATCAGGATCGGCGTCAACATCGCCGGAACCGTTCCGAAGACGAAGAGCAGGATCACGAGCGCGCCCGCGCCGCCGATCAGAGCCTCGGTGAGCACGCTCGGGCCGCCGGACCCGCTGCCCTGCGAGTCCTGCAGGGCGTCGCGCCCGGTCACGTGGGTCTCCACACCCGGCGGAGCGGCCGCCTTGAGCGCCGCGCGGATCTCCTTGAAGTGCGAGTCGGAACTGAAGCTCGGCCGGCCGGGCGGATAGAAGGTCGCGAAGGCTGTGTGCCGGTCGCGAGAGACGTACGCGAGGCTGCCCGTCGTGAAGTAGGACGAGGTACGAAACCGCGGGAACTCGTGCGCGACACGAGCAAGCGTCTCCCGAGCCCCCGCGCTCTTGGTCACGTCTCCCTTGACGCGCAGCACAGCGATGTTCGGGGCCTGCGCGCCCGAGCCGAAGGTACGCAGCGTTCGCTGATTGGCCTCGTAGGCCGAATACCCCGGAATCGAGAACTGCTCGAGCCAGCGCTTCGAAACCTGTTGCGCCGAGAAGGCGCCGAAGATGGTGAGGACGATCCAGCCGCCCGCGACGAGGCGACGGTGCCGCATGATCCCTCGGGCAAGCTGGGCGAGCACGCCCTGGCGAGCCTCTCCTTCGATTCTGTCGTTGGTCGTACCCATCTCAGCTCTTTAGCGCCGCAACCGCATCTTCCGGGCTATCTTCTCACCTCGCCGGGCAACTCGCAAGTGGAATTGCGTTAGCTCGCAAGTCGAGTTGTGAGACGATCGCCCAGGCGCGGGCGATCACGCTGGAGGGCCTGCCGCGGTGTCGGTGTTTGTCCGGCCGCAAGCTCGCGCGCGCGAGCCTGAGCGCGAGCTCCTCCTCGAACTGACGCTTCCGCGTCTCGAACTGGATCAGGTTCGAATCGTGCGTCTCTCGCCGAAGGTAGGCGGCGGAGGTCGCGATGCGCATCGGCAACGCTGCCGAACCTGATTGCCTAAATCGCCAGTTGTTGGGGCGAGTGCCCGGCGACGGCGCTCAGGGTCGGATCAGGGACATTCCGGATGGCCATGTTCGGTGTCTTCAGCGAGCTTGGTTCGCATGACCGAAGAGAGAGCCGAGCGGACGACCATGAGGCGCCTCGAGCGCAGCCGGTCGGACCGCATGCTCGCCGGGGTTTGCGGGGGCCTGGCGCGCACCTTCGGCATCCACCCCGCGTTTTACCGGGTCGGCTTCGTCGTCCTCGCGCTGATCGGCGGTGCCGGAATCCTGATCTATCTCGCGGCGGCGCTCGTCATCCCCGACGAGGACAAGCAGGACTCGATCGCGGCGGACATCCTCCACGACGCCCGCGACCATCCCTGGCCGCTGGTCGGGCTCGGGCTGGTCGCGACGGCGGGAGTCGTCCTCCTTTCGAGGGTGACGCTCTGGCCCCGAGGTGACGCCGCCTGGATTCTGCTCCTGCTCGCCGGCCTGGCGATCTTGTTCAGCGCGCGCCGGAAAACGCCCTCGTCGCCGCCCGCGGTCACACCTCCCGAAGGGTCCGAGACGTCGTCGACTGCCGCGCCGCCCTCGGAGCGGAGCCGTTGGGGGGCCGGTCGGATCATCCTCGTCACAGTCGCGAGCCTCGTCGCACTTGCCCTTGTCTGCGCTGCGACCTTCCTGGCGATCTTCCCCGTCCATCTGAGCCACGGCGTCGGGAACAGAACGTTCCGGCCCGCCGGGATCACCGATCTCGAGCGAACCTACCGCCTGGGGGTGGGAGACCTGAGACTCGACTTGAGGAACATTCGGCTTCCTGTCGGCGAGACGCGCGTGAACGCGCGCGTGGACATCGGCGACCTCGTCGTCGTCGTGCCTGCGGACGCCGACGTACACGCCTACGGTAAGGCGAGGCTCGGCTACGTCAACGTGTTGGGCGAAGAGGACGACGGTCGAAACGTCGACGAGAGCACCGCCGCACCGGGGAACCGCGTGCTGGTCGTCGACGCCAGGGTGCAGGTCGGGTCGGTGCGGGTCACGCGCGTACCATGACGCCGGATGCCGCTGCCAGCCTTCGCCCGTCGCGCTGACGAGGGCGTGATCGCCGGGGTGTGCGCGGGCATCGCGCGGGCGCTCGGCGTCGATGTCACACTCGTCCGGCTGATCTTCACGCTGCTCGCCCTGGCGGGCGGGGCCGGGTTCGTCCTCTACGCCGCGCTGTGGGCATACAGCGACTCGAGGCCGCCGATCGTGGTCGGGCTGTTCGTCCTCGTCGCCGGCGCCTTCCTCCTCCACGCCTTCGGCCTCTCGAACCGGTCGGTCGCC
>JBKOVL010000259.1:0-6335 GCA_046723895.1 Actinomycetota bacterium | reverse complement strand
TCACAGCCGCGCTGCGCCACGGCATCGGAGTGCGTTGCGCGCCGGTGGCCCGATCAGCGCAGCAAGCGCTGAAGCGGCAGGCTGTCCGAGATGAGTGAGCGAAGGCCCGCTCAGGAACGGGCCTTGCTCGCTGCCTGACCTTGACCTGGCCTGCGGCACGTTGATAAGTGCCGGCCACGTCGGTGCGTCCTTGGCCAAGCCGTTTACGCCGAGCGCAGCTCGGCGGCCTGGCGCTCGCGCACCTGGTCGAGGATCGTCTCCAGCATCCGCCCGGACGAGAGGACGTGCTCACGGGCAAGCAGGCGCGCGCCCTGCGCGCTGCGTGCTGCGATCGCCTCGCGGATCGCGCGGTGCTGGAGGTCGTTCTGCTCGTACAGGTGGTCGATGTCGAGTCCCGCGGCCCAGACGACGTGCGTGAAGAAGCTGCGACGGGCGCTCTTCGCGAGCCGCTCGACGAAAGGCGCATCCGCGGCGGCGTAGATGACATCGTGGAACGCGTGATTCGCGTGCACCCAGCTCGCGACGAGCGCGCCGTCCTGGGTGCCCTCACGCGCCCGCCGGCGGAGCTCGAGGGTCAGCTCGCTGAAGCGCTGCTCGGCCGAGTCGAGCTCCGCAAGCTCCCCCGCGGTGATCTTCGGCGTCGCCAGCTCGGTCGCGAGGCTCTCGAGCTCGGCGCGCACGAGGAATGCTTCCTGCAGCTCCTCGCGCGACAGCGTGCGCACGCGAACGCCGCGGTTCGGGACGAACTGGACGAGTCCGAGCGCCGCCAGGCGGCGCAGCGCCTCGCGCACCGGCGTGCGGCTGACGTGGTATTGCCCGGAGAGCTGCTCCTGGCGCAGCACCGTGCCCGGTGCGATCTCGCCCGCGACGATTGCCTCCTCGAGGGCGAGCGCGAGGTCGTCGGCCTTGGTGCCGACCGGGGGCATGGCGCTCAGTGTAGGCGTGTCAACCGGCGGGCGGCGAGACGGTGTAGGTGCAGTCGTCGATCCGCACCGGCACGAACGGCAGCTTGCGCGCCCGGATCCAGTCCTCGATCGCGTGCGCCAGCTCCGCTTCGTCGCAGTCGGCGACCTCGACGGCGAGCTGGTGGTTGTGGTCGACGAGCTCGCCCTCGAGCCCGTGCTCGGCGAGCGCCTCGAGCAGCCCCGGGCCGTCGGTCTCTCTGGTCAGCTCAACAGTCGACATGCGGCTCCTTTCAACGGGTTGAGAATTGTTCAGCCTCGGTCGAGCCCTCGAGCGCGAGGGTCGAGCTCTGACCACCGGAAACGGCTTCCATCACCCGGTCGAAATACCCTGCGCCTACCTCTCGCTGGTGGCGGGTCGCCGTGTAGCCGTGCTCCTCGAGCGTGAACTCGCGCTCCTGGAGCTCGACGTAGGCGGGCATGCCCTCGGCGGCGTAGCCGCGTGCGAGCTCGAACATGCCGGCGTTCAGCGAGTGGAAGCCCGCAAGCGTGACGAACTGGTAGCGGTACCCGAGCTCCGCGAGCGTCTCGCGGAAGGACGCGATCTCCCCGTCGTCGAGGTGCTTGCGCCAGTTGAATGACGGCGAACAGTTGTAGGCGAACAGCTTGCCGGGGTAACGCTCGTGCACGGCCTGCGCAAACTCGCGCGCCTCCCAGAGATCCGGCGTCGAGGTCTCGAACCAGATCAGATCCGAGTAGGGGGCGTACGCAAGCGCCCGCGCGATCGTCGGCTCGAGCCCGTCGCGGATCCGGAAGAAGCCCTCGGACGTGCGCTCGCCGGTGCAGAACTCCGCGTCGACCTCGTCGACGTCGCTCGTCAGCAGCTTCGCCGACAGCGCATCGGTGCGGGCGACGACGAGCGTGGGGACGCCGAGCACGTCGGCGGCGAGCCGTGCAGCGACCAGGGTGCGCACGTGCTGGCTCGTCGGTACGAGCACTTTGCCGCCGAGATGGCCGCACTTCTTGTCGGAGGAGAGCTGGTCCTCGAAGTGCACGCCGGCGGCGCCGGCCTCGATCATCGCCTTCATCAGCTCGAACGCGTTCAGCGGGCCGCCGAAGCCGGCTTCGGCGTCGGCAACGATCGGTGCAAGCCAGTGGGTGCCGTTGCGGTCCTCGGCACGGTCGATCTGGTCGGCTCGCAGGAGCGCATTGTTCAGCCGGCGTACGAGGGCCGGGGCGCTGTTGGCCGGGTAGAGGCTCTGGTCGGGATAGGTGTGGCCGGCGAGGTTGGCGTCGGCGGCGACCTGCCAGCCGGAGAGGTAGATCGACCCAAGGCCGGCCTTGACCATCTGCACGGCCTGGCCTCCTGTCATCGCCCCGAGCGCGGCCACGCAGGGCTCGGTCTTCAGCAGGTGCCACAGTCGCTCCGCTCCGAGGCGTGCGAGCGTGTGCTCGACGTGCACGGACCCGCGCAGGGGTTCGACGTCGGCCGGGGTGTAGGGGCGTTCGATTCCGTCCCAGCGGTCGGCGCCCGGCCATGATCCGTTCGTCGAGCTCAACGCTCTCTCCTATTCGTTGTCGTGGTCGCGCTCGCAGAAGTCCGGGCAGGTGCACTCGGCCAGCGCAGCCGTCGGCAGGCCGATCGGGTACTTCGGATACGAATGTGACCAATTTCGGATCCTAGAACGCCGGAAATAGCGCCTGATTCGCCTGTACGTGGTCATGTTGGATCCATAGTTGCACGAATTTGGATCCAAGTAAACCCGTAGAGTGGACAACACCTCTCCGTAGAATGGGCTGATGGAGCCGCTCTACACCCCCGAGGGAGTCGAGGAGCGCTGGCAGCGCACCTGGGAGGAGGAGGGCATGTACGACACAGAGCCCGATCCCGACCGAGAGAGCTTCGTCTACTGCTTCCCTCCTCCGAACGTGACGGGCGAGCTCCACATCGGCCATGCGCTGCAGCTCGCGCTCGGCGACGCGCTCATCCGGATGAAGCGAATGCAGGGCGTGAACGTCCTCTTCCAGGGCGGGTTCGACCACGCCGGGATCTCGACGCAGAGCGTCGTCGAGAAGGAGCTCGAGCGGCAGGGCACGTCACGGCGCGAGCTCGGGCGGGAGGCGTTCGAGGCGCGTGTGTGGCAGTGGCTGCGCGAGTACGGCGGCAAGATCATGGTCGATTTCCGCCGGATGGGCGCGTCGATGGATTACCGACGCGAGCGGTTCACGATGGACGAGGGCTACGTCCGCGCGGTGATGCGCTGGTTCGTCCATCTCCACCGCCGCGGCTGGCTCTATCGCGCGAACCGGATCATCAACTGGTGCCCATTCCATCAGACCTCGCTCTCCGACCTCGAGCTCGAGCACCTCGAGACGGACGACGAGCTCGTCTACGTGCGGTATCGGCTCCCAGAGGGCGAGGACGGCGTGACGATTGCGACCGCGCGGGCGGCGACGATCCCGGCCGACGTCGCCGTTGCGGTCCATCCCGAGGACGAGCGCTACCGCGATCTGGTCGGGCGCGAGGTGATTGTGCCTTTCGTCGAGCGCCGCGTCCCCGTGATCACCGACGAGCGGGTCGACATCGACTTCGGCACCGGCGCGCTGAAGATCACGCCCGGCCACGACCCGAAGGACTACGAGATCGGCCGCGACCACGAGCTGCCGGAGCTGACCGTGGTCGGCCCCGACGGGCGCATGAACGATGAGGCCGGCGAGCTTGCCGGGCTGACGCAGGACGAGGCGGCGGCGCGGGTGCTTGCCTGGTGCGAGGAGCGCGGACTGCTCGAGCGACGCGAGCCGTACCGCCACTCGATCGCGCTCTGCGAGCGCTGCAAGAGCCGGATCGAGCCGCTGATCTCGCCCCAGTGGTGGTGCGCGATGGAGGAGCTCAAGTGGCCGGCGATCGAGGCGCTGCGCGAGCGACGCGTGCGCTTCCACCCCGAGCCGCAGCACCGCTTCGCGATCGAGTCGCTCGAGAACGCGCCCGACTGGAACATCTCGCGACAGCTCTGGTGGGGCCATCAGATCCCCGCGTGGTACTGCCCGAACGGGCACGTGACGGTCGCCGAGATCGAGCCGGAGGCGTGCGCAGAGTGCGGCTCGACCGAGCTCGAGCGCGACCCGGACGTGCTCGACACGTGGTTCTCCTCGGCGCTCTGGCCGTTCGCGACGCTGGGCTGGCCGGACGACACGCTCGACCTGCGCGCCTTCT
Organism: Actinomycetota bacterium; assembly: GCA_046723895.1. GTDB lineage: Bacteria > Actinomycetota > Thermoleophilia > Gaiellales > Gaiellaceae > DATBLE01. The sequence goes on along the minus strand of JBKOVL010000259.1, from coordinate 2,219 downwards.
ACCCCGGTGACCTGCAGACGACGGCGCGCGACATCATCCGGCTCTGGGAGAACCGGATGATCTTCTCCGGCCTCGAGCTCCTCGGCGATGTGCCGTTCCGCGACGTGGTCATCCACGCGACCGTGCTCGCCCGCGACGGGCGGCGGATGTCGAAGAGCCTCGGAACAGGGATCGACGCTCGCGAGGTAATCGAGCGCCACGGCGCGGACGCGAGCCGGTACGGGTTGATGAAGATGTCCTCGACGCAGGACGTGCGGTTCTCGGACGGCTTCCTCGAGGAGGGCCGGAAGCTCGCGAACAAGCTCTGGAACGTCGCCCGGCTGATTCTGACGAACGTGGGGGAGGAGGCGCCGGCGGAGCGGCCGTCCTCGCTCGAGGAGCGATGGATACTGGCGCGGCTCTCCGCCTCACAACGGCAGGTCGAGGCCGAGTTCGCGGCGCTCGACTTCGCCGAGGTCGCGCAGGTGCTGTACCACCTGACCTTCGACGACTTCTGCGACTGGTATGCCGAGGCGATCAAGCCGCGGCTCTACGAGGGCGACCTCGACGCCTCTGCCACCGCCCTCGCCGCGCTCGAGCGGCTGCTGAAGCTGCTCCACCCGGTGATGCCGCACGTGACCGAGGAGATCTGGTCGAACCTGCCGGCGCGCGAGTCCCGGCTGATCGTCGCTCCGTGGCCGGCGGCGGCGGGCGACGAGAGCACGGCGGGCGCGCTCGAGCGCGTGCAGGAGGCCGCGGCGATTTTCCGGCGGAGCGGCGTCGTCGTCCCGCTCGACGGCGATGAGAAGCGGATCTTCGACGTCGTTGTCAAACCGGAACGCCAGAAGACGAACGGCAACGTCGAGGCCGAGCGCGAGCGGCTCCGCGCGGAGATCGCCCGCGCCGAGAGCATGCTCGCGAACGACCGGTTCGTCCAGAACGCGCCGCCCGAGGTCGTGGAAGCAGAGCGCGAGAAGCTCGCCAGATACCGTCGCGAGCTGGATGCCATCGGCGACTGACTGGGTCGCGGCCCTGTCTCCGTGGCCCGAGGAGTTCGGGCTCGACCGGATGCGAACGCTCCTCGCCGAACTCGGCGATCCGCAGCTCACCTACGCGTCGATCCACGTCGTCGGGACGAACGGGAAGTCGACGACCACGCGGCTGACGGCGGCGCTGCTCCGGGACGCGGGGCTGGGCGTCGGCGCGTACACGTCGCCGCATGTCTCGGGTTGGGAGGAGCGGCTCGACACCGACGCGGCCGGGTTCGAGCGGGCCGTTGGAAGGGTGCATGCGGCGGCCGAGCGCGCGGGGGCGACGCAGTTCGAGGCGCTGACCGCGGCCGCGCTGGCCGACTTCGCGGAGCAGCGGGTCGACGTCGCGGTCGTCGAGGCAGGCCTCGGCGGTCGGCTCGACGCGACGAACGTCCTGCTCGCGCCGGTCGTCGTCCTGACGAACGTCGGGCTCGAGCACACGGCGCAGCTCGGCGAGACACGGGAAGAGATCGCGGTCGAGAAGCTCGCGGTCGTTCGGCCCGGGACGGCCGTCGTCCTCTGCGAGCCGGAGTGGCAGTCGCTCGCGCGATCGTCCGGGGCAGAGACAACGGTGCTCACCGGCCGTAGCAACCTCGCGCTCGCGGTCGCCGCTGCCGAGACGTTCCTCGGGCGGCCGGTCGATCCGGCCTCGGCTGAGGCCGTGACCCTACCCGGGCGGTTCGAGCGGCGCGGCGACTCTCCGCTCGAGATCTGGGACGGTGCACACAACCTCGACGCGGTCGGCTGGCTCCTGCCGAGGTTGCCGGCCAGGCAGTATGTCGTCGTCGCCTCGATCCTGCGCGACAAGAACGCGGAAGGGATGCTGGCCGCGCTCTCGGCCGTCGGCGACACTCTGGTCGCAACGGCCTCGACGAATGCCCGCGCCCTGTCCGCCGAGGAAGTTGCAACGCTAGCCAGACGATGGTTCGAGAGAACGGAGATGGAGCGGGACCCAGGCGACGCGGTCGAGCGCGCACGCTCGATCGCCGGTCCGGCGGGAGCCGTGCTCGTGACGGGCTCGCTGTATCTGCTCGCGGACCTCGCCGCGCGCGCCGAAGACGTACCATCTCGCGCAAAGGACGTCTGAGCGTCTACGTCTTCGCCGCGATCGTGGTCTGCGCCTTTGCAGGAATCGCGTTTGCAGCGGGGTACGTCGTCGGAAAACTCCTCTTGTAGCCGATGATCAGCCTTCTCGCAGCCAACACCACG
>JBKOVL010000036.1:0-5260 GCA_046723895.1 Actinomycetota bacterium | reverse complement strand
ACCTACCCGTGGCTCGCCGTCGTTCCGGGCATCCTCGCGGCCCTCTGGGTCAGCTCGCCGAAGCGCGCAGCACGGCTCTCCGACCCGGGCAACGGCGGGCGGGTCCGGCGGTGGTTCGCACACCTGGTCGCCGGGATCGTGAAGCTGCGCCACCTGCTCACCAAACCGCATCTGCACTGGCCCGGCCTCCTGGGCGTCAGCCTCTACTGGCTCGGCGACATCGCCTGCCTCTGGGCGGCGCTGAAGATCTACAACGCCGAGATCTCGACCCCCGCGCTGGTCCTCGCCTACGCGACCGGCTACGTGGCGACGCGACGCTCCCTGCCGGCCGGCGGGGCAGGGCTCGTCGAGGTGCTGATGACCTTCGCGCTCGTCTGGGTCGGCGTGCCGCTCGCCCCCGCGCTGCTCGGGGTCGTCACGTACCGCCTCTTCAACTTCTGGCTGCCGGTGATCCCGGCCTTCGCCGCGCTGCCGGCCGTGCGCCGCATGCGCCAGGACTTCCGGCGCGGCGAGAAGGCGTTCGATAGGCGCTGAAAGTCCTGCGGACTTCAGCGTGGTAGGCTCGGCGATCGAATGAGGCGGCTGCTATTTGTTGCGATTTCGGTCGCCGCGCTCGCCGTCACCGCGACGGCGACGGGCGGCCGGACCACGCCTGTCGCGTCCTGTCCGACGCTCACGGCAGGGACACTCACGATCGGCACCGACAACCCGGCGTACCCGCCGTGGTTCGGCGGCAGCGAAGGCCACAAGTGGAAGATCAGCGACCCGTACAGCGGCAAGGGCTACGAGTCCGCCGTCGCGTACGCCGTCGCGAAGCAGCTCGGCTTCTCGCCGGCGAAGGTCAAGTGGGTCTACGTCCCCTTCGCGAAGTCGTTCGCGCCGGGCAAGAAGAACTTCGACTTCGACATCACCCAGATCTCGTACACGCCGGAGCGTGCGAAGGTCGTCGACTTCAGCGACTCCTACTACGTCGTCAACCAGGCGATCGTCGTCCGCAACGGGACACCGATCGCGAAGGTGCGCTCGGTCGCAGGCCTGAAGCCGTACACGCTGAGCGCTCAGCTCGGGACGACGAGCTACGCCTTCATCAAGTCGCGCATCAAACCGAAGAGCGTCAAGGTCTACAACACGAACGACAAGGCCGTGTTCGCACTCAAGAACAAGCTCGTCGACGGCATCGTCGTCGACCTGCCGACCGCGTTCTACGTCACCGCCGTGCAGGTGCCGAACTCGAAGATCCTCGGGCAGTTCGCCAGCACGACCGGCGAGCACTTCGGGATGGTGTTCCAGAAGGGCAATCCGCTGCGCGCGTGCGTGAACAGGGCGCTCGCGACGATGAAGCGAAACGGCACGCTGAAGCGGATCCAGTCGACCTGGCTCTCGAAGGTCGTCAGCGTTCCCGTCCTGAACTAGTAGTGCCCCGTCCGGCGAGGCATGCCGCGCTCTCGCCCGCCATCACGCTGCGCCATACGGCGTCCTCGGTCGCGTCAGTAGCTTCAACTACTGACGCTCCCTGCGTCCTTGCCTGGCTTGGTGCTGGCGACCGAGAGCATCGGCGGCCCCACCGGACGAGGCACAGCTGAAGAGCGGTCGTCGCGGCCTCCTGATCGCCGCCGCCAGCACGGCGGTCGTCTTCGGGGGGCTCGCCTTCGCGATCGTCAGGTCGCCCGGATGGGACGAGTTCCGCAGCGCGTTCCTGAGCTGGGAGATCTTCAAGGCAAGCTTCCCCGACATCGCCCACGCGTTCCTGCTGAACGTGAAGATCTTCTGCATCGCGGAGCCGATCATCCTCGTCCTCGCGCTGGTGGTCGCCGTCGTCCGTGGGCTGCCGGGACCCGTGTTCGCGCCGTTCCGGGCGCTGGCGGTCGCCTACGCCGACGTCTTCCGGGGCGTTCCGACGATCCTCGTGATCCTGATGCTCGGCTTCGGCATGCCGGCGCTCGGGCTCTCGTGGATCCCGACCTCGGAGACGTTCTGGGGGATCGTCGCCCTCGTCCTCGTCTACACGGCCTACGTGTCCGAGGTCTACCGCGCCGGGCTCGAGTCCGTCCACCCGAGCCAGGAGGCCGCGGCGCGCTCGCTCGGGCTGACCCGGCTCCAGGGACTCCGTTACGTGATCGTCCCGCAGGCGGTGCGGCGCGTGATCCCGCCGCTGCTCAACGACTTCATCGGCCTGCAGAAGGACACGGCCCTCGTCAGCGTGATCGGCGCCGTCGAGGCGCTCCAGCAGGCGTCGATCGAGGAGGGGGCGAGCTTCAATTTCACGCCCTACGTCGCCGCCGCGGTCCTCTTCGTCGCGATCACGATCCCGCTGACGCGCTTCACGGACTACCTGATCGTCCGCGAGCGTTCGCGGCGCCAGGCCGCCGGTGTCGCAGCGTGACCGCAGCCCTCGTTATCGAGAACGTCCACAAGTCGTTCGGTGAGCACGAGGTGCTGAAGGGCATCGACCTCGTCGTCGACGAGCACGAGGTCGTCTGCCTGATCGGCGCCTCGGGCTCCGGCAAGTCGACGCTGCTCCGCTGCGTGAACCTGCTCGAGTCGATCGACGAAGGACGGATCGTCGTCGGCGACCGGGAGATCACCGCGCCCGGGGTCGACGTCAACTCGGTGCGACGCGGGATCGGCCTCGTCTTCCAGGCGTTCAACCTGTTCCCGCACATGACCGTGCTCGCGAACGTCACGCTCGGGCCGCGGAAGGCCTTGAAGCTGCCCCGCGGGCAGGCGGAGTCGGAGGCGCTCGAGCTGTTGCGGCGCTTCGGCCTCGCCGACCGCCGCGACGACTACCCCGATCGCCTGTCCGGAGGTCAGCAGCAGCGCGTCGCGATCCTCCGCGCACTGGCGATGAAGCCGAAGCTGCTCCTGCTCGACGAGGTCACGAGCGCTCTCGACCCGGAGCTCGTCGGCGAGGTGCTCGCGCTCGTCCGCGAGCTGGCGGAGAGCGGGATGACGATGGTCGTCGCCACCCACGAGATGAGCTTCGCGCGCGAGCTCGCCGACCGCGTCTACTTCCTCGACGCCGGCCGGATCCTCGAGAGCGGGCCTCCCGCCGAGATCTTCTCTGCCCCGAAGGAGCGGCGAACGCAGCAGTTCCTCGCGCGGATCGTCGCCGCGGGCCGTCTTTAGCGCGCGAGCGTGACCTTGGAGAGGCCGCGCGGCCGGTCCGGGTCGAGGCCCTTTGCCCGCGCGACGGCGCCCGCGAAGAGCTGGCCGGCAACCACCGAGAGCAGGGGCGCGAGCAGCGGCTCGGGGGGCTTCGGCACGGGTACGTAGTACTGCGCGTCGACGATCGCCTCCGCTGCCGGGCCGCTGGCGATCAGGGTCGCGCCCGCCTCGCGGGCGCGGGCAGCGGCTTCGACGACCACCTGGAGCGACTCGTCGTCGGTTGCGACCGCCCAGACGGGGAAGAGCGGGTCGAGCGCGGCGACCGGACCGTGGGCGAGAGCGGTCGCCGTCAGCGGCTCGGCCGCGATCTGGCAGGTCTCGAGCAGCTTGAGCGCGATCTCCCGCGCAGTTGCGAACTCGGGCCCGCGGCCGATCACGAACATGCGGCCGACCGATGCGAACGGGATGGCGATCGAGGCAGCCGCGCGCTCGAGCAGCGGCAGGTGGCGCTCAAGGTCAGCCGCTGTCTGCTCGAGCTCACGCGCGATCTCGTCGCCCCGGCCGGCGAGCTCGGCGGCGAGCAGCGCGAGCGCGGCGAGTTGGTTCGAATACGTCTTCGTCGCCGCAACAGCGTTCTCGTCGCCGGCCGCGAGCGGGAGCACCGCGTGCGCCGCCTTCGCGAGCGCGGACTCGGGATCGTTCGTGACCGCAATCGTGAAGGCGCCCTCCCGGCGTGCTCGGGTCACGTACTCGAGCACGTCCGGCGTACGCCCGGATTGGGAGAGTGCGACGACGGTCGAGTGGGCCAGGTCGATCTTGGCGCGGTAGTAGACGGTCAGGCTGATCGAGTCGCGGATCGCGGTTCGGCCGGCCAGGAGCCCAAAGGCGTAGACACCGTACGCGGCGGCGTTGTCGGACGAGCCGTGGCCGACCATGCGAACGAGGCCCGGCGGCGCGGCGGCCCCGATCTCGGCGTACGTGGCGCGGTGCTCGAGGAGCCGGCGGAGGGCGGCCGGCTGGTCACGGATCTCGGCGAGATAGAGGGCGCCGGGCACAGGCATCGGCTCAGGCTGCAACATGCGCCTCCCCCCCGACCAGCACGCGCTCGATCTCCAGCTCCTCGCTGAGGACGACGACGTCCGCAGGCGCGCCGACCTCGATCCGCCCCGTGTCCGCGCCGACGACGCGGGCGGGCACGGCGGTCGCGGCGTCCAGAGCGTCCTCGAGCGGGACACCGAGGGCATGGAGGTTGCGGACTGCCTCGATCATCGTCAGCACGCTGCCGGCGAGCACGCCGTCGTCTCGTCGAACGACCCCGTCGCGAACCTCGACCGCGATGTCGCCGAGACGGTAGGTTCCGTCGCCGCTGACGCCGGCGGCGGCGACGGCGTCGGTGACGAGCGCGAGCCGGCCCGCAGCAGCGCGCCAGACCAGGCGCACCGTGTCGGGAGCGAGGTGTGCTCCGTCGAGGATGATCTGGACGACGACGTCGGGCCGCGCCAGGGCGACGCCGGCGACGCCGGGATCCCGGTGCGTGAACGGCCTCATCGCGTTGAAGAGGTGCGTGACCGTGCCGACTCCGCGGTCGAACGCCGCGTTCGCCTCCTCCGCGGTCGCGTCGGTGTGGCCGGCGGACACGATCACTCCGCGGGCGACCAGCAGGTCGACGAGCTCGAGCGCGCCGGGCAACTCCGGCGCGAGCGTGTAGAGGCGCACCGGACCCGCGGCCAGCAGGCGCTCGAGCAGAGCCGTGTCCGGATCCCGGCGGGCGGACGGCGGGTGAGTGCCGAGCCGGCGCGCGGAGAGAAACGGGCCCTCGACGTGCGCGCCGAGTATCCGCGGACCACGGCCGCCTTCCTGGATCTCGGCGAGCGCCGCGAGCAGCCGCTCCTCGGGGGCCGTGATCAGCGTGGGCAGGTACGCGGTGACGCCGGACTCGAGCAGCGCGGCGCCGGCCCGCGCATACCCGTCGCCGTCGGCATCGAGGAAGTCGACGCCGCCGAAGCCGTTCACCTGCAGGTCGACGAACCCGGGAGACGCGATGCCGCGGCCGTTCACCGACGGCAGCCCGTAGTCGGTGATCAGGCCGCCCTCGACCTCGACGTCGCCTGGCACGATCTGCCGGTCGACGAGCGCGGCACGGACGCCCAGCCTC
>JBKOVL010000084.1:0-4930 GCA_046723895.1 Actinomycetota bacterium | reverse complement strand
CTGCCGCTCGCGGAGATCCTCTCCATCGGCCGCTCCACGCCGACGGTGGCGGTGGCACGCCCGCTCCGCGCCGCCCATGTCGACTCGGTCACGAACGACGACCTCGAGGGAGCGCGACTCGCCGTGGGCCACCTCGCCGAGCTCGGCCACAGCCGCATCGTGCACATCGACGGCGGACGCGGCGCCGGGGCAGCTGCCCGGCGCAGAGGTTACGTGCGCGAGATGAAACGGCTCGGGCTCGAGCCGTGGGTCGTGGCGGGAGAGTTCACCGATGCGGCCGGGGTGCGTGCAGCCGAGGAGCTGCTCGGCGGCGATGCCCTGCCGACGGCGGTCTTTGCCGCCAACGACCTCGTGGCGGCCGGCGCGCTCGACCGGTTCGAGGATGCGGGTCTGCGGATCCCCGTCGACATCTCGATCATCGGCTACGACAACACCTTCCTCGCCGCCCTCCACCACATGTCGCTGACGACGATCGACCAGCCACGGCCGGAGATCGGGCGCCTCGCGTTGACGACGCTTGTCGAGCGGATCGACGGCGAGCGGACCAGCGCCGCTCACCACCGGCTCGAGCCGAGCCTCGTCGTGCGTGCGACGACCGGCCCGCCGCCCGCCGCTGCTCTCCGGTAGACCTCGACCCACCGGGCGACCGTACGGGCCTTCGCTGGGCTCACCAATCGCCGACGACGAGCTGAACCTTCATCGCCCGCTCCCGCGACGACGCCTCCTCGAACGCGGCCAGGGCTTCATGGAGCGGGAACGCGCTTGTCACGAGCGGCGAGAGATCCAGCCCGGAGGCGATCGCCTCGACCGCGCCTCGAAATTGGTCGTGGGTGAACCTGTACGAGCCGCAGAGCTCGAGCTCGCGCGTCACGGCCCGGTTCGCGGCGACGCCAACCTGCCCGGGAGGCAGATGTCCAACGCACACGACCCGCCCTCCGGCGCGAACAGCGGCAAGAGCCGTTTCGAGCGCCTCTGCGGCTCCCGCCGCCTCGAACGCGATATCGATCTCTGTGCCGACCTCGTCCCCCGCTCCCAAGTCGACGACATGCGTCGCCGCCAGCTCGCGCGCGATTCTCAGCGGGCCCTCGAGCAGATCCGCGACGATCACCGCACTGGCGCCGGCCTCCCGTGCGGCGACGGCGATCAAGACGCCGATCGGCCCAGAGCCGACCACGAGCACCCGTCGGCCGTCCAGATCACCGGCGCGCTCTGCCGCATGGAACGCGACCGCCAGCGGCTCGGCGAGGACGGCTCGGTCAAGGGGAAGCTCGGACGAGAGGAGAACGCACTGCCCGGCGGCGACGACCAGACGGTCGCGAAACCCTCCCTGCGTGTGAGGCAGCCGAGCTGCGGAGCCAAGAAAGCGCATGTCCTCACAGAGATTCGTGGCACCGGCGCGGCATGGGCCGCACTCGCCGCAGGGGCGGCTCGGGTCGATCGCGACTGGGTCTCCGGGCTCGAGCCCGCTAACCGCGTCGCCGGCCCGCGTCACCGTGCCCGCCACCTCGTGCCCGAGTACGAGCGGCTGCCGTATTACGGCGTCGCCCACGCCACCCCGGTGGAAGTAGTGCAGATCGGAGCCGCAAATCCCTCCGACGGCGATCGCGACCTCGACCTCGCCCGCACCCGGCGGCTGCGCCTCGATCTCTTCGACCCGAACATCGTGGGCACCCCGCGCCACGACCGCACGCATCAGACCACCGACCCGACACGAGCATGGACGTCGACAACAGGCATGCGCACGCCGACGCCATGTGCGTCAGTCGCCTCACACAGTGTGTCCACGGCCACCGCGACGCCGCGCAGGCCCGCGCGCATCCAGTTCGTGATCGCGGACGTGCCGATCATTGCAGCCCAGCTTACGGAGCCGACTTCGACCTCGCACTCAACCAAGCCGGCAGCTCAGCGTGAAGGCAGGCCTGGTCCCAGACCGCCGCAGACCGAACTGCCTCCAGTCGCGGCCAGCAGCGAACGGCGCCGAAGGATCGGCGACGGCTTGACCCGCTCCGCCCCCCGAAGCGGTGGGAACTCCGCCTGGAGACCCTCGGCGGCGAGCTGGGAGATCCGCTCCGGACGATCGATGTCCTTCAGCCGGTGCGAACCCAGATCGCGAAAGAAGACCCCCTCGGGCAGGTCGTCCTCGACCAGCGACCTGGTCGAATCCGAAAGCAGCACCTGACCGCCGTGAGCGGCGCCGCCGATCCGGGCAGCGCGATGCACCGAAAGGCCGAGGTAACGCTCACCCGGTCGCCGCCGCCTCGCCCGTGTGGACACCGATCCGCACCCGCACCTCCGCACCCTCGGGCCATCGATGCGCGGCCAACGCACGCTGGCCCTCGACCGCCGAGGAGAGAGCGTCGGCAGCGCTACGGAAAGCGACGAAGAACGAGTCGCCCTGCGTATCGATCACCTCGCCTTGGTGCGAGGCGAATACCTCCCGTAGCAGCCGCTGCTGGTCGGCCAGGAGCTCGCCGTAACGAGTTCGGCCCAGCTGTTTGAGCAGACCCGTCGAGCCTTCGATGTCCGTGAACAGGAAGGTGACGGTGCCGCTCAGACGCTCAGACGTGGGCCACCCCGCCCCGAAGCGTCTCTCCCGACTAGGCTCGTGTCAAATCTTGCATGAGCCGCGTCGCGAACTCGAGGCGGATACTCCTGCAGCTGAAGCCGGCGACGCGCCAAACGCGCCACGGGCGGGGCGTGCGCTAACTGATCTGAAGAGCGAGGAGCGCGATCGCAGCGACAGCGCCAAAGACCACGATCGCCGCAGCCGCGGCAAACCCCCCGGCTGCGATCTTCACCGGCCTCGGCGTGACCGACCAGACGAGCCCGATGAGACCTAGCTTGGTGAACTTCCCACCCCTCAACACGGCGCTCGCTATACCCAGCAGCAGAACAAGCCACCGTGCCGGCACGAACCGGATCTCGTACGACGCTCCTGCCCGCTCTCGATCCTGCGTGCCCGGCGCAGGCGGCTTTCGGGGACGGAGCGTAACCGATCGGCGGTTGTCGGGCAGCATTCCCATCTCCAGGCCAGAGTAGCCTGAGCCGTCCTTCTCGCGGGTCGTCGCCTGTTTCCCGGAAGGCCAACCGCGGCAACGTTCTCCAGGGGTGGTCGGGGGTCGGTCAGGAGGCGATGGCTTTCTGCCGACGATGGTGAGACGCCGCTGCTCCTCGCCACCGAGGCGTCGCCAGTGCGCCGACCCCGCGAGATCTTGTCCAGCACGGCTCCGGCCATGGCCGCCCAGGATGGGCAACGCCCTGACACAACCTGGGTAATTCCGCCGATGTGCTGCGGGCCGACCATCCACTACCACTTGGGGACGGCAGGCAAATCCCGTCCGGCACGACAGACGAAGGGAGCAGTCTTGAAGCTTCTCGCGCTTCTCGCAGTCATTCTCGCTCTCCCCCTAGCTGTCGGTAACGCGTTCGCGCGGGTGCAGAGCTGCGATCTCCAATGCGAAGCGCCCGGCAGCCCCACCGCGAGTGACTACTCGCTCGCCGTCGCGCGCATTTGCGCCGGCGCACTGCTGTTCGACCGCGCGCACGAGATGGGTACACGCGCCGGCGCGCTTGCGGTGGCCCGCGACATCCGAGCTTCGACCGCCGGGCGTTTGTCCCGTGTCGCCGCTGTTCCCGCTCCAGCGGAGCTCGGCGGGATCGGTCTTCGCTGGATCTCATTGCAACGGCGACTGGCGGCGAGCTACGCCAGAGCGTGGGTCCGCATCTACGAGACGATCGACGCAGCGCACACGCCGGTGCAGCGGGCCGCGCTCCCAGAACGCCTAAGAAAGCTCGTGCACGCGCCCGACCCGTTGCGGCTTGCCTCCAGACGCCTCGAGCTCAGGCTTCACGTCCCCGACTGCACCGGTGGCTGAGTATCCGACTGCCGAGGGCCTCGGCTTCGGTCAGGACGCCTGCGCGCCGGCCACTCGGGCCAGCGCGGCGATCGCCTTCAGCGGCGGGCGCGAGAGCCCGCGCGCCTCGGAAGGGCCGCTGATATCGCCGCGGACGAGCCGCTCGACGACCGGCCAGACGAGCGGCAGGCGTGCGAGCGTGAAAACGGTGCGGGGGAAGCGGTCGAGGGCGATTTTTGCCCCCCAGGACGCGCCGGCAAGCGGCCCGATCGCGCGAAGGAGCCGCTCCGTGTACGGCTCCACCGTCTGCTCGCGCCCCGCGAGCACGTCGAGCGTCGCCTCGGCGGCGAGGCGGGCGCTGACGAAGGCCTCGTACATCCCGTCGCCCGTGAGCGGGTCGACGAGCCCAGCGGCGTCGCCGACGAGCAGCGCCCGGCCGCGCGCCGGCACGAAGCCGGGCCGACGGAGCGGCAGCCGGTGGCCGCGGACGCTCCGGAGCGAGTCGACCTCAATCGCGTGGCGGCCGCACAGCGTCGCGAGGTGCTCCCGGAGGCGCGGGCCCTCCGACTCCCAGCCCCCGACGCCGACGTTCAGGTGGTCGCCCTTCGGGAAGATCCAGCCGTAGCCGCCCGGAATCGAGCCGAGCTCGATCAACGCGAGCCCGCGGTAGTGGTCGTCGTACGGCACGTTTCCTTCATAGGCAACACCATGGACGATCGGGCCACCGAGGCCGAGCGCCTTCGCCGTCGCTCCGTTCGCACCGTCCGCGCCGATGATCACCTCGGCGTCGATCTCCTCGACCGGGACCTTCACTCCGTCACGGAAGTCGGCGCCCGCTGCCGCGGCCTGCTCGGCGAGGTAGTGATCGAGCCGCCGCCGCTGCGTCATCAGCACGAACGGCCCGCGGCGTCCTCTGCGTTCGAAGCGGCCGCGGCGCCCGAGGCGGAACTCCATCCGGTCGACCTCGTGCTCGACGACCGGCGCCGGATCGACCGGGAGCTCGCGGACCGCCCGCAGGGTCAGGCCCCCGCCGCAGGGCTTGTCGCGCGGAAAAGACGCCTTATCTATTAGGAGCG
>JBKOVL010000241.1:0-8425 GCA_046723895.1 Actinomycetota bacterium | reverse complement strand
GTGCCTGTGTGGGAACGAGTGGGAACGAGCCGCTCGTGCCGGAGATCGATGGCCGGGACGCCCGTGCAGCTCTCTTGACGCCTAGCCCACGGACCTAACAGACTTCCGCTTCGACGCCAGGCGAGGAGCCTGCGCTGCTGTGGCAGGCCAGGCTGTCGGCCTCCGTCGGGCTCGATTTCGACAGTCGGAGTCGCTACGAACAGGAGGTGTGGTGATGAAGCGACTCGTGCGCGCGCTCTTTCTGGGGCTCGCGTTGATTTGCGTCCTGGCACTCGCCGGAGGAGCGGCCGCCTCGACGAATCGGACTCGTGCGGCCGCGGATTCGGGCGTGTACGGCCTGCCCGGTTGCAATATCGGCTCGCCGCAGCAGCCGGGGCTTGCGCATCTGGGTTGCCCGCAGCCGATTGGCAGGGAGGGCGAATTCGAGCTTCGCGGCAACACTTACGTCGGGCACGACGAGCCGGAGATGAGGTTCATCTCGCATGCGGCCGGCAGCGGCAACAGCATGACCTACAAGATGGTGCTGCCGAAGGACAGCAGCGCCCCCGGGGCGATTCCCACCTACCAGACGATGATCGCGCTCTGGCTTGGGCTCCCGCTGTGCGATCCCAACTCGTACCCGCAGCAGCCCTGCAGGCCCGATAGCGACACGAACACCGGTCTCGGTACCTCGGCGACGGACGCCGGCTCCGCCTTCCTGGAGCTGCAGTTCTATCCGCCGGGGTTCCCGCCCTTCAGCAACATCAGCTGCGACAGCACGCACTGGTGTTCAGCACAGGTCGACTGGAGCCTGGAGTGCGGGCTCGGCTTTCGCTTCTGCAATCCGCGTTGCACCGAGGTCCCGAACTTCGCCTTCATTCAAACGAACGGCGTTCCCGCGGGGCCGCCCAGCCCGCAACTGGCGACCGCCGCGACGTTCATCCCCAACGCCAAAACTCTGCTCATGAACCCCGGCGACACCGTCGAGGTGTCGATCCACGATACGCCGAGCGGCCTGTTCACGGGCGTAAGGGACTTAACCACACACACGAGCGGGTTCATGGTGGCGAGCGTGGCGAACGGCTACATGAACACGAACGTCCACACGTGCAAGGGGACGCCGTTCGCCTTCCACCCCGAATACTCGTCGGCCTCCCCGAACAACATCGTGCCCTGGGCCGCGCTGCAGGCGGGCCCCGGCCTCGCCGTCGAAACGGGTCACTTCGAATCCCCCGATCAGGACGCCGATGACACCTATTGTCCGCAGAACCCGAGCGGGCAGAGCGGTTGCCTGTCGACGGACTTCGACTTCGACGGCGTCCCCTACGTTCCCGGACACTGGGCGACGGCGCTCACGCCCACGACCAAGACAGCCTCCGCCGTCGGCTTGCTTCCGCTGGCCGGGCATGCGCTGGGGCCGGTGAGCAACGGAGCTCCCTACCCAACGTTCGAGTTAGAGAGCATCGCCGGGTTCACGCTCGCACAGGTCTCGAATTGCGACCTCTCCCAGCCCGACCAGTGCAGCGTCGACCTCAGTTCGCTGCCAACCTATGGAGGCTTCTATCCCTTCTACAGCGCTGTCGGTTGCACGGCGACCTTCGGTGACGTGACCGGAACGGGCGTCAACGACTTCGGCGGCATCGCCGGCTACGGCCCGAGCGTCCCCGACTTCACGCTCTCGACGGCCGTCTGGGGCACGAACGGCGCCTTCTATACGAACACCTGCTGAGTTGTGGGATATTCGCGGCCTCCCGGCGGGCCTGGGAGGCCGCGAATATCCTGCGTGGTGCCCCGCCAAGGCAGTTCGAGAACAGGCCATCATCAAGCTGCCCTTGCCCGCACGCCGGCGTAGTCCGGCTCTGCCCATCCGGCACCTTCGCCGACACCGTCATCAGCGCAACGTTCAATGCCCCGCAACTAAAGGGCAACGTGCTGATCCGCACCGTGTACACGTGCGATGACGGCAGTGGAACGTTCACGATGCTGAAACACGTCTTCATCCAGTTCAACCCCGACTTCTCGTCCACCAACACGGGGCCGGTGCAGATCCTCGGCGGCACCGGCGCCTACGCCGACCTGCTCGGACACGGGGTGGACGACGGCCAATCCACGGGATCAGCTTCACCGCCCTGATCACGGGCTGGGTGCTAACGAGCTAGGGCAGGACCGACTCACCCCTGGCAGGCGGACGGGCCGGGTAGGGGGACTCGGCCCGTACGGGGTGGGTGCTCAAAGTCGAAGGCGAGCGCCGTGCCGAACCGTCAGGTGGGACGCTCGGGATGTGTCCCAAGCGCCCACGTTGTCGTAGTCGCGCGAGCGCTCTCGACGGCGAGTTACGGCCCGGCGAGTTCGGCGCAGAGATCTTCCTCCGTCCCGTCAAACGTCCTCGGTTGAAGGCTCTTGTCCGCAGTCATCAAGTTCCTGGAGACGCTCGTCCGCACGGTCCCGTTCGTGGAGTCGCCGTGAGCGTGCTCGTCCGCGGCGATTACCATCCCGGAATGGCACGCCGCAGGGCGGAGCTTTCCGAGACGGTTACCGGCCTCGGAGCGAACATCGACCCGATGCTCGGCGAGGTGAGGGTGGCAGCGGCGCTGGCTGATCGCGAGGGGATCGTGCGCTGGCAGAACGCGCGCTGGACCGAGATGGTCGGCGACTGCATCGGCCATCCGCTCGGAGAGCACGTCGCACCCGAGAGCACCCACGAGTGGCGACGCCAGTTCACGAAGAAGGTGATCGGCACCGCGCGGACGACTGACTACGAGATCAACATGATCGCCCCCGATGGCAGGCATGTCCCGATCGACGTCAGCTCGGTCGTCGTCGAGGGCGCCGACCATCGGATCGTGGGAGTGTTCGGCCTTGTCGAGCCGGTCGCCCGGGGATACAGTCCGCCTCCGCTCGTTACCGGGCTCACGCCGCGCCAGCTCGAGATCCTGCAGCTCCTCGACCGTGGACTGTCCACGACCCAGATCGCCGAACGGCTCGGGGTTCAGGTCGACACTGTTCGCAACCACATCCGCGCGCTGCTTCGCGCACTCGGCGTCCACTCACGGCTTCAGGCGGTCGCCGAGGCCCGGCGGCGCGGTCTGATCGGAAGCTGATCCAAGCGGACGATGGGGGTGCCGGCCCGCGTGGGGCAGGCTTGTGCGCCGTGTTTCGTATGACGAACCGGAGAGCCGCCACGTCTCCGTCGACGTCCGGGCGTGGGCTGTCGACGAGTCGACCCCGCCTGTCCACCAGCACGACCCTCGAGCTCGGCACAGCGCCCCCAAGGCTTCCGTGTGGTCGCAGCGCCTGTCTCGAAGCTAAATCTTGAACCCTGCGGCGTGGAGCTCGGCAACCGCCAGATCGAGCATCTTCCCGCCCGACGGCGGCTTCAGTGATTGGAGGTACTTGGCGATTGCCGCCTTCGTCGCAGGCAGCTTCTTGGCGATGGCTTTGTTCTGGTGGCCGAGGACGATTTCGGCGTGTGCGAAGTCCCGGTTCGCCTTCGCTGCGGCTCTGGGCGGGACGATGGCCACGAACGACTTCCCGACCATCACCTCGGTCTTGCCCATGACGAAGAATCGCGTTCTTACCTGGGCGGCGGATGTGTTCTTGGATTCCAGCGCCGCGACGGCAGTGTCCTCAGCCTTCGATGTGGCTGCGGTTGCTCTCCGGAGCTTGCCGAGGTAGTCGGCCTTCCTCAACGGACTTGCGGCAACGGCAGGGGCGGTCGCAACGACGAGAGTGCAGAGCGCTGCAAGAGAACCGATGACAACCTTCAACGTGGATGTCCTTTCCTGTTGGTTAGAGAGAACGACTGCCCGCACGCCTGCCAGGCGCGGGCAGTCAATCCAGATCGACTAGCGAAGCAGGTGAATGGTGTCGTAGGAGACGTTCTTCTTCGACTTGCTCGGCACCGTCAGGATGCTGCCACTCGCGCCCTCGTAGGCGCGTGTGCCCCCAAGGATGGCGACGTAAGTCGGCGCGTTTCCGTCTCCATGGATCAGAGCGGAGCCGACAATGGTGCCGCCCGCGAGCGAGAAGGTGCCAGTGCATTGCATAAGGGGGTTCGCACCGCCCGTCGTCGCGACGCAGCTGACGTTCACATGCCCGGCAGGATGCTTGCTCATCGTCAGGAGATTCGAGTTGAACACGACCTCGTCTCCCGGCTTGGCCACCCGTCCCTCCCTCGCCCCAGCCGCCGGGACGAAGCTGAACGAGGTGTCGTGTTCGATCAGATGGATGGTTGTGCCCCCGGTGGCCTTGCCTCCCGGAGCCGCCATCGAGACGGCTGCGAAGCAGACCGAAATGATCCCAGCGCCAAGCAGCGCCGCGACCATCGACTTGCGATTCATTGCTAGTCCCTCCCTCGGGTTAGTTGTGAAGCGCGGCCACTCTAGCCCAGACCCATCTGACCCATTTGGGTCAATTTCGCCGCCGCACCAGGGACCGAAAAGCCAGACTCCTGCATCGCCTGGCTCCCGGACTTCGATTCCTGCTGCTGCAGTTGTGAGGTATCAGATTCCCGCGTTTCAGTGGTGAGAGGTGTCGTACGGCGTCTCGACGCGCCCGGGGTCGCCTGACCACGGGCATCGTTCACGTCGTCAGCGTGTGTGAGGCGGATCGCCTGCAGTTTGCCGGCCGGACTGCGCTCCGCCGCTCAGCGGCCGGTCGCCGATCCAGTAGCGCGGGCCGGGACCGAGTGCGGCGGCCCGGTCGTTCGGGTTCGCGAACTGACAGCGGTCGAGCGAGAGGCAGCCGCAGCCGATGCACTCGGTGAGCCCGAGCTTGAGCCGCTCGAGCTCGGCGATTCGCTCGTCGATCCGCGAGCTCCAAGTGGCGGAGAGACGGGACCAGTCGCGGCGGGTGGGGGCCTCGTGGGGAGGAAGCTTCGCGAGCTCGAGGCCGATCTCCTCGAGCGTCAGCCCGATGCGCTGCGCGAAGACGATAAACGCGATCCTTCGGAGCACCGGCCGCGGGTAGCGACGGTGACCCGAGCCTGCCCGCTCGGAGGTGATCAGGCCCCGCTGCTCGTAGAAGCGAAGTGCGGAGGAGGCCACGCCGCTGCGGCGTGAGACCTCACCGATTGGCAGCAGATTGGACATCGGAGTTCGGGTCGATTTCGCCTTGACTTAAAGTTTACTTTAACTAGTACTCTTGGTCGAATGGCGGAGCAAGCGTGGGAAAGGAGGCCTTCATGGCGAGTGAACGAAGGGCGAGCGAGCGGATTACTGAGGAGGTCACGTCCTGGCCAGGGGTCGCGGCGGGACCCGGTAGGCGCGGCGAGTTCGCGTTCAAGGTAGGCGGGCGCGAGATCGGACACCTTCACGGCGATCACGCCGCCCACTTCGGCTTTCCCAAGGAGGTCTGGGCCACCCTCTTCGACCAGGGGCGGATCGACTACCACCCGGTCTTCCCCGGCAGGCCCGGCTTCGGTGCCCGCAGGATCGAGAGCGAGGCCGACGTCGACGACGTGATCGCGCTGCTGCGCCTCAATTACGAGCGTGTGGTCGCTCGCCACGGCCTCCCGAGCGAGGCAGCCGCATAGCCGTATGTCCGTCGGCATCGTCACCGGCGCATCACGGGGGCTCGGCCTCGCGCTCGTGCGTGCCCTCGTCGAGCGCGGATGGCGGCTTGTCGTCGACGCGCGCGGAGCCGACGCGCTCGCGCGCGCGGTCGCCGGCCTCGAGGGCGTGCACGCGATCCCCGGCGACGTCTCCGACCCTGAGCACCGCCGCGCGCTCGTCGAGGCGGCGGGCGACAGGATCGATCTGCTCGTCAACAACGCGGGCCTGCTCGGGCCGAGCCCACAGCCGGCGCTCGCCGCCTACCCGCTGTCAGAGCTCGCGCGCGTCTACCAGGTGAACGTCTTCGCGCCGCTGGCGCTCGTGCAGGAGGCACTCTCGCGACTTGTGACCGGCGCGGCCATCCTCGACATCTCCTCGGACGCGGCGGTCGAGCCGTACGAGGGGTGGGGCGGATACGGCTCCTCGAAGGCAGCCCTCGAGCAGCTGACGGCGGTGCTCGCGGCCGAGCAGCCGCGCCTGCGCGTGTACAGCGTCGACCCGGGCGACATGCGCACGCAGACCTATCAGGAGGCGTTCCCGGGCGAGGACATCTCCCACCTGCCGCCCCCTGAGGAGAGCGTGCCCGGCTTGCTCGCGCTGATCGAGAGCTCGCTTGCGAGCGGCCGCTACCGGGCGCGCGAGCTCGCACCGCCGGTTGCAGCATGAGGACGCTCGAGCTCCCCGTTCGGCAGGAAGCGCACGAGCCGGCGGAAGCGCGTGGGTTCGGCCGCGCCGACGTCGCGATGCTCGTTGCGAGCCGGCACGACCCCGAGCTCGTCCACGCCCGCTTCCGCGAGCTACCGCGGTTCCTGTCCGCGGGCGATCTGCTCGTCGTCAACACCTCGGCGACGCTGCCGGCCGCGCTCGATGCCCGGCTCGGCGCGCGGCCGGTCGAGCTCTGGCTCTCGACTCCGGCGCGCGACGGCACCTGGCTCGTGGAGCTGCGAACGCGCGACCGAGCGCCGTACCTGCGGCCGCCGGTAGGTGTTCGGCTCGACCTCCTCGGCGGCGGCCGTGTCCAACTGCTCGCACGCTTCGCCGGCAGCGAACGACTGTCCGTTGCACGATTCGAGCTCGACGAGCCGCTTCAGGACTACCTGCGCCGGCACGGCCGGCCCGTCCGGTACGGCTACGTCCCCGAGCCGTGGCCGCTGGACGCGTACCAAACCGTCTTCGCCCTCGAGCCCGGTAGCGCGGAGATGCCGAGCGCCGGCCGGCCGTTTACGGCGGAGCTCGTCACGGAGCTCGTCTCGTGCGGCGTCCTCTTCTCGCCGGTCACTCTGCACACGGGAGTCTCCTCGCCCGAACACGGCGAGCCGCCCTTCCCCGAGCGCTTCCGGGTTCCGCCCGCGACCGCAAGGCTCGTCAACGCCGTCCGCGGCTGGAACGGCCGCGTGATCGCGGTCGGCACCACCGTCGTGCGGGCGCTCGAGACTGTGGCCGCGGCCGACGGCACCGTGTCCGAAGGCCGGGGCTGGACGAGCGTCGTCGTCACGCCCGAGCGCGGGCTACGTGCCGTCGACGGCCTGCTCACCGGCTGGCACGAACGCGAATCCTCACACCTCGCCCTGCTCGAGGCCGCGGCCGGTGGCGAGCTCCTCGAGCGCTCCTACCGGGCTGCGCTCGAGCACGGCTACCTCTGGCACGAGTTTGGCGACCTGCACTTGATTCTCCCGTAACACGCCTCGTCGCATCAACCACGCGGCCCCCGAGGTGTCGGGTCGGACGGTCGGTTCACGAGGCAGGCGCCGATCGTCATCGTCGTCGAGCCGCCGCCGTCGAGGTTGACGGCGCCGAGCGCCCGCATGATCTCTGCACCACGTCTGCGGCGCGGCGGAAGGCCGCAGGAACGAGCGTGAGAAGATCAGGAACCGGATCCGCCGCCCGCTGAGCTCGGCGAGCGTGCGGAGGAGTTCGGCGAGCGGGATGGACTGGCCCGCTCGACACGAACACGATCGGGTCGAGCCCGAGCCGATGCGGGCTGCGCCTTTCTGCGGCTTCAGGCGTGAGCGTCAGTTGCGGGTAGACGGCGCTCTCGCAGCGGCGTAGGATCCGCCGGCCCAGAGTTGACCCGAACTATTCGGGGGAGAGGGAGCCAGGGACAGACGAGAACGCGGGTGGTGTCGCTGTTGTGTGAGTTGCCGGGGCTGACCGCGGGATTGCAGCGCGATGAGATTTGACCTGACGTCTACGTCCATAGGGGCTCCGCGCTCGACCCAAGGTCCAATGGTGAGTGCGGCAATCGCGGCGTCGATCATGGTCCTGGCGCTTCCGAGCACCGCGGCAGTCGCGAGTCAATTTTCGCGACCTGTGTACCAACCTCCGCAGAACTACTACCTCGCTCTCGGGGACTCGCTTGCCTATGGCTTCCAGCCGACCAAGAAACCCGGTGCCCGACCGTCGGCGTTCAATACCGGTTACGTCGACGTCTTCGTCGCGCATCTACGGAAGCTCTCTCCGGGGATCCAGGTCGTCAATTACGGATGTCCCGGTGAATCCACCGTGACGTTCACCCGGGGTGGCTGTCCCGCGTTCGCCGACGGCTTCAAGCTGCACGACGCGTTTCGCGGACCCCAGCTCGAGGCGGCCCAGTCCTTCCTGCGAGCTCACCCCGGGCAGGTCAGTCCGATCACCGTGACGCTGTGGGGCGGCGACCTGTTTCCGTTGTCCGCGAAAGGCAAGCGCGCGCAGCGCGCGATCGGCTCGTTCGCTTCGCGATTCACCGCGATCCTCAAGCGGCTTCGGGCCATCGCGCCGACCGCGGAGATCATCGTGACCGGAGCGTGGGACCCCGAGGCTGATCGACTCGCACAAACCGAGCCGCTCTACCGCTCGGTCGACGCGGCCATGGCACGAGCCGCGACGGCGTCGCGCGCCCGTGTTGCGAACATGTT
>JBKOVL010000239.1:0-18388 GCA_046723895.1 Actinomycetota bacterium | reverse complement strand
CGACAACGCAGTTCGACACGTGCCGGCAGGCGGCGAGGTCGAGCTGCGCTGGGCACGCAGCAACGACAGCATCGGATTCACCGTGTGGAACAGAGGCGACCCGATTCCGGCCCAGGATCTGCCGCATCTGTTCGAGCCCATGTTCCGCAGCGACAGGTCCCGCAACAGCGAGACCGGCGGCACAGGGCTCGGCCTCGCGATCGCGCGGCATCTGATCGAGGCTTACGGCGGGACGCTCGTCGCCGAAAATCCACCCGCTGGTGGCGCACGGTTCGGCGCGACGCTCCCGGCGACGTAGTCGGTTTTCACGAATTCTTCAGCGCCCGTTCGCAGAATTTCGCGCCCGCGGCTGGTCAAATCGGAGCCGTATGCCCTCGACAGAAAGGACGGGCATGAAGCGAAAGGCATTTCTGGTGATTGCCGCAGCGGCGGCGGTCGCGGCGGTCGTCGTGCTGACCACGGGCGCCTTCGGCGGAACGGCCGGCCGGTCGGACCAGCCGGGCGACGGCTTCGCCGCTTTCATTTCGTGCCTCGCCTCGCACGGGGTGCAAGTGCCGAGCGACGACCCCGCCGCCGTGAAGGAGTGGCTGGGGGATCATGAGAGCGTTCCGGGGGTGCAGGCCGCGCTCAAGGCGTGCGCGGGCGGGGACGAGCAGGCGGGCGGGACGGAGTCCGGGCCGACGCCGGCCATGCAAGCGGCTTGCCTCGAGCGGCATGGTGTCGACGTTCCGAGCGACGCCAAGGAGACGCCGGCCGCGTTCAAGCAGTGGCTGCACGCAGCCATCGAGCAGCCAAGCGTCAGGGCGGCGCTCGACGAATGCGCGGGCGGTCCCGCGCCGAAAGGGCAGAAGAAGTAGGCAAAGCGAGGAGGGGCGTCGCCGCGGCGGCGCCCCTCCCGTAACCGCGGCTCACACAGGGCCCGGGGTAGTGGCGCGTTCGCACAGGGAAGCTGGCGCCGAGTCCTGCGACACCGGAGGCAGCCTCCTGGTCGTGTCCCAAGAGATCGCCGGTTCGAGTCCGGGTAGCTCCATTCTGCGAGGCATTGGAGGAACCGAACCGGGAGGATGCTCAGCGCGTGCCGCCTGGCGTCTCCCACCGACCGACGTCTGTTGCCAGCTTTGGCTACCTAGCGTTGTCAACCGAGGTCGCGCGGGAAATGCCGGACCTCGACCGGCTCCGAGGACCGCTGGCGCTGCAACCGTGCCACGAACGCGATTGCTGTGCGACAGCATCGCGGATGGCACAGCGAGTCGCCGCTGCCACGCCGATCGATTTCGCTTGCCCGGGCGCATGAGAGATGACGAGAGGCCGCGAAGGCGGCGTCGTTAGACACGTGGATCGAGTCCGAGCTCTTCCGCGACGGTGATCACTGAGCGCTCGTTGATCGGGTCGAGTACGAGGATCACTTCGTCGGCACCGGCGGCATCGAGTTCGTCGAGGTGCTCGCGCAAGGATGCCGCGTCCACGGGTGGTGATCCCGGGTCGAGCGGCCGTTCGCCGCCGGCGCCGACCGTTACCAGCACGCAGGCACTGCGTCGGAAGTTCCCTTCGAAGTTTGAGCTGAGCTTCGCGAACCCAGACGGCGTGTTGCCATACCAGGAGTACCACGAGTTCCAGTACGCGATATGGGCCGAGCTCAGAGCGAGTACGCGCGGCCCGGAGGTACCCACGAGCAGTGGCACCTGCCGTTTCGGCGGTGGCAAGAGCACCGCATCATCCGTCTGATAGAAGCGTCCCGCGAAACTCACCCGCTCATGAGCTAGCAGCCGCCGAATAATCGTGAATGCCTCCTCGAAGCGAGCGACCTTGTGGTCGAAGGGGATCCCGAAGGCCCGAAACTCCGCCTCGTTCCAACCTGTGCCGAGGCCAAGGATGAACCGCCCCCTCGAGACTTCGTCGATCGTCGCGGCCATCCGCGCCACCAGACCGGGCGGATGAAACGCAGTTGAGGCAACGAGCGGCCCGAGCTGGACACGCTCCGTCGAAGCGGCGAGTGCGGCCAGCATCGTCCACACGTCCCAGGGGGCACACTCTGGGCGGCCGCCTCCTCGGTAGAGCATATGGTCGCCGATCCAGATCGCGTCGTAGCCCGACGCCTCTGCGCGCCTAGCGATCGCATGCATCTCCGGCCAGCGAACCTCGCGCTCGACCTCGGGGAGCTGCACTCCGACGCGTAGACGCTCTTCGGTCAACCGACTGAACTGCCCGTCACACGCACCGCTTCAGCGCGACCATCCGGCTACCGTAAACGTTTGCGGGAAGCCGAGATCTCAACCCACCGGAAATGATCCGCCTGCTGTGATCGCCAGCGTTTGAGAGTCTCTGCGCATGGAGCAGCCGAAGACCCGTTATGCGAGAAGCGGCGAGATCAGCATCGCCTACCAAGTCGTCGGCGACAAGCCCTTCGACCTGATCTGGGTCCCAGGGTGGATCTCGAACGTCGAGGAGAGCTGGGAAGTCCCGGAGTACGCGCACTTCCTGCACAGGCTCGCCTCGTTCTCGCGCTTGATCTTGTTCGACAAGCGTGGAACGGGCCTCTCCGACCGCGTCTCCAACGATCGACTCCCGACGCTCGAGCAACGAATGGACGACGTGCGCGCCGTCCTCGACGCGATTGGCTCTGAACGCGCAGCCGTCTTCGGCGCGTCCGAAGGCGGCAATCTGAGCATCCTCTTCGCGGCGACCCATCCAGAGCGAGTGCATGCGCTCGTGCTCCAGGCCGTGTACGCGAAGCGGCTGTGGAGCCCGGACTATCCGTGGGCCCCGACCCCGGAGCAGCGCGAGCGGGACACAGAACTGATCGCGCGCGAGTGGGCCGGGGAAATGGACGTAGCCCAGCTAGCCCCGAGTGCGGTTGCCGATCCAGCGCTGATGCGGCGCATCACGATGTTCTTCCGTCGTAGCGTCAGTCCCGGCGCCGCCGTGGCGCTCAACCGGATGAACGCTCAGATTGACACCCGGTCGGTCCTGCCCACCATCCGGGTCCCGACGCTCGTGATCCAGCGCGTAGGCGATCGCGAGGTAAACGTCGAAGAAGAGCGCTGGATCGCGAGTCAGATCCCGGACGCGAAGTACGTCGAACTGGCGGGCGACGACCATCTTCCCTGGATTGGCGACAGCGACCTCCTGCTCGACGAGGTGGAGGAGTTCCTGACCGGCGTCCGCCGCGGTCCGGACCCGGATCGAGTACTCGCCACCGTCCTCTTCACCGACATCGTTGGCTCCACCGAACGAGCTGCAGCGTTAGGAGACCGGCGCTGGCACGAACTGCTCGCTGCGCATCACGTGGTCGTCCGCCACCAGCTCGACCGCTGGCAGGGGCAAGAGATCGACACCGCCGGCGATGGCTTCATGGCTTCCTTCGACCGGCCCGCCCGTGCGATCGGCTGTGCATGCGCGATCCGTGACGAGGTGCGCACACTCGGTCTGGAGATCCGCGCCGGCCTGCACACAGGCGAGTGCGAACGACTTGGCGAGAAGCTTGAAGGACTCGCCGTCCATACGGGCGCACGGGTGGCAGCACTAGCCGGGCCGAGTGAGGTGCTCGTCTCGCGGACGGTCAAGGACCTGGTTGCCGGCTCGGGAATCGGGTTCGAGGGTCGCGGGGTGCACACGCTCAGGGGCGTGCCCGGCGACTGGGAGGTGTTCTCTGTCGCATAACACGCCGCACCTGGCTCGCTTGCGGCGGGTCATCATTGCGATCAAACGCCGCGGCCCCTGTCCCGGACAACCTGGCGTCAACCTGGCGTCAGGGTCGCCGAGTCTGACAACGCTCGCATCGCCGGCTCGTCGCGACCGAGCTCGGCCGCCAGGTCGGCGCCGCGCTTGCAATCAGCCTCGGCTAAGCGGACGGTTCCCAGGGGATCGGGCTGCCAGTGATCCCTTCGTAATTCTCGGCGACCAACCACCGCTGCTCGCGAATTTGTTGCAGAAGGGGTGCCGGCAGCTGCGTCTTCGGCTCGTGCTCGAACACCATGAAGCGCAGGGTGTTCACCGCGTGCAACACACTCGAAAGGCCCGTCCACTCGGCCTCGCTTGTCGCCCCCTTTTGCGCGAGGGTCTCCTTGTACGTGTCCCACGCCGTCGTCGGCATGAACTTCGTGCGATGCTGCTCATCCGAGAGGGGCGCGGTCCCGTGATCAATCAGGCCGTCGAGGTGAAGCCAGATCGTCGATAGCTCGTCGCCGACGAGCCGCTTCGCCTTGAAGATCGCGGCCTCGCTCTTCCGATGCTCGATATAGAGGTCGACCGCGCCCGTTAGAAGGCCCCCGATAATCACGCCGGCGAGCGCAAAGAATCCGGCAGTCTTTTCGGTCGAGGCTAATAGCCGTCGCGGACGCCGGGGAAGGGCCGGGAGGCGAGCCGAACGCCATGGCGCTGCAACGCGACCCGGCCCGCCCCGAGGCTACGAGCGGCACACAAGCTTGGCTAGATGTCAATGAGCGATATCCTGCCGAACCGGCCGAGAGATGTCGGCTTGCTCTTAGCGTTCTGTCAGCAGCCCTTCGGCATCGGGACCGGGGAGGGGGTGCCTCCCCTGCTCGGGGTTACCGAGGAACGTCCGGACAGCTCGCCGCGGCGGGTCCGACGTGAGATTAGGCCATGCTGGACTCGAACCTTGCTGCATCTCATGAGGAGTCGCGCCAGTGGGTGCGCACGTAGGGGAGCACGATCGCTCGGGGCGCCGGTCTTGTCCGGCTGGTCCCTGACGCGACAGACTAGGTTGCTACGGCTGAAGGCGCGGCGGGGCTATTTGTTCCACCGTTGTTCTGAACAGAGCTCATGGCTCTAATGTGGCGGGGTGTCGGCAGCTCTCGAGGTATCCATTCCCGGCTTTGAGTGCGAGCGGGACACCGAACAAAGAGGAGGTGATCCGCCTTGACGCAGATCAACGCGCACCCCGAAGTTCTCCTGTACACCCGGATCCGGAAGTCGCCCTACTTCTACGCCTCGCGACGGCACGGCGTGCAGCGGTATAGCTTCTACAACCACATGTACCACCCGCGGCACTACGGCGATCCGGTCGAGGAGTACTGGCAGCTTCTGAACGCGGTCACGCTCTGGGACGTCGGCGTCGAGCGGCAGGTGGAGATCACCGGGCCGGACGCGTTCACGCTCGCAAACATGCTCGTCCCACGCGACCTGAACAAGTGTGCGGCGGGGCAGTGCAAGTACGTCTTCATCACTGCTCCGGACGGCGGCATTATCAACGACCCCGTCCTGCTCCGATTGGGTGCGAATCACTTCTGGCTCTCGGTCGCCGATAGCGATGTGCTTCTGTGGGCGATGGGCGTCGCCTACAACTCCGGCCTTGATGTGACGATCCGCGAGCCCGATGTCGGTCCCCTGCAGATCCAGGGGCCGAAGTCCAAGGACGTGCTCGTCGACCTGTTCGGCGACGGCATGCTCGACCTCCCGTATTATCACCTCCGGGACTGCGAGCTCCAGGGGATGGATGTCGTCGTTTCCCGGACGGGCTACACCTCGGAGATGGGCTTCGAGATCTACTGCAGGGACGCCAGCCGCAATGCCGAGAAGTTGTGGCAGATCGTGCTCGAGGCCGGCGAGCCGCATGGCCTGGCGGTGATCGGGCCCTGCCACATCCGTCGCATCGAGGGCGGCATCCTCGCGTATGGCGCGGACATGTGGCTCGACACGAATCCGTACGAGGTGGAGATGGGCTACGAATGGATGGTCGACCTCGACCAGGAAGCCGATTTCGTCGGCAAGGAGGCGCTGCGGCGGATCAAGGAGGCGGGGATCAGGCGGAGGCTCGTCGGCG
The DNA here is from genome assembly GCA_046723895.1 of Actinomycetota bacterium. Classification (GTDB taxonomy): domain Bacteria; phylum Actinomycetota; class Thermoleophilia; order Gaiellales; family Gaiellaceae; genus DATBLE01. Next base: position 12,606 of record JBKOVL010000239.1, on the reverse strand, counting down.
TCGAGATCGGCGGGAAGAAGCTCGGCTCCTACGTCGACGGGACGATGATCGACTTCTACCCGATCTACGCGAACGACGACCGGATCGGCAAGGTGACGTCCGCCTGCTACTCGCCTCGCCTCGGGAAGAACATCGGCTATGCGATGGTGCCGATCGAGTTCGCCGAGCTCGGCACCGAGGTGGCGGTCGAGACCCCCGACGGGCGAACCTCCGCCATCGTCGTCCGGAAACCCTTCATCGATCCGGAAAAGGAGATCCCCAAGCAGGACCTCGCGGCGGCCGCCGAGCACGACTAGGCCGGACAGCCTCCGAGATGTGCCGATAGGTACGGCTCATCTCGTTTTGGTTTCGTGGCACCGCAGGCGGTGCCGGCGGGAGTGCGAACGCGGGTGAGGCCGGCGGTGTGGACGCGGTCGTTGTTGTGGTCCGCTCACTCGCTTTCGACCCGCGGCCGCAGTCCGAGCTGGTCGATGGTGCTCGCTCTGACGCTGCCCGATGCCGCGGAGTATCCGCGCATGCGGGCTCAATCGGTTCCGGCCGCACATCATCCCGAGTGGATCCGGGAGCCTGATGACCGCCACCTTCGCTCTTCTCCAATACTCTCCCGCCCGATTGCGACGGGGCAAGAAGCAAAACCGGCCCCTGACCGGGCCGGAACGGGCGGCTAATGGCGTTTCTTTACCCGGAGCCCTCTGAGCGGCGATCCGCGTCGCGGCGTCGGGATGCTGCGAAACCGTACTATCTGCCTCGTATTTTTTCCCTACGCTCGAGCCGACATGCGGGGAAAATCCAGCCGTGGGGAACAGAACCACGATCCGCACCACGAAGACCGAGCTTGACACGAACTTGCCGGGGCTCAGTGACCGCGGCACGCGAAGCTGCGATACGCGAAGACCACAATCCTCGGTGAAGAGGTGACCGCAGCCGCAACCGCAGGCCGGCGCTTGGTCGCAGCACCGGCTAGTAGGACTTTGTTACTCACGCCGGTGAAAGAGCGTGAGCTGGTCGAGGTCGACGGGTTGCTGGCAGGTTCGGCAGCGGCCGGTCCAACAGCGGAGGACGGGCTGCAGGAGCAGCACCGTCTGCGGGAGCGTCCGGATTGCCAATCCCGATGTCCGGACCACAGCTCAACCCCTTCTCCCTCGGATGTCGCAGTTCACCGAGAAGACGACGGTTAGGTCCGACCCCGCACCCGGCGCAGCTACCGACGTACCGACAGCGGCCGCGGCTGGCTCCGTCCGGCCCGCGGATGCAGGTTTATCGTGCAGGTTCCTCGCACGCCGTTTTCCCTGCTCAGAAGCGGAATCTGCGGCCCGAGAATGCAGTGATGCAGGCGATGCAGCTACCGCACGGCCGAGAAGGCGCCTCTGCGCTCCGCGTCCCCGGCTGCGCGGATGGCTGCTACGGTGCGAGTACTAGAGCGAGTCCGGTTTGCGCGAGAAGGCGCCTTCCTTGCCCGTTCGTGAAGGAGTAAGGGAGGTGTTTTTTATGGCCGACGGAACCGTCAAGTGGTTCAACGATTCGAAAGGGTATGGGTTCATCACCCCTGACGAGGGCGCGAAGGATCTCTTCGTGCATCACTCGAACATCGCCGGCGACGGCTACAAGTCGCTCGCCGAGGGCGCGCGCGTCTCGTACGAGGAGCGCGAAGGCGCGAAAGGCCCGGAGGCGACGAACGTCGCCCCGACCGCCTAGACCGATCGGCTGCGCGCCCGGCCTCTGCCGGGCGCGCAGGCGTTGTGAAGTCCGAACAGGTGGAGGCCTGGATCGACAGCCAGGTCACAACTCGAGGCTCGCTCGGAGGCTGGATGGCGCAGAAGAAGTCACGGCAGACATTTGGCAAGCGCAAGCGAGAGCAGGCCGTCAAGGAGCGCCGAGTTCGCAAGGAGGAGCGCAAGGCGGCCGCGCGCCTCGCGAAGGCTGAGGGCGTTGCTACTCCCGTCCGGGTCGACGACGGCGCCGTTCCGGATCACGAGACTGCCGCCACCGAGGACGGATGAGTAGCCCTGAACAGAAGAACTATGTCGAGATCGAGCGGCTAGAAGCGCTGCTCGCGGCTCTCCGTGCCGAACGCGGCACTCCCCGGCAGACCGAGGCGATCCGAGAGATCGGGCTCGAGATCGCGCTAGCAATTCGCGAGGTCGGGGCGATGCTCGTCAACGTGGGGTGGGAGCAATCGTACGCTGCGCAGAAGAACGCCGGCGACTGATCAGTCTCGGTCGACGAGGGCATACGAAGTTGAAGGACGTAGACGGTGGTAGCGCGAGCTGGCTGCATCCTCGTCCTCGGCTGATTACGGGATTTGAGGACGCGGCGCCGGCCGCCGGCCGCTACTCTGGTTACGCGAGGCGGTCTCCTTAGGTGCCCCTCTTCTCGTTTGCTCGCCTGACGGCGGAGCGCGTGGGGTTTCTCGTCTGGCAGATCCGAGTTCTCCGAGAAGGGAGTTGCAATGGGTACCTCCTGCAAGCGTCCGACGCCGATTTATGGAGAAGGCCCTCGCTGGGAGGACGTGGAGGTGGTGCTTGAGCGTCTTGCGCAGACGGGCGAGCTGTTGCCGAGCCTTCTCGGTGCGGGAAGCCACGTTGCGAGCTACCAGAGGGGGCGTCGGCTGGCGCTCGACTCGCAGCGGGGCTCGCAGTGGATCGCAGTTGAGGACGTCCGCGCGTGCTGGCAGACGTTCGAGCGGCTCCGGCGGATCCGTCGGCAGGACGTCCTCGAGCCAGGCCGCTGCTCGGCGTTCATGGTCGCGCTGTTCGCGCAGGTTCCTGGAGTGGTCGAGGAGATCGGCGGTGCGGATCGCTACCTCGTCCTTCCGACGTGAAGGGATCGAATCGAGGCGCAGCTGCGGACGAGGGTGGGCGCCGGCGTCGTCGGCTCCTCGTAGGAGGTGCGTTTGCGTTGTTGGCGGTCGCCGCGTCGATTCTGGTTGCCCGTCGGCTCACGGATTCGAGCTGGCCGCTCGATCATGCCGAGCCGGCGCTGGTCGCCGCCGCCGCCCTCGCCTACCTCACGAGCCTCGTGTTTCGCGCGCGCGCCTGGCACCGGCTCTTTCCGCACGACCAGTGCCCTGACCAGGGCCGCTGTCTCGCGTCGGTCGGCGCAGGTGCCGCGAGCGGAGCCGTGCTCCCGTTTCGCCTCGACTACCTGATCAAGGTCGGCATGCTTCAGAGGCTGGGCGGGATCCGAGTCGGGCTGGAGGCGATCGTCCTTTCGATCGTCTCGCTCGGGATGATCGACGCGATCGCGATGCTACCGCTGTCGATCTCCGCGACCGCGACGAGCAACTCGCTGCTACGTGGTCCGCTGCTGATCGTCGTCGCGTTCGGGATCGGTTGCTGCACGTTGCTAGTCGCCAGCCGGCAGCTGATGCGCCTGCCCGCGCTGCGCCGCAGTCGCGGACTCCGCTCGCTCGGCGAGCACGTCGCGCGCCACATAACGCCCGCCGGCCGCAGGGACGCGATCGTCGCGTGGTGTTACCTCTTTGCGTGCTGGTCAAGCCGAGCGTTCGGAAGCGCCGCCTTGTTGAGCGCGCTCGGATTCTCGTTCTCTCCCGAGGCAGCGCTCGCCGTCATCTGCCTGAGCGCCGCCGCCGCGGTGATTCCGATCACCTCCGGCGGGGCCGTCGTCAACGCCGGTGCAGCCGCCGCGATCTTGCTCGCCCTGGGCGTCGGAAAGGACATCGCGATCAACTTCTCCCTCGCGTCAGGTCTCCTGCTGGTGATCAGCGCCGTCGCAGCCTCCGTTTGCGGCGTCCTCGCCTCGGTCTCGATCCGCCTTGTTGCCGGCCGCGCAGCGAGGCCAGCTTCGGCGTGACTAACCGGACCGAGCTTCCCTCAGGGTCGGAGCGGCCGCACGTTCGCCGCCTCGATGCCTAGCTGCCCGATCGCGAGCACGTACTCGACCCGCTGACCCACATGAAGAGGCGTGTCCGCCGCGCTGCTTCGCGGGCGGATCCAGATCTCGCCGGCGTGGCGGTCGGCCGCGATGAACCCGAAACCCTCGACGCTGATCGCCGTCACCGTACCGGATTCCATCCCTCGATCCCTCCTCAGCACCCGCTCCGTAGTCACTCAACGCAACCGGTCGGCCGCAACCCCAGCGCTCCGTTCGTGCAACACCGCTCCGCCCGGGACGACGCAGTAGACATCGTCGCCCACGCTCACCTTCGTTTCCAAGATCCGCTCCTGACGCAACCACGACTGCACCTTCTCGAGCAGGGCTCCGACCGCAGCCGCATCCTGCACCGGAACACGCACCTTCCACCGACCCGAAGCATGCCGCTCGTTGGCCGACCTCGAGTCGCTCATCTGCACGACAAGCAGAAAGCCTGTCACCCCGGAAGGCACGTCCACCGATGCGACTTCCGCACCTCTACTCGCTGCCATCGCGCCCTCCTTTTTCCGTCGAGTGATGTCTCAACGAGGAAGACGTGCGGCTCGCTGCCCACCCACACTAGCAGTCGAGAGCGTTTCCGCTGTGGAGCATGCTCGGCGTGTCGAACGAAGGGAGACGGTGCTGAAGACCGCGACGACCGCATATCGCCGCCTTGCCGGCCTCGCCGTCCGGCTCGTCGCGGTGCCGCTTGTCGCGGGGGCGGGCATCGCAGCGACCGGCCGCCCGGCGCGGATGACCCCTGCTGAATACCGCGCGATCATGATTCGCGGCCAGGGCGTGAACGAGCGCTACGGCATCGGAATCCGGCACGGGATGACAGCTGCGCAGTACCGGGCCGAGCTGATCCGCGGGCAGGCGCTGAACGAGAAGTATGGTCTGGGCGTGCCGGCACGAAGGACCGCCGCGCAGTACCGGCGATGCTGATCCGCGGCCGGGCAATGACCGATCTCTACGTGAACCAGCGCCACGTCCGGCCCGCCGACGCCTGTCGCTACCACGACGACCGGCGGCTTCGACTAGACCGATGCGCTGATCGGCGCGGCCCCGCGCCTCTCTCGCGCCTGAAGTCGGCAAACGGATACCTGCGAAAATCCCGGACATGAGCGGTGCTCAGAACAGCGACGGAACAGCGAGGAGGGTCGTCGGTCGTCCGTTTCCGCCGGGCGTCAGCGGAAACCCCTCTGGCCGCCCGCGTGGCCTGTCTAAGCAACACGGGAGCTCGTCGCCGACGACGGAATGGCATTGGTCGAGCTGTGTGGTCGATCGCCAGCGAGCCGTGCGGCGGCTCTGACGCCGGTTAGGCGTTCAGCATCGGCATCCAGGCGATGTCGTTGATGCCGCGGAAAAATCTCGAGACCCGCGGATTGCGTTGTCCATGTCGCCCCACGCGATGCGTTCGATCACGACCAGCGCCGCTTACTGTGGGATGGGCCGCATTGGGTCATCTGGACGGCCACGCCAGATGGTTAACCGTCGGGCCGCAGCGCCGGGCTGCGAGGAACTCGATAGCTGCGTGGCCACGGAGCCGACGGCGATTGAGAATCTGCAACCGGCGGTCCCAGTCCGACCCGGCCGCCGCCGCCTCTGCCCAGCTGCCCGCCGGGTCGACGTAGGCCTCCTCGGTGTTGCCGTGCCCGCAGCAGCAGGAATCGACGTCCGTGAGCCAGCCAATGCAGGGGTCTGGCTCCTCAGCCTTTCGGTAGTACCTGCCGCACTGTCGGCAGTGCGCCGTCTCAACACCAATCGTCTTCGGGAAGAGCAGCAGCTGGTCTGGTTGCTGACGACCCGTAAGGGCAGCCCCAGCGCTGGTCGTCTTAGTAGCCATGCAGGCTGTCCGCCCAGGCTTCGAAGTCCCGGGCCTCGTCCAGCTCACGCTCTTGAAGGTAGGACTGCCGGAGCGCCTCCGCGCGAGGATCGTCCAGGGTTTGCTCGCGTTCGAGTTCGTCTGAGGGTGACGGGCGAGACATTGCGCCGTACCTGGCGGCGTCGATCGCGTGTCCGTGACTCGTCGCCCATTTCGGGTCGACGATCTCGCCCGCATCGAGCCCCTCGGCGGCGATCGGCGTCGACTTGAGCTGGTCGATCAGGTGCCTGCATGTCGTGAACGCATACAGGCGGGGCGCACCGACAACGGCCGACAAGACAGGTGCCCACGATGGTCGAAGCCGCTTCGGGTCGACGCGCAGCAACTCGCACAGGCGTAGGTAGCCGGCCTTGCGGTCGTTGTTCGCCGGGCTGAGCCCGATCCCGAATTCGGCGTACTCGGTCATCACCGAGGCCGGGCTTCCGCGCGGGTCGCTGAGGCCGTGGCGGCAAAGATCGAGGGGTCGGCCCAGCAGGCGTTCGACTCGCCGTCCGGCTGCCACCACGCCGCTCGCCGGCGAGGGATCTCTGGCGCATGCTTGGAGATAAGCCCGGAGGCGTAGTACTCGTCGCAGACGATCAGGTTGCCGTCGTAGTCGACTGCCCAGAGCAGCCAGCAGGTCGGGTTGTTCGCGCCGTGGTCCATCGACTCGAACCGCTCCCAGCTCGTCGGGAGCTGGGCAAGAGCAAGGCCTGGCCTTCGCCCGCTATCTCCACGTCCGCTTCCAGCCTCAAACGCGACCTCGCCGACCACGTCGACGAATACACGCGCGCCGGGTGCACGACGGCCGCCTCACTCGCGGCCGCATCCCAGCCGACATCGTCTACGGTGCACGCAAGGTGAAGGCAAGATGAGCCGAGAGTGTCGGCACATCTCGGTGACGGTCGAGGCTAGAGCAGACCGGCTCCCGGGAAGGGGATAATCCTTCGGCGATGGCGCTTCCAGCTGGAACCGTCACGTTCCTGTTCTCCGATGTCGAGGGTTCGACGCAGCTCGCTCGAGAGCTGGGAGACCACTATGGCGAGGCGCTGGCCGAGCATTTGCGCCTGCTCCGCACCGAGTTCGCCGAGCAGGGAGCGGAGGAGATCGATACGCAGGGTGACTCCCTGTTTGTGGCCTTCCGGCGAGCGAAGGACGCTGTGCGTGCGGCGGCAGCAGCGCAGCGGGCGCTCGCGGCACACGCATGGCCGGAAGGGGCTGAGCTGCGAGTGCGAATGGGACTGCACACGGGCGAGGCTACTGTCACGGACGATCGCTACCTCGGCGTCGCCGTTCACCACGCGGCTCGCGTCTGCGCGGCCGGGCACGGCGGCCAAGTGTTGCTTTCCCAGTCGACGGCTGCAGTGCTCGCGGACGATCCGCTCGGCGGGATCCAGCTGCGGGAACTCGGTCACCACTCGCTCAAGGATTTCGACCAGCCCGAGCGCCTCTTTCAGCTCCTTGTCCCTGGGCTGCCGACCGAGTTCCCGCCGCTGCGGGCGCAATATCACCTCGGTCGGCTAATCGACCATGTCCACCTGCGCGTGCGCGACCTGGAGGCGAGCAAGCGCTTCTACGGGGCGGTGCTCGGGGCCCTCGGCCACGAGCTCAACGACGCGGGAGACGGGCACTTCTCCGCCGACGAACTGTTTGCCAGCGATGACGGCGAGCCGACTACGGCACTCCACCTCGCGTTTCAGGCACCCGACCGCAAGACCGTTGACGCCTTCTACGAGGCGGCCATCGCGGCCGGCGGCCGTGACAACGGAGGCCCTGGCGAGCGCCCTTACCACCCGGGCTACTACGCCGCCTACGTCCTCGATCCGGACGGCAACAACGTGGAGGCCGTCCACCACGGCCCGGCAACGCGTTCGGTCGAGTCCGTCGTCGTTACGCCTGAGGAAGATTGACTCTCGGCAACGCGGCGAGTACCGCGTGAGTGGCGGAACGAAGGGCCGCCGATCTAGGGATCCGGCGGCCACAACGGAGTACGTGGCACCCCGAGCAAGGAAACGTAGACGCAAGAGACCATGCAGCGGCTGTAGGTCGATCCGGAGTCCGAGTCCGCGTTAGTGCTCGCTTCAGCCCTCTGCCAAGAAGGACTCGAGCTCGGCCGCTTTCTCTTCGGGACGCTCCTCGGCAAGGAAGTGGCCGCACTCGAGAGCGCGGGCGCGAACCCGCTCCGTTTGCTCCCGCCAGATCGAGAGTACGTCGTAGCGCGAACCGATCCCTTTGTTCGGGCCGCGCCGGGGGAGGGGTGCTTCCTCCGGGGCGGGTCCGGTCGGTCAGACCAGTGCTCGAAGAGCGATCGCCGCCCTGCCTGGCCGCGGCTTACGCTTTGTCCGACTCCGGACCGCTCGACGCCGCGAAGGCGGCGAGGCCATTGCGCTGGAGCCCGCTGACGTGGAAACTGCCGGCGACGTATACGCGCGAGCCCTGGAGCAGGAGCGTGTTGAAGCTCCCGGCATCGCCGATCAGGCGCAGGTCGGCGTTCCAGTGACGATCGACGGCTCCCGTCACGGTGTCGAGAGCCGTGATCCCCGTCGTCGGGTAGTTGAATTGACGCCCCACGAGCAGCCGTCGCCCTGCGACCAGGAGCGCCCCGACGTCCAGCCACGCCGAGGGCGTCGGAGCCCAAACTCGGAGGACATCGCCGGTTCTCGCGTCGACCGCGGCGAGGCCGCCGCGGGGCAGCCCGCCTACGCGGCCGAAGGCCCCGCCGATGACAAGACGCGGGCCGCTGCGGGCGAGGGCGTGGACGGCGACCGGGCGGCCGCTCGCGCTGCCGATCGACGCCTCCCAGTCCTGGTCGACGGCGCCGCTCGCCAGCACGTGCGCCAGCGCCACGCGCGGCTTTCCGCCCAGGCGGGTGAAGCTGCCACCGACGAACCAGCCGCCGCGGCCATCGCTGATCGCGATGACCACCGCCCCGTTCGCGCTCAGGTGCGCGAGCTCGCGGCCACTTTGAGCATCGAGGATGGTGATCGAGCCGCTCTCGACCGGAAGAGCGGAGCTGCCAGCGCCGGCCAGTTGCACCAGCCCAAGCAGGACCAGGAGCGAGACGACAGTCCCCGCCTCATCATGGCGATTACGGTAGGCGAGTCAGGAAGGGTCCGCGCGCAGGCGGCAAGCGCGACAAGCCGCGGCGACGAAGATCCCGCAGGCGGGAGGAATCAGCCGAAGAGGATTAGCCGCGCGTGGGCGCGCGTGGCCGTTCGCCCAGCCTGATTCCGGTCGTGCTGACGGTACGGCGGCGGCGGGCGCTTCGGTCATCTGAGCCGCGTCCGTGGCGCGCGCGGCGTTTGCCGGATCACAGAACCCATACAGGCGGGTCGTACTGTCCGGTGACGCATGCTGGGGTCGGCGTCGTATCGGGAGCGGATGAGGCGATCGCCGCTGCTTGTTGTGCTGGCGCTGCTCGCGTTGCCGGCGGTTGCCTCGGCTGCGGCCGGGCCGCCGTCGTGGCTTGCGCGGGCGGCGCGGCAGGCGGCGGCTCGCCTGAGCGACGGCACGGTGCCGACCTCGATCACCTACGTTGCGCCGCGCTCGCGCTTCCCGCGCGTGGTGCTGACCGGGAGCTTCGTCTGCAACGGCTGCTCCAGGCCGAGCGGCGCATCGGTGCCAACGGGCACGGTCGCCGAGCTGCGCCTCGACGCGCTGACGCATCAGTCGCGCGACTTCGCGCTCTGCAGCCCGCGCGCGCAGTGCGATGCGAGCTTGTGCAGCTTCGGCGCCTGCACGCGCGCGCAGGACGCGCTCGACGCCGCCTTCGCCGCGTTCGATGAGCGCTTGCGCGGGATCCCAGGCGACCCGGACCCATTCACGCGCCGCGCCGGGACGTTCACGTGCCACATCCACTATCCGACGCGCGAGCTCCGGTACGTCGTGGGCTCCTGCACGACCGCGCTGCGGTTCCTCGGCGCGCACGCGGCCGAGGTGCGACTGGTCGAGCGGTGGCGACCGCGCGAGTACGAGCACGGCCGCTGGATTCGCCTGCCGACGCGTTCCCACACCTGGAGGCTGCTGGAAACCAACGACGGCTGGCAGGTCGCAATTAGTTCGAGCGGCGACCCGCCGCCGCAGCTGCCGAAAGGTGTTAGCCGGTGAAGCGACACCGCCTGGCCGCGGCAGCCGGCATCCCATTCTCGCGATGAAGCTGCTCGCAACGGCCGCGTTCGCCGTAGCGATCGCGATAGCGCTCGCGGGTTGCGCGTCCGGCCACGAGCGCGGAACCGAATCGAAGTACGTGACCGTGCCGCTCCGCGCACAGCAGACAGACATCGTCGATGCGTACGACATCCTCCACCGGCTCGGTCTACGCATCGAGCTGACGCGGCCAACGGCGATCTCGTCGCTGATCGAGCCAGGCGCGAAGCTGACTCCACCTGCGGGCGTGCGCGTGCCGCGCGGCAGCACCGTCAAGATCAGCCCGGAGCGCGGACCGATCGGCTCCCCCGCAGTGCTCAAGTCGCACCCTCACTACCGCGTCCCCGACTTCATCGGTCGTACGGCGAGCGTCGCAATCGACTGGGCCGACGCTCACGACATGTTCTGGGCGATCCCCGAGCTGCGGACGCTGCGGGCAAGCGCCGCATCGCACCTCTTCGACGCCTACCGTGTCGTGGCGCAGCAGCCGAAGCCGGGCGGCTCGATCGTGCAGGGCGTGATGATCGGCCGGGGCTTCAAACCGACCCCGCTCACCCTCACGGTCGTACGGAAGTAGGGATCGGGCGGTCACGCATCCGCGAGACCAGATTCGATGACACGTATGAGACGGCTGGAAGAGTTCGTTCTGATGAGACGGCTGCACAAGCTCGCCCTTGCAGCTGCGCTCGCTCTCGCGATCGTTGGCGCCTTGGCTGGTGCGGCGCGCTCGCACGACCTCCGCTCGGATCGCTTGCTGGCCGGGTCGGGCGACTACGGCGTCCTGGAGCGGTTCGCTCCTCAGTCGGCGACGACCTGGTGGGCGATCGTGGAGAGCAACCTGAAGCCGAAGAGCTTCCTTGTGCAGACGACCGACAGTGGCCGGCACTGGCAGGCGGACACGCCTCCGGTCAAGCTGATGTCGTCCAGTTGGTTCCTCGGCCGCGACAAGGCCTGGATCGAGGCGGGGACACTCGCCTCTTCGTCCCGAACCGAGCCGCTCTACCGCACGCTCGACGGCGGCCCGTCCTGGCAGCGGCCCGGGAGCGTGCCGAACGAGTGCCAGCTCGACTTCGTCGATCAGCGCCACGGCTGGTGCATCGCGATCGGCGCGGCCGTAGGCTCCGAGAGCGTCGCGCTCTACCGCACCAGCGACGGCGGCTCGAGCTGGAGGTTGGTTTCGCGCACCGGCCTCTACGACAAGGGTTCGACGCCGAGAGCGTTGCCGTACGGCTGCGACAAGACGATCACCTTCACCTCGCCCACGGTCGGCTGGGCGGCGAGCTTCTGCAACGGCGGTTCTCCGTATCTCTATACGAGCAGGGACGGCGGCGCGCACTGGCACGCGCTGGCGCCGGTGCCCCTACCGAAGAGACTGCCGACGCCGCCGGCGGGTGAGGGCCTGAGCCTGCCCGCCGTCGCCGGCTCCCGGCTTGTCCTCGCAGTCGACATCGGCGGGAGCCCGCGAGCCGCGACCGCGATCGCGACCAGCGCGAACGGCGGCCGGAGCTGGCGCGCCCGTCTCGTGCCCGGCCCGCCCCGCTACTGGCAGGTCGACCTGATCGACGCACGGCACTGGCGCCTCAGCGACGGCAGCATGCTGCTTGCAACCGACGACGCCGGCCGCCACTGGCGCAGCCAGAAAGCGACCGTGAAGATGAAGGATGCGGTGGGCTCGCCGCTCACGCTCGACTTCCTCTCGCCCCGGCTCGGCTTCGCCGTCCCCGACGGCAGCGGTGGGCCGCTGTGGTCGACCGGGGACGGCGGGGCGACCTGGAAGCCGGTGACGATCACCGCCGGCCCCTTCACTGTGCCGCGCCGACCGTGAGCGGGACCCGCGGGGGCGCGATGTGCGTATCGGCAGCGTGAAGGGCGTCACCCTTTTCGCCGCGCTCGCGCTCGTCGGCACAGCCGGGGCGGGCGCGTCCTCGGGCCGCACGCTCGGCGGCTACGGCATCAGCGTGTCGCTGCCGGCAGGCTGGCACGGGCTGGCCGGACCGGGTCAGCTTCAGGCAGCCGACTTTCCGCTCGGGCCGCGCGTGCTCGGCTCGCCGGAGTTGGCGCGGGTGCCGCGCGGGCACGTGCACCTGATCGTCTGGGACTACGGCTCCTGGGTGCCGTACCTGCCGAACTTCCGCCGCGCGCGGACACCGCTCACGATCGCAGTGCGCGACCTGACGGCCGGCCCGCTCGAGGGCTTCCCTGCTGGAGACGCCTACGCCGTCCGCACCGTGACCGTAGGCGGGGAGACGCTCGAGCTCGTCGCCGACCTCGGCCCGAAGCCCCTCGCCTCGGCTCGACTGCGGAGCGTGAACGGCGTGCTGCACACGCTGCGCGTCAAGCCGCCGCGGCTGCTGGGCGCGCGCAATGGACGGCTGGTAGCAGACGGGGTCGCCATTCGCCTGCTTGCCGGCTGGTCGGGTCGGATCGAGATTCCCGCCGACCGGCATGCGGCCCGGCTGGTGCTCCGCGTGGCCCGCGGCGACGTACACGTCGACCTGCTGGGACTGCCCGGCGAGTTGGGCCAGGCGAATCGGCTGCTCGCAACGATGACGGTCGCGCCGAGGCCGTGGACGTTCCGCAGCTGCGACCTGACCCTACGCCTGCCCGGGACATGGCGGGCCGCGGTCAACCCCCGTAGCGGCTGCTACCCCGTGATCACGCTGCGCGCACCCAGACTCCGCGTCGTCCTCACCGAACTCCGCCCGACCGAGCAGGCGCGCGGT
>JBKOVL010000233.1:0-4217 GCA_046723895.1 Actinomycetota bacterium | reverse complement strand
GGTGGCGCACGCCGGGGTCCCGCTCGCCGACGTCGAGCGCGTGGTCGACATGATCCTCGCGGCGCGGTCGATGGTCGTCAGGGTCGAGCTCGGGATCCAGCAGAGCCGGCATTCGACGCTGAACTCCTACCTCGAGAAGCTCCTCTACCTCGTGACCGGGAACTTCGGGCGGCCCGGGGCGAACGGCATCCATACCTGGCTCCTCCCGCTCTTTCGCGACTCGCGGGGCGAGCGCTCGAGCGTGACGGGCCAGGAGATCATCGGGGGCCTCCTGCCGACGAACCGCTTCGCCGACGAGGTCCTGACGGACGACCCGCGGCGCGTGCGCGCCCTCTGGGTCGAATCCACCAACCCGGCGAACACGACCGCGGACACCCCCCGCTTCGAGGCCGCGGTTCGCGCGCTCGAGCTCTCCGTCGTCGTCGACGTCGCCTACACGGAGACGGCTCAGCTCGCAGACTACGTCCTCCCGGCCGCGGCGCAGTACGAGAAGTGGGAGACGACGCTCTTCAACTTCGAGTGGCCGCGGAACTTCTTCCACCTCCGCGCTCCGCTCTTCGAACCGCTTCCGGGGACGCTCCCGGAGCCCGAGATCTACGCCCGACTGCTGCGCGCTATGGGCGACCTGCCGGACGACGACGCGCTCGCCGAGCTGCGTCAGCTGGCTGCGGAGGACCGCGGCAAGATGATGCAGCGCGCGTTCGAGATGTTCGCCCAGAACCCGAAGCTGGTGCCGGTCGCGCCGATGCTCCTCTACCGGACGCTCGGCCCAACGCTGCCGGACGGCGCGGCCGCGGCGGCGCCGCTCTATGCAGGGTGCCATCAGACGGCGATGGTGCATACCGTCGCGGTCCAGCGCGCCCTCGAGACGACCGCGGCTCCGCCGCTCCTCGGCGACGCGCTCTTCGAGAAGATGCTCGCCAGTCGGTCGGGCTTCGTCTTCACGGCGCACGAGTACGACGATATCTTCCAGCTCGTGAAGCACCCCGACGGCAAGATTCATCTGGCCGTGCCCGAGCTCCTCGACTGGCTCGCGCGGCTCGACCCGGCGGCCGAGCAGGACGATCCCGCGTATCCGTTCACGCTGATCGCGGGCCAGCGACGGATGCACAACGCGAACCAGATCTTCCGCACCCCCGCCTGGCGGAAGAGCGATCCGGACGGGGCGCTCCGCATCCATCCCGACGACATCGCCGCGCTCGGCGCGACCGACGGGGGTTGGATGGCGGTGTCGACCCGGACCGGGCGCATCGTGTGCCGGGTCGAGAGCGACCCGTCCATGCGGCGCGGCCTCGTCGCGCTGCCGCACGGCTACGGCCAATCCTATCCCGACGGAAAGGGCGCCCGTATCGTCGACGGCCCGCGCCTGAACCTCATCACCGCCCACGACGACTGCGACCCGATCGCGGCGACGCCCTACCACAAGAACGTCGCCGTCCACCTGTCGCCCGTCGTCGGTGCGGAGGCGAACGCCGCGGAGGCGACGTCGGCGCGCGTGCGCGCGGTCGCGGCGGCGCACGTGGGCGCGGCATGAGTCGGCAAGAAGTCCCGACGTCGGGAGCGACCCGATGACGACGGAACCGCACACGCCGGAAGTGAGAATGACCATCGAGGGTCACGTCTGCGTGATCTCGCTGGACAACGTCTCGAAGAAGAACGCCATCACGCCGGAGTTGATGTCCCAACTGTCCGCGCACCTCACGACCTTCGAAGGCGACGACGACCTCTGGGTCGCGATCCTGGATCCGGCGGGCGAGCACACGACCGCCGGCCTGGACCTGCCCAAGTTTTTCGGTCCGACCGCCACGGCGAAGCCGATACCGAAGGATCAGGTCGACCCGTTCGCCCTCCAGAGACGCACGACCAAGCCGGTGATCTCCGTGGTGCACGGCATCACCTACACGATCGGAATCGAGATGATGCTGGCGGGCGACATCGTCATCGCAGCCGACACTGCGCGGTTCTGTCAGCTCGAGTCGAAGCGCGGGATCGCGCCGCTCGGCGGTGCGCACTTCCGCTATCTGACCCGTACGGGCTGGGGCAACGCGATGTACCATCTGTTCCTCTGCGATGAGTTCGATGCGCAGGAGGCGTTGCGGATCGGTTTCGTGCAGGAGGTCCATCCGTACGGCAAGCACCGCGAGCGCGCGATGGAGATCGCGCGACGGATCTGCCAGTGCGCGCCCCTCGGGCTGCGCGCGACGAAGAAGGCGGCGCTGACCTACCTCGAGCAGGGCGAGCGGGCAGCGGTCGAGGCCATCCCGTCCATCGAGAAGGCCGTCTTCGCCACCGAGGACTTCAAGGAAGGCATTCAATCCTTCATCGAACGGCGCGAAGCGCGCTTCCAGGGGCGGTGAACGTCGGGTTCTTCGCGTGGAGGGAGTATCTCTATGAACACCGAGACAGCGCTCGTCACGGGAGCCTCGTCAGGTATCGGTGAAGCAACGGCGGCGCGCCTCGCCAAGGCTGGCTACAGGGTCTACGGCACCAGCAGGCGTGGAGCCCAGGCGGGCAACCGACCCTTCCCGATGCTGCCGCTCGACGTGACCAGCGAGGACTCCGTCGAAGCCGCCGTCAGGGAAGTGATGCGGCTGGAAGGTCGCATGGACCTGCTCGTGAGCAACGCCGGCTTCAGCATCGCTCCCGCCGGAGCGGAAGAGAGCTCGATCGAACAGGCCCGGTCGATCTTCGATACGAACTTCTTCGGGATCGTCCGGATGACGCGCGCCGTGGTTCCCCACATGCGACGCCAGGGAGGTGGTCGCATCATCAACATCGGCTCCGTACTGGGTTTCCTGCCGGCGCCCTACATGGCGCTCTATGCCGCGACCAAGCATGCGCTCGAAGGGTATTCGGAGTCGCTCGACCACGAGCTACGCACACGGGGCATCCGGGTCTCGGTCGTCGAGCCCGCGTACACGCAGACGCAGTTCGATACGAATTGCGTGGAAGCCGACTCGAAGCTCGACGAGTACGGCGAGGTTCGTGCGGCGCTGGGTAGGAGGCTGAAGGAGCTGCTCGCTGCCGCAGACCAGCCGGCCGTCGTCGCCGACGTGGTGCTGAAGGTCGCTCGCGCGGCTCGCCCGAAACTCCGATACACAGCGGGTAGCCTCGCGGGTCGCGTGGGGTTGCTGCGCAGATTTGCACCCGCTCGCCTGGTGGACGCCGGAATTCGAAGAGATCTGCTGCTCGACACATTAACGGCATCGCCGCGCCGCACTCCGGTCGTGGCCGCGTCGACCAAGTAGCCAAGTGCGCGGAGGTCCTATGGGCTCGACCGAGGGGAGACCGAACGTGAAACCCGTTTGCCTGGTGATCGGTGCCGGTGCGGGCATTGGCGGAACTGTCGCCCGACGCTTCGCCCAAGAGGGCTATCACGCCTGTCTGTGCCGTCGCAGTGACGCGGACGGATTGAATAGACAGGTGGAGGCGATCAAAAGCGAGGGAGGTTCAGCAACGGGCGTTCTCCTCAACGCCGTCGAGTCAAACTCCATCGAAGAGCGAGTTGCCGCCATCGAGGCCGGCATCGGTCCAATTGAGGTCGCGGTCTACAACCTGGGTGCCCAGATTGGCGACAGGGCGTTGAAGGACACGTCGCCCAAGGCTTTCGAGACAGGCTGGCGGCTGGGGACGTTTGGTCTCTTTCGCCTTGCGTCGGCCGTGTGCCCCCTGATGGAAGGGCGAGGCAAGGGGACGATCCTCGTGACCTCATCGACAGCGGCGATGCGTGGCAACGGCGGTCAACATTCTCACGCCGCCGCCATGGGAGGCCGACGAATGCTCTGCCAGTCACTCAATGCGGAGTTCGCGTCGAAGGGAATCCACGTCGTCCACATCGTGATCGACGGCGCCGTGGATGCGCCCGACACCCTGGGGAAGATGCTGGGACCGGAGAGGTTCCAAGCGCTGCGAGAGACCCGGGGCAAGGAACATGACGGACTCATGCTTCCCACGCACATCGCGGAAACCTATGTCCACCTCGCGAAGCAACACCGATCCACGTGGACGCACGAGATCGACCTGCGGGCGTTCTCCGATCGTGCATGGTGGAATCACTGAGGCAAGCGAGCAACGCATGGAATGCAACCCGGAGGTTCACGCGCCATGACTCAATCCGACAAACGCGACACGCAACCTTCACAAGACGTTGCAGTCATCGTTGGAGGCGGCCCCGGCATCAGCTCGAGTTGCGCGAGGCTGTTCGCGGAGAGCGGCAT
>JBKOVL010000133.1:0-3978 GCA_046723895.1 Actinomycetota bacterium | reverse complement strand
GTCGTCAAGTGTCGCGGTATGACCCGGGCGGGGCTGCACGATCGCCGCGACCCGCTCGGTGAACCGCGCGTCGGGCACACCAACGACGACGACGTCGAACACGTCGGGATGACTCTTGACCGCGGCTTCCACTTCCTCTGGGTACACCTTCTCGCCCCCGGTATTGATGCACCCCGAGCCGCGGCCGAGGAGCGTGATCGTCCCGTCGGCTTCGATGCGAGCGTGGTCGCCGGGCACGGACCAGCGCACGCCATCGGGATCGGTGACGAACGTGGCCGCGGTCTTCGCTTCGTCCTTGTAGTACCCGAGCGGGATGTGGCCACGGCGCGCGAGCAGCCCGACCTGACCGCTGCCCGGCTCGACGGGGCGAAGGTCCTGACCCAGCACGGACATCGAGTCGATGGTGTTGAAGCGGGGGCCGGCGTCCGGATCCTGTTGCGAGCCGCTGGCACCCAGCTCCGACGCGCCGACGGTGTCGATCGTGAGCACGTTCGGCAGGTGCTCCTTGAGCTTCGCCTTGACGGCGGCCGAGTACACCGCCCCGCCCGAGCCGACCGACACCACAGACGACAGGTCGTACGACTTCTGGTCGAGGGCCTCGCCGAGCGGGCGCGCCATCGCGTCGCCCACGACCATGACCGTCATGGCCCGCTCCCGTTCGGCGAGCACCCACGCCTCGTGAGGGTCGAAGCCGTGCGGGGTGTAGAGCACGACCTTGCCGCCACCGAAGAGCATGATGCACATGCCCCACTGGGCGGCGCCGTGCATGATCGGCGCGAGCGTCAACGAGGTGACGCGGCCGTCTTCGGGCCACACGCGGGTCGCCAGCTCCTCGGGCGTCCGGATCGGCGGCTGTCCGAAACCGCCGCCGCCCAAGGCCGCGAAGAAGATGTCCTCGTGGCGCCACATGACGCCCTTCGGTGTGCCCGTGGTCCCGCCGGTGTACAGGATGTAGAGATCGTCGCCCGATCGAGACAACGGCGGCCGTTCGCTACCCGCTACGGCCAGCGCGTCTTCGTACGCCGTGGCGTCGCCGCGGTCAGCGTCGTCACCGTCTTCGAGCACGACGACATGACGGAGCCGCGGGAGCTCGGGCTCGATCTCGCGGACCAGGGGCAGGAACGAACGCTCGACGACGACCGCCTCGACGTCGGCATTCTCGAAGACGTAGCGCAGCTCGTCAGTGACGTAGCGATAGTTGATGTTGATCGGGACGAGCCGGGCCTTGAACGCGCCGAAGAAGGTCTCGACCCACTCGGCACGGTTCCAGCCGTAGATCGCCACCTTCGCACCGGGTTCGAGACCCAGACCGAGCATGTGGTTGGCGACGCGGTTCGCGCGCTCGTCGAGCTCCGCGAACGTCCGGCGCGCCGCGCCCGCCACGAGCGCCTCGCGGTCCGGCACCGTGTCGACGACGATCTCGAAGAGATCAGCGAGGTTGAACGTCGGCGTCCGGTCTGTCGCCGTCACGCTTCGATCAGGTTGTTGAGCCGCTGCGTGGTCTCGATCCACTCCTCGACCATTTCGAAGATGACGTCCTTCGTCGGGCGGACCGTGTTCAGCCGGCCGACGATCTGGCCGACCGGGAAGCCCGAGAGCTCCCTGCGTTGGACCCGCGAGACGCGGCGGGCGGCGTAGTTGTAGATGATCCCCTGCAACGGCATCGGCAACGGGCCGGGGGAGTCCTCGCTCTCCCATGCCTCGGTCCACGCCGTGCGCAGCTGCCGGGCCGGCTTGCCCGTCATCACCCGGGAGCGCACCGTGTCACGCGAGGTCGCGGCGAGCATGTTCTCCAGTGCCGCCGGGTTAGTGTCGGCCTCGGCCACCGTCAGCCACATCGAGCCGGTCCAGACGCCCTGTGCGCCGAGGGCGAGGGCGGCGGCCATCTGCCGGCCGGTGGCGATTCCGCCGGCGGCGAGCACGGGGACGTCGGCCCCGACCGCGTCAACGACCTCGGGTACGAGGATCATGGTGGCGATCTCGCCGCAATGGCCGCCGGCCTCGGTGCCCTGGGCGACGATGACGTCGACGCCCTGAGCAACCTGCCGCTCGGCGTGCTGTTTCGCTCCCACCAGCGCGCCGACGAGCACGCCGGCGTCGTGTGCGGTCTGGGTCACGTCGGGCGGCGGCGGTCCGAGCGCGTTCACGAGCATCTTGGCGCCGTGCTTCAGAGAGACCTCGACCTGGCCGGGGCCCTCCTCGTCGACGCCGAGGCCGGCTGCCTTCACGGGGCGCCCCTCGAGATCCTCGGGCAGCGGCGGCACGTCGTACTCGGCGAGGACCTTGTCGGCGAAGTCCCAGTGCTCCTGGGGGATCATCGCCTCGAGGTTCGTGAGGTCGGCTTCGTTCCCGCCGCCCTTCCCGACGTAGTTCATCGGCATCACAATGTCTGTCCCGTATGGCTTGCCGTCGACGTGCTCGTCGATCCAGTTGAGCTCGATGTCGAGCTCGTCCGGCGTGTAGGCGAGCGCGCCGAGCACCCCGAAGCCGCCGGCTCGGCTCACCGCCGCGACGACATCGCGGCAATGGGAGAACGCGAAGATCGGGAACTCGATGCCGAGCTCCTCGGCGATCGGCGTCTTCATGCCCTGCGACCGTACCGACCTTTGTTTGACTCGGTCAACTATCCGGGGTTGTTACGCCGAGTCGGCTCCGTCCTCAGCGGATCTGATCGAGTTGCTTCACATCGAGCTTGACGTGATCGATGACCCAGTCCTCGAGACAGCCTCGGAACTGACGCTGGTTGGTGTCGTCGAGCGCCGGGACCAACACGGCGCGGTAGCGACTGTGGCCGAGACGTTCGATGGGGCCGGACACGTCGGATTCGACCTCGAGCCGGCACGTCTGCACCTGCGCCTCGACCATCTCCGACAGCGTCTGGTTCGCCTCCCCGCCCTTGGTCTCGCCCGACAGGACGAGGCGCGTCGCGCGAGCGTCGATCTTCTCGTGGGTGGAGAGCGTCGCTTCGCGCAAGAGGAGCACGGCGACGACGCCGATCCCGAGACCGACGACGGCGAGTGCGATCTTGCCCAGCTTCGCCGCCGTCACGGACGGGTGCCGCGGCGTAGCAACCAGCGGATCTGATCGTCGTTGGCGCCCGGCACGTCCTGGGCGAGCACGGTGACGTCGTCGAGGAGCAGCCCGCCGGACGGATAGCTGATCCGGCTGAGCTGGCGGCCGAGCTTCTGCTCGCCGGCCGGCGACGACGTCTTGGATGCGACGCGATCGACGACCCAGGCGCCGGCGGACAGGATGATTCCACCACCGACGATGAATGTGATGAACACGTTCGGCTGCGTGGTTGTGTCGCGCAGCCACGCAAAGCGGTCAGGCGACGACGGTCTCGTCTCGCGCAGCGCGTTCGCGACGGTGGGATCGACCCGCATGCGGTACTCGAGGCGGGCGAGGCGTCGAAGCACCAGCCCGGCGGCGAGTGCGACCTCGGCGATGAGGACGATCAAGCCGAAGAACAACGCCCGGTTCCACTCCCACCGGTTCAGCGAGACGATCATGTAGAAGCCGCCGGCGACGAGGGTGCCGATACCTGCGAGCCAGGCGATGACCTTCATGACTGCGGCTCCTTGTCCGTGATCGTGACCCGCCCGGCGTCGCCGTCGACGAATACGGCCGCGCCCTCCGGCAGGTCCTCCATCGCACCTGCGTACCCGACGACCGTGGCCACCCCGGCTTCTCTCGCCAGGATGGCGAGGTGGGAGAGCACGGAGCCGGTCTCGGCCACGATGCCCGCGAGTCGCGGCAGCAACGGGCCGAGCCCGGGTGAGAGCGTCGTCGTGACGAGCACCGAGCCCACAGGCGGATCGTCGCCGTCGTAGGTGACCGGGCCGCCGCCCGTGCCGCCACCGGCGCCCGTGCCGCCCCCGACCTCGCTCGCGCACTGCGCCCGAATCGGCTTCCCCAGGTCCGAGAGTTGGAACCACGCCGGCAGCGGCTCGCCGAAGACGTGCTCGTGGATCGAGA
>JBKOVL010000209.1:0-15890 GCA_046723895.1 Actinomycetota bacterium | reverse complement strand
GTCTGGATCGGGCAGGCAGCCGACATCCTCGCGATGGCGCCGCAGACGAACATCGGCTCGTCGACGCCGATCAACCTCGGCGGCGAGAACATCCAGAGCGACCTGCGCCGCAAGGTCGTGAACGACGCCGCCGCGTCGCTGAAGGTGCTCGCCAAGACACACGGGCGGAACGTGAAGTGGGCAGACGCCGCCGTCCGCAAGGCGTCGAACCTCCCCGCGTACGCCGCGCTGCAGCAGAACGTCATCGACGTCATCGCGCCGACCCTCCCCGCGCTGCTGCGGAAGATCGACGGCTGGAAGACGGTCCCGAAAGGCTTCGTGCTGCACACGGCCGGCGCCGAGATCACGACCGCCAAGATGAGCTTCTGGCAGCGCCTGCTCGACACGCTGATCGACCCGAACCTGATCGCGCTGATGCTCTCGCTGGGTGTGCTCGGGATCGTGATCGAGCTCTGGCACCCGGGCCTGATCTTCCCGGCCACGTTCGGCGTGCTGTCCCTGGCGATCGCCTTCTACGGCCTCGACGTGCTGCCGACCAACTGGGCAGGGCTGCTGCTGATCGCCGCCGCGTTCGCCTGCTGGATCACCGAGCTCTTCGTCGCCTTCAGCCACGGCGCGCTTACCGTCGCCGGTGCCGTCCTCTTCGTCTTCGGCAGCCTGATCCTGTTCCAGCCCGCAGGCTCCGGGTATCAGGTCTCGCTGCCCGTCGCGCTCGCGATCGCCGGCACGTTCTCGGCCTTCTTCGGGCTCGCGCTCGCGAAGGCGTTGCAGATCCGCCGCCGTCCGGCAGCTGTCGGCCCGAACACGATCGTCGGCGACCACGGCCAGGTTCGGCGCAGCGGGCTCGTCTCCGTCCGCGGCGAGCTCTGGCAGGCCCGGAGCGAGGACGGCAAGCCGCTCGACCCCGGCGAGGAGGTCGACGTCGTCGGCGTCGAGGGCCTCGAGCTGATCGTCCGACCGGCTCAGACCCCTGCCGCCGTTTAGGATCACCCAATGACCGCCGCCATCGTCGCCGTCGTCATCGTCGTCGTCCTCGCGGTGCTCTTCCTGTTCGCGGCGGTCAAGGTCGCCCGCGAGTACGAGCGCGGCGTCGTCTTCCGCCTCGGCCGGCTGTTCCCGGAGCCGAAGGGCCCCGGTCTCTTCATCCTGATCCCGATCGTCGACCGGATGGTCAAGGTCGACCTGCGGACGATCACGCTGACGATTCCTCCGCAGGAGGTGATCACGAAGGACAACGTCCCCGTCCGGGTGAACGCCGTCGCCTACTTCCGGATCGTCGACCCGAAGGCGGCGATCGTCCAGGTCGAGAACTTCATGGTCGCGACTTCCCAGATCGCCCAGACGACGCTGCGGTCGGTGCTCGGGCAGCACCTGCTCGACGAGCTCCTCTCCGAGCGCGACAAGATCAACGCGATCCTGCAGGGGATCATCGACGAGGCGACCGCGCCCTGGGGGATCAAGGTCTCGATCGTCGAGGTCAAGGACGTCGAGATCCCGTCGGGGATGCAGCGCGCAATGGCGCGCCAGGCCGAGGCCGAGCGCGAGCGCCGCGCGAAGGTGATCAACGCCGAGGGCGAGTTCCAGGCCTCGGAGCGGCTGCGCGACGCCGCGGCGGTGATGCAACAGGAGCCGATCGCGATCCAGCTCCGCTACCTGCAGACCCTCCTCGAGATCGGTTCCGCGAACGCGTCGACGATCGTCTTCCCGGCCCCGATCGACCTGATCGCGCCCTTGATCGAGCGCCACCAGGTGACCAAGACGAAGGAGACGGGCGAAAGCCGAACGAATTCTTAACGAGCGCGCGCAACACTCCCGTCCGAACGCCGTCTTAGGTTCTACCCATGGCAATCGCGATCAGGCCCGAGTTCGTCGATCCTCCCGAGCAGGCTGAGCTTGCGCGCCTCGTCGAGTCGATCGAGACGCTGGTCGCCGACTACCTGCGCCGCTCGATCGTCCGCCGCGAAAGCGACGTGCCGCTGAGCACGGTGATCCGCGACCTGCGCGCCCTGCTCGACTCCGCGTCGAACTGAGGAGGGTCTGGCGCAACATTGGCTGTGCTGCCGGGCCGCGCTGCGCGGCCCGACACACCCTGGCGACGAGCAAGGTTCCCCGAGACCCTCCTAACCCTGCCCCAGCCCTAACCCTGCCCCAGCGCGCGGTTCTGCTCGCGGAAACGGCGCGCCGCGTCGATCGCCGCACCGAGGTTCAGCCCCTTGTCCTTGCCCTGCTTGATCAGCATCACGGTCTCGACGGCGTCCATGTCGTAGATGCGCTGCTTGCGCCCCTTGGTCGGGATCTGGGCCT
The DNA here is from genome assembly GCA_046723895.1 of Actinomycetota bacterium. GTDB lineage: Bacteria > Actinomycetota > Thermoleophilia > Gaiellales > Gaiellaceae > DATBLE01. Next base: position 13,586 of record JBKOVL010000209.1, on the reverse strand, counting down.
TGTTGGTCCAGTAGTCGAGCTGCATCTTCGAGATGCCGGCCATCTGGCAGACCTGGCCGAGGTAGAGCTCGACCTTGTCGAGGTGGTCGGCCAGGTTTATCGGTTCGAGAAAATCAACTCCGCCGTGGAACGCCATCCGCCTACCTTTTTCCACCAATGTACTAGGGATCGGGAAGCTGTTCTATCACCCTTGTCGATTCCTGTGAAGATCCATTTGGGCTAATCCTGCGGGTCGGCCGGGTCGTCGCCCGAGTCGGCGACGGGGGCGAGGCTGGAAACGACCTCGCCGTCCTTCAACCGGACGACGATCACCCCCTGCGTCGCTCGGCCGAGGCGCTTGATCTCGTCGACCGACATGCGGATGACCGTGCCACCCGTCGAGATCAGCATCACCTGGTAGCCCTCGCGGACGACGCGGGCGCCGGCGAGCTTCCCCTTGGCGTCGGTGAGCTGGACGGTCTTCACCCCGAGCCCGCCACGGCCCTTGCGGGGATACTCGTGAACGGGCGTGCGCTTGCCGTAGCCCTGCTCGGTGACGACCAGCAGATCGTCGGTATCGCGCGCGATGGTGATGGCGATTACCTCGTCATCGGCGCGCAGCCGCATGCCCTGGACGCCGGCGGTCGCTCGCCCCATCGGGCGAACCTCGCGCTCATGGAAGCGGACCGCCTGGCCGCTGCGCGAGACCATCAAGATGTCGTCGTCGCCACCCGAGTGGCGGACGCCGACGAGCTCGTCGCCCTCGCGCATGTTGATCGCGATGATCCCGTCCGCCTTCAGCGGCGTGTTGTACTCGGCGAGCTTCGTCTTCTTGACCATGCCCTTCTTCGTCGCGAAGACGAGGTACTCGGACTCGGCGAAGTTGCGCGTCTGGACGACGGCGCGGATCTGCTCGGCCTGGTTGAACGGCAGCAGGTTGACGACTGCGCGGCCCTTCGACTGGCGCGCGCCGAGCGGCAGCTCGTGCACCTTCAGGCGGTAGATCTTCCCGACCGAGGTGAAGAAGAGCAGGTAGTCGTGCGTCGAGGCGACGAAGAGGTGCTCGATGTAGTCCTCGTCCTTCAACTCCATCCCCATGACGCCCTTGCCGCCGCGGCGCTGCTCGCGGTAGGCGGTCAGCGGGAGCCGCTTGATGTAGCCCGAGCGCGTGATCGCGATCACCATGTCCTCCTCCGCGATCAGATCCTCGAGCTCGAGCTCCTCCTCGGCGGCGACGATCTCGGTGCGCCGGTCGTCGGCCTTGCCGTAGAGCTCCTTCAGCTCGAGCAGCTCCTCGCGGATCAACCCGTCGATCCGCGACTCGTCGCCGAGAATCGCCCTCAGCTCGGCGATGCGCTCCTCGAGGTCCCTGTGCTCCTCGTCGATCCGCTTGCGCTCGAGCTTCGTCAGCCGCTGGAGGCGGAGGTCGAGGATCGCCTGCGCCTGGATCTCGCCGAGCTCGAACTTCTTCATCAGGCCGGCGCGGGCGGCGTCGGGGTCGGCCGCCCCGCGGATCAGCGCGATCACCGCGTCGAGGTTGTCGAGCGCGATCAGGTAGCCCCGCAGGACGTGCGCCCGCTCCTCCGCCTTGCGGAGCTCGAACTTCGACCGGCGGGTGACGACCTCGCGCTGGAAGTCGAGGTATTCGCGGATCAACTCGAGCAGCGAGAGCGTCTTCGGGACGCCGTCGGCGAGCGCGACTGCGTTGTAGCCGAAGGTCGTCTGGAGCTGGGTGTGCTTGAACAGCTTGTTCAGCGCGACCTGCGGGACGGCATCGCGCTTCAGCTCGACATAGATGCGCATGCCCTCCTTGTCCGAGTGGTCCTGCAGGGCGTCGTCCGACATCGGCACCTCGTTCAGCGTTCCCGCCTTGACGAGGTCGGCGATCTTCTCGATCACGCCGCCCTCGCCCGCCTTACGAACGCCGTAAGGCAGCTCGGTGATGATGATCGCGCTCTTGCCGCCGCGTAGCTGCTCGATGTGCGCACGTCCGCGGACGAAGATCCGGCCGCGACCGGAGCGGTAGGCATCCCTGATCCCCGAGCGGCCGACGATCGCGCCGCCGGTCGGGAAGTCGGGCCCCTTGACGTGCTTGCCCAGGCGCTCGACGTCGATCGATGGGTCGTCGATCATCGCCACGATCGCCTCCACGACCTCCCCGAGGTTGTGCGGCGGGATGTTCGTCGCCATGCCCACCGCGATCCCTTGCGACCCGTTGACGAGCAGGTTCGGGAACCGCGACGGGAGGATGTCCGGCTCCTTTCGCGACTCGTCGTAGTTCGGTCCGAAGTCGACCGTGTCGGCGTCGATGTCGCGAAGCAGCTCGGTCGCAATTCGTGACAATCGGCACTCGGTGTAGCGCATCGCGCCCGGCGGATCCCCGTCCACTGAGCCGAAGTAGCCCTGGCCGTCGACGAGCGGGTAGCGCAGCGAGAACGGCTGCGCCAACCTCACGAGCGTGTCGTAGATCGCGGCGTCGCCGTGCGGGTGGTAGTTGCCCATCACGTCGCCGACGACGCGCGCCGACTTGCGCGTCGGCCGGTTCGGCTGCAGCCCCGCCTCGTGCATTGCATAGAGCACTCGGCGGTGCACCGGCTTCAACCCGTCGCGTACGTCCGGGAGGGCACGTGCGACGATCACGCTCATCGCGTAATCGAGAAAGCTGGTGCGTACCTCCTGATCGAGCTCGCGCGTCTCGACGCGGCCCGCGCCGCCGAGCTCGTTCCCCAAATCAGACATGGAGACTCAGCTCAGACATCCAGGTTCTTCACCTCGAGAGCGTTCTGCTCGATGAACTCGCGGCGCGGCTCGACCTCGTCGCCCATCAGCCGCGAGAACCACAAGTCAGCCGCGGCGGCGTCCTCGACGCCGACCTGGACGAGCATCCGCCGCGCCGGGTCCATCGTCGTCGACCACAGCTCGGCCGGATTCATCTCGGAGAGGCCCTTGAAGCGCGTGATCTGAAAGCCGCCCTTCGCGAGCATGATCGCCGCGTCGCGGAGGCTCTCGAACGTCGGCGCCTCTTCCTCGTTCTTGCCGAGCCTGAGGCTGAACGGCGGGAGCGCGCCCAGAACGTCCCCGAGGGCTGCGTGCGCCTTGCGCACGCGCTCGTAGATCGGGGAGGCGAAGAGCTCGGCGGGCACGGTCACGTGCCGGGTCGCGTTTGTCTCGACCTCGACGAGCTTGACGTGCAGGGCGTCCTTGTCGGCCTTCGACTCGAGCTGGTAGCCATTCGCCGGCAACTTGGCGATCGCCCTGTGCGCCTCGACCGGTGACTCGGCGTCAGCTTCTACGAGCCTGTGAGCGAGCACGAAGTCGGCAGCGGGATTGCCGAAGTCGGCCCGCAGGCGCGCAGCCCAACCCTGGTACTCGGCGAGCAGCTTCGTGAACCGCGAGTAGCGGCCCTGGGTGAGCTTCACCTCGGCGCCACCCAACGTTCCCTCGAGCGATCGTCCGGCGATCTCGAGCTCCGGGAAGCGCTCGCGCACGAGCAGCTCCTCGAGCTGCGAGTCCTTCTCCAGGTAGTTCTGCTGGTTGCCGAAGCGGGCAAGGTACAGCGGCGGGACGGCGATGTAGACGTAGCCGCGGTCGAAGAGCTCCGGCATGTGCCGGTAGAGAAACGTGAGCACGAGCGTGCGGATGTGCGCGCCGTCCACGTCGGCGTCGGTCATGACGATCACGCGGTGGTAGCGGAGCTTCGTGATGTCGAACTCGTTGCCGATCCCGGTCCCGATCACCTGGACGAGCAGCTGGATCTCGGCGTTCGAGAGCACCTTGTCGATGCGGTTCTTCTCGGAGTTGATGATCTTCCCTCGGAGCGGCAGAATCGCCTGGTTCGCCTTGTCGCGCGCTTCCTTGGCGGCGCCGCCGGCCGAGTTGCCCTCGACGATGAAGACCTCCGCGAGCTCCGGGTCGCGCACCTGGCAGTCGGCGAACTTCTTCGCGATCTCGCCGCCGAAGGCGCCCTTGCGCCGGGTCAGCTCGCGCGCCTTCCGAGCTGCGAGCCGGGCCCGGGAGGCCGCAATCGCCTTCTGGATGATCTGCTTCGCGTCCTGCGGGTTCTCCTCGAGAAACTCCGAGAGCTTCGCGTTCACGATCGACTCGACGAAGCCGCGAACCCACGGGTTGCCCAGCTTCGTCTTCGTCTGCCCCTCGAACTGCGGGTCGCGGAGCTTGACGGAGACGACGGCGGCCAGCCCCTCGCGGACATCCTCGCCCTCCAGGTTGTCCTCCTTCTCCTTCAGCAGGCAGAGGTCGCGTGCGTACTTGTTCAGCGTCCGGGTCAGCGCGGCGTTGAAGCCGGAGAGGTGCGAGCCGCCCTCGTGGGTATTGATGTTGTTCGCGAAGGTGTAGACGGCGTCCTGGTAGGAGCCGTTCCACTGCATCGCGACCTCGACGCTGCCCTCGTCGCTCTGGCCCTCGAAGTACGCGATGTGCTTGTGGACCGTCTCCTTGGTCGAGTTCACGTGCGCCACGAAGTCGCGGATCCCCCCCTCGTAGTGGAACTCGACCCGCTCCCCGCCGGCGCGCTCGTCGACGAGCACGATGCGCAGCCCCCGGGTCAGGAACGCGGTCTCGCGGAGCCGCGTCTCGAGCACCTCCGGGTCCCACTCGGGCTCCTCGAAGATCTCTGCATCGGGCATGAAGCTGATCGTCGTGCCCGTCAGCTTCGTCGGGCCGACCGCTTTCATCTTCCCGGTCGGCTCACCGCGGGCAAACTCCTGGCGCCAGATCTTCCCGTCGCGGTGGACCTCGGCGGTGAGCCACTCGGAGAGCGCGTTGACGACGGAGACGCCGACGCCGTGGAGACCTCCGGAGACCTTGTAGCCGCCCTGGCCGAACTTGCCGCCGGCGTGCAGCTTGGTCAGCACGACGGTCAGCGCCGGCAGGCCCTGATCCTTCATCACGTCCACGGGGATGCCCGAGCCGTTGTCGCGGACGGTCATCGACTCGTCCGGGTGGATTGTCACCTCGACCAGGTCGCAACGGCCCGCGAGCGCCTCGTCGACGGAGTTGTCGACGACCTCGTAGGCGAGGTGATGGAGACCCCTGGAGCCCGTCGAGCCGATGTACATGCCGGGACGTTTCCGGACCGGCTCGAGCCCTTCCAGGACCGTGATGTCCTTTGCGGTGTAAGCAGCTTCTGCCATGGGGGTTGAATCAGAAAAAAGCCCTGCAAATCGCCTATTTGCGGGCTGCGTTTAGTGTATCAGAAAGGGTGGTCGGACGGGGCCTTGGAGAGGCCCAGCGCGGCCGCTTTTTGCACCCTTTCCCGGAGCTCCTCGTCCTCGATCTCCGCGGCCAGCGCGGCCGCCGCTTGCAGGGCTTCCTCGTTCGGCTCGGGAGCCGCCGCACCGGCCTCGCCGAGCGCAGGCGAGTCCGCTTCTGGCAGGTGTCCGACTGCAAATCGGAACACTTTCGGCGCCCTCTCGCCGAGCTTCTCCGCGAGCTTCGCCTGGATCTCGGGCGCGAGTTGTCCGAGCTCGAACGCCCAGGCTGACGAGGAGGTGTTCACGTGGAGCGTCCCGTCGCGGGCGATCCGCGCCGGCCACGCGTTCGCCGCGACGATCTCCCCGACCGCCGCCGGCCACACCGCGACCACATCCGGCATCGCGCCCTGCGCACCGAAGCGGGACAGCTCCCGCTTCACCTCCGAGCCTATGCGCTCCATCGCACCTCCCCCGGCGAGACCTCGAGCAGCTGCGCCGGCTCGCCGGGCAGCGCGTCCGCGGTCGTCGAGGTGATCAGTGTCTGCCCGCGGCCTGTCAGCTGCTCGACGAGAACGCGGCGCCGGTCGGGATCAAGCTCCGACAGGACGTCGTCGAGCAAGAGGAGCGGCGTCTCGCCGCGGCGAGACTCGATCAGTTCCGCCTCGGCGAGCAGGAGCGCGAGCACGGCCGTGCGCTGCTCGCCCTGCGAGCCGAACGAGCGCAGGTCACGCGTACCCGCCGCGATCGCGACGTCGTCGAGATGCGGGCCGAAACCGGTGGCGCCGCGCTCGAGATCCCGCTCGAGCCGGCTCTCGAGGAGCTCGACCGTCGGCGGCTCGCCCTCGTACGAGAGCTCCACGTCGTCGAGCCCCAGCATGGCCGCCCGCGCCGCAAACGGCTGTCTCACCAGCGCGACCGTCTCGCGGCGAGACTCGACGAGGGCTGCGCCGATCTCTGCGACCTGCTCGGTCCACGGCCCGAGGGCCGGGAGGTTGGCCCGCTTCAGCGCCGCGTTCCGCTGTGCCAGCGCAGCCGCATAGTCCGGCGGCAGCGAGCTGCGCGACGGAAAGAACCGCCCGAGGACGCGGTCGAAGTACGCGCGCCTCGCCGCCGGGCCCGCCTTGACGATCGCCAGCCGGTCCGGCGTGAAGACGAGCGTGGGCGACTCGTGCCGGAGCTGCTCGGCTGCGCGCAGGCGGGCGCCGTTCACCTCGGCCCGCTTCCCCTCGCTCGTGGAGAGCGAGACGCCGATCTGGACGCGCGTCTGTCCTCGGGCACCCTCGAGCCGGATGCAGGCGGCGTTCTCGCCGAAGCGGATCAGCTCCGCATCCGAGCGTGTGCGCGGAGAGAACCCCTGCGTGCCGACGTGCAGCGACTCGAGCAGGTTCGTCTTGCCCGCTCCGTTAGGCCCTACGGCGAGGACGAGCCCGGGCTCGAGTGGCAGCTCGAGACGAGCGTACGAACGGAAGTTCGCGAGCAGGACCGACGCGATGATCAGCCGGCCAGGCGGATCGGCATGATCAGGTACCAGAAGTCCTCGCCGCGACCCTGGAGCAGGCCGGGGCGGAGCGGATCGATCAGCCGCACGCGCAACTCGTCGCCCTCCGCGGACTCGATCCCGTCTCGCAGGAAATCGGCGTTGAAGCCGATCTCGAGCGGCTCGCCCTCGAACCGCACCGGCATTGTCTCGCGAGCCTCGCCCACGTCCTGCGTCTGCGTCCAGACCGTCAGCTCGCCCTCGGCGAAGCGGAGCCGCAACGGTGAGTTCCGGTGCGCCATCACGGCCGTTCGGCGGACGACGTCGAGCAACTCCTCGCGCGGCAAAGTCACCTCGTGCGCGAACTCCCTCGGGCGCAACTCGTCGAACTTGGGAAACTGGCCGTCGATGCGCCGGGTCGTCAGCCACGTGCCGTCGACACCGAACAGCACCTGGTTCTCCTGGACGCCGAGCTCCAGCGTGCCGCCGGCCGGAGCCAGGCGGCGAAGCTCCTCGAGCGCACGTGCGGGGACAATCGCCTCGATCTCGGGAACCGTGCCCTCGATCGGCGTCTCCTTGTAGGAGAGGCGGTACGAATCGGTCGCTGCCATCACGAGCTTTCCGTCGCCGAACTTGACGAGGATGCCCGTCAAGACCGGGCGGGCCTCGTCGCGCGACACTGCGCGGCCGACCGAGGCGAGCGTCTCCAACAGTGCGTCCGCGCTGACGGTGCTCGTCGGCGCCGCATCGGTGTCCGGGAGCCGCGGGAAGTCCTCTGCACCGTACGTGTTGAGGCGGTACTCCGCCGGGCCACACATGACCCGCAGGACGTTCTCCTCCTCGCGATGCTCGATCGTCACCTCGCTCTCCGGCAGCAGACGCGACAGGTCGACGAGCAGCCGGCCGGGCACGACGGCTGCGCCTTCACCTTCCACCTCCGCCCCCTCCACCAGCGTCCGAATCGAGAGCTCCATGTCCGTGGCGGCCAGCTCGAGCCTGCCTCCGGCCGCACGGAGCAAGATCCCGCTGAGGATCTGCACCGCAGTGCGTGTCGAGACACCTCGCCCGACAACTGCCAGCTTCTGAGCCAACTCGTCGCGCGAGCAGACGATCTTGAGACTTGAGCCGATCACGGTTTCTGTTTCTGTCATTTAAGAGAAACCTCAGTCGTAGTACGTAGGGAGTGTGGGACCGGGGGATGCATCCTGTTCTCCCTGCAGGGTGTCGGTTTCGGGCTGTGGGCGGGCGCTGTGGAGAACAGGACCTTTTGGACAGGGCTTGCCGGCGAAGTCGCGCGCGTCCACAGAATCATCTGATCTGCTTGATCCGCGCGGTGAGTTCTTGCACAAGGTTGTAGACAGACCGATCGGCGCGGATCATGTTCTGGATCTTGGCGTTCGCGTGCAGGACCGTGGTGTGATCACGATCGCCGAAATGCTTGCCGATCTTCGGAAGCGACGAGTCGGTCAACTCGCGTGAGAGGTACATAGCGACCTGTCGCGGGTAGACGATGTTCTGCGAGCGCTTGTGGCTGCAGAGCTCCTCCAGACTGAGGCTGAAGCGGTCGCAGACGACCTCCTGAATCCGCTCGATCGTGACCTGGACAACCTCCCCCTGCGGGAAGACGTCCTTGAGTACGTCCTGGGCAAGGTCGGGGGTCATCGGCCGGCCGGTCAACGATGCGAAGGCGACCACACGGGTCAGCGCACCCTCGAGCTCGCGGATGTTGGTCGAGATCCGACCGGCGATGAAGGTCAGAAGCTGGGAATCCGCCACGTGAATCCCGTCGGTCTTCACCTTCTTGCGCAGGATCGCGATACGTGTCTCGAGATCCGGCGGCTGGATGTCCGTGATCAGCCCCCACTCGAACCGCGAGCGGAGTCGTGCCTCGAGCGTCGCGATCTCGCGCGGCGGGCGATCGCTGGACATCACGATCTGGCTGCCGGACTCGTAGAGCGAGTTGAAGGTGTGGAAGAATTCCTCCTGGATCCGCTCCTTGTGCTCGAAGAACTGGACGTCGTCGATCAGCAGGACGTCGTAGTTCCGGTAACGCTGCTTGAACCCCTCGATCCGCTTGTCGCGCAGCGAGTTGATGAAGTCGTTCATGAAGGTCTCGCTCGTCACGTAGCGCACCGACAGGTCGCCCGGATGCTCCATCACGTACTGGGCGATCGCCTGGAGGAGGTGGGTCTTGCCGAGCCCTGTGCCTCCGTAAATGAAGAGCGGGTTGTAGGCCTGTGCCGGCGCCTCGGCGACGGCGAGCGCGGCGGCGTGCGCGAAACGGTTCGACGAGCCGATCACGAACAGGTCGAAGGTGTACTTCGTGTTCAGTCCGGACTCGCCGATCCGCTGCACAGGTGGGCCCTGCGCGTCCGGCGTAGCGCCTGTCTCCGTGACGGTCAACCGGATACGGCGCTGATGTCCCGTCGCGTCCCGGACGGCAGCGCGGATCAACTCGAGGAAGTGCCCCTCGATCCACTCCCGAGTGAAGTCGTTCGGGACGGCCAGGAGGAACGTGTCGTCCGTCACCTCCCACCCCTCGACCTCACCGAACCACGTCCGGTACGTGGAGTCGTTGAGTGCCCCCTTGAGCCGACCGGCGACCTCGGTCCAGAGGGTCTCTGCAGTCAGCTCGATCGGTTGCTCCACCCGCGCGGCCCCGGCTCCTTTGGAGGACGAAAAGAGCGCCGAGCATAGCAGCGTGCCGAGTGTCTGCCAATGGCCCGTCCTGGGGACTTTCTCACGGCCAAAATGAGCTGTTTTGCAGGGATTTTGTCCACATCCACACCACTCTCCACAGGTGTGGACAGGGTCGCCCGAAGGGGTGAAGGGCAGGCTCGAAAACCCACCCTGCGCACGGCCTTTGTGTCTGTCTGGTGTCCACATCAGGCCTGTGGAGAACTGGGTTCGGGCACGTTGTCTATACTGCCGTTCCGCGGCCCTGGGGCCGCCGTTTTCTTGTCTCGTGCCTAGACAGACCTCTCTATGAAGCGGACCTACCAGCCCAACGTGCGCCGGCGAAAGCGGAAGCACGGTTTTCGTGCCCGCATGTCGACCCGCGCCGGCCGGATGATCCTGAAGCGCCGCCGTGCGAAGGGCCGGAAGCGGCTCTCCGCCTGACCGCAACCCGCGGTGCAGCGCCGCCATCGTCTCTCCCGCTCACGCGACTTCGACGCGGTCTACCGTCACGGCCGCTCGGTGTCGACGCGCTTCCTCGTCCTCTACTGGTTTCCGCGCGACGATGATGGCGAGCCTCGGCTCGGAATCGCCGTCCCGAAGGGCTCGGGATCGGCGGTGGACCGAAACCGCGTCAAACGCCGCCTCCGGGAGGCCTGGCGCGCACGGATCGGCCAGGTCCCTGCGGGCCGGGACTACGTGCTGATCGCGCGGCCGGCCCTCGGTGAGGCGCTTTCCGGTCACGACGCGGCGTGGCTCGGCGAGCGGGTCGACGAGGTGCTGGGGAAGGCGGCCGCATGAAATACGTGTCGCTGCTCATCAGGGCGTTCGTGCCAAACCCGGGCGTCGCCGGCCTGCCCGTCTGCAAGTACTACCCCTCCTGCTCGGAGTACTCCTCGCTCGCCTACCGCGAGTTCGGTTTGATCCGCGGCACGATCATGACGGTCTGGCGGCTGCTGAGGTGCAACCCGTGGAGCCGGGGCGGCGTCGACTACCCCGGGAAGCTCAGGCCGTGATCGTCGGCGGCGTCCTCACCCCGATCGAGAACGCGCTCGCGTGGCTCCTACGGCACCTGCACGACTCGGTTGGGTTCTCCTGGGGCTGGTCGATCATCGCGCTGACGATCATCGTCAGGGTCGCGATCGTGCCGTTGATGGTGCGCCAGATCCACTCGACGCAGGCGATGCAGGCGCACATGCCGGAGATGAAGAGGATCCAGCAGCAGTACAAGGGCGACCGCCAGCGCCTGAACGAAGAGCTGATGAAGTTCTACCGGGAGAACAACATCAACCCGGCAGCGCCGTGCTTGCCGCTGGTCGTCCAGATCCCGATCTTCTTCGCGCTGTACTTCGTGCTGAAGAACTTCACGAAGCACGTGACCGCTGCGCCGCACGAGCTCGGCTGGCTGATCGTCCCCGACATCACCGCGAAGATCACCGCGCACTGGTCGGGCTACGTCCTGCTGTTGGTCTATGTCGTCAGCCAGGTCGCGTCCGGCTACTTCGCCTCCGCGGCGGCTCAGCGCAGCCAGCGGATCCTGCTGATGGTGCTCCCGGTCTTCTTCGTCCCGGTGATCACGCGGTTCCCGGTCGGCCTGCTCATGTACTGGATGACGACCAACCTTTGGACTGTCGGCCAGGGCATCGTCACCCGGCGGATGGTGCCGAAGCCGGCACCGCCGCCGAAGCGCAGCTCGCGGACGCCGCCGAAGGACGGCGGGGCGCCGCAAGGTCAGGCACCGGCGCCGAAGCCGAGCCCGACGCCGGCTCAGCCGGGCCCGCCCAGGCGTGTGAAGCGGAAGAAGAAGCGGGCGCGGAGATGACGGACGACGAGCGACTCACGGTCGAGGCGACCGGCGAGACGGTCGGCGAGGCGAAGTGGCACGCGCTCCGCGGGCTCGAGCAGCTTGTGCCGGGGCTCGACAAGTCCAGCGTTCGCTTCGAGGTGATCTCCGAGGGCGAGCGAGGTCTGCTCGGAGTCGGCTATGCGCCCGCCCGGGTGGTGGCGAGCATCGACGCCGACGCGGTCGAGCCTGCCGCGGAGTCCGCCGGCGACCAGGGCCCCCTGACAGCGTCCTTGCGCGAGCTCCTGACGAAGATCACCGGCGCTGCCGGTGTCAACTGCCGGATCGAGGTCGTCGAGGACGAGGAGGCGGTGTCCGCCTCGCTCGTCGGCGGCGACCTCGGGCTCTTGATCGGGCGGCACGGGCAGACGATCGACGCGATCCAGTACCTCGCGAACGTGATCGCCTGGCGCGAGCTCGGCGACGACCGCAAGGACGTGGTCGTCGATGCGGCCGGCTATCGCGAGCGACGGAGGGAGACTCTGGAGGCGCTTGCCCTGCGGAGCGCAGAGCGCGCCAAGGGCTCCGGCGAGCCCATCGAGCTCGAGCCGATGAGCTCGATCGAGCGCCGGATTGTCCATCTCCGCCTGAAGGAGGTCGATGGCGTCAGCACGCGCAGCGAGGGCGAGGAGCCCTACCGCTACGTCGTCGTCGTACCCGCTGGCTGACGCGCGAGTCGAGCGCTGGCTCGAGCGGCTGCTGGAGACGCCGGGCCTGACCGCGATCCAAGACCCGGCGGAGGCCCGCCGCGTCCACCTGGAGGAGAGCCTGGCAGTCGTGCCGCTTGTCGCGCGCTACGAGGGCGCGGTGGTCGACGTCGGCTCGGGCGGCGGCGCGCCGGGCATCCCCGTCGCAGCCGCTCTCCCCGATAGAGACGTGACGCTTCTGGAGTCGAGCGTCCGCAAGTGCGACTTCCTCGAGTCGGTCGCACGGGAGTTCTCGAACGTCCGTGTGGTGCGCGGCCGCGCCGAAGAGCAGGAGGCCGACCGCTACGGTGTCGCCCTCGCGAAGGCGTTGGCGCCGCCGCCCGTGGCGGCCGAGTGGTGCTTGCCGCTCGTCGCCCCCGGCGGCGCCGCGATCCTGCTCGTCGGGCCGAGCGTAGACGCCGCTGCCGTCGCGAAGGTCTCCGCGCACCTCGGCGGCGACGAGCCGGAACCGCATCCGGGCGCGCTGCTCCTCCCCAAATTGAAGCCGACCCCGCCCGGCTTCCCGCGCCGCCCCGGAATGGCGCGAAAGCGTCCGCTCGCGTAGCAAGAGGGAGTCGTCCGCCGGCGAAGAAAGAATGTTCGAGGTGGCGGGGCGGGTCTATGCGGTGGCGAATCAGAAGGGCGGGGTCGGGAAGACGACGACCGCCGTCAACCTCGCCGCCTGCCTCGCCGAGGCGGGCGAGAGAGCACTCGTCGTCGACCTCGATCCCCAGGCGAACGCGACCTCAGGGCTCGGGGAGCACGCGAACGGGAGGTCGAGCTACGACCTGCTCGACGGCGCGCCGCTCGAGGAGCTGGCGAAGCCGACGCGGTTCGCCAACCTCTGGCTCGTCCCCTCACAGCCGCACCTGGCCGGTGCGGCGGTCGAGCTTGCGCGGCGCGAGGACGGCGAGCGGTTCCTCGCCGACTCGCTCGCGGGCGCAGGCCAGGGCTACACCTTCGTGTTCCTCGACTGCCCGCCGTCGCTCGGGCCGCTGACCGTGAACGCGCTCGCAGCCGCCGACCGCGTGCTCGTCCCCGTGCAGGCTGAGTACTACGCACTCGAGGGGCTCTCCCAGCTGCTGCGCTCGGTGGACATCATCAAGGCGCGGCTGAACCATCGGCTCGGGATCGCGGGCGTGCTCCTGACAATGGTCGACGCGCGGACGCGGCTCTCGGCGGACGTCGATGCCGAGCTCCGCCGTCACCTCGGCGAGCTCGTCTTCAAGACGACGGTGCCCCGGTCGGTCCGCCTGGCGGAGGCGCCGAGTCACGGCCTGCCCGCAATTGCCTACGACCGCACCTCGGCCGGCGCCGAGGCCTACTGGAAGGTGGCGATGGAGCTTGTCGAGCGTTCCTCGCTCTGGGCTGGGAGCGTCGCCGGGTGACGCGGCGACGCCCGGCGGGAAGGCGGGGGGGCTGGGAGCGTCGCCGGGTGACGCGGTGACGCCCGGCGGCAAGGCGGGGGGGCTGGGAGCGTCGCCGGATGAAGCGGCGACTGCCGGGCAAACCAGGCGAGGCCTCGGCCGTGGGCTCGAGGTTCTGATCGGCGGCGCCGCGACCACGGAGCTCGAGGAGCTCCCCGACGAGGGTATTTATCCCAACCCCCGCCAGCCGCGCAAACGCCACGACACCGAGGCGGCGTCAGGCCTGGCCGACTCGGTGCGTGCGCAGGGCGTGATCCAGCCGGTCGTCGTGCGGCGCCGGGTCCAGGG
>JBKOVL010000237.1:0-4427 GCA_046723895.1 Actinomycetota bacterium | reverse complement strand
CGTCTACATCCACCAGGTCGGTCCCGACCAGGAGAGCTTCTTCCAGTTCGCGGAGCGCGAGTTGCTGGTGAAGGTATAGGGGGCCGGCCAGGCCCGCGCCCTGAACCGCAGGCGGCGAAAGCCGGAGCGCCGAATGCCCGCGGCCTTACAACGAGGGGTCGATCAGCGCCAGGCCCGTCTCGGGATCGTGCCGCTTCCGGAGCTCGACAGGCGAGCGGTGCAGGACGAGCTCGAGCGTCGGCCACACCCGCGCGCGCAGGAGGTGGCCGCCGACGACACTCCCGTCGCGCCTGCCGAGCACGGCGTGCGCGTGGACCTTCGGCTGCCCGTCCGCGACCGCGACGTCCCCGGTCAGCGCGAGCAGCTCGACCTGCTCGCCGACTGGGATCTCCTCGTACGCGCGCCGCTCTCGGTCGAAGTAGCCGACCACGGCCTCGGCGAGGGCGCCGATGGCGGTGAAGCTCGCCGCCGTCACCCCCTGCTCGCGCAAGTACGTCTCGAGTGCGGAGACGGGCTCCTCGCCCTTGTCGAACACGAGCACCCACGTGGCGGAGTCGAGCTCCGTCGCCTTCACGCGGGCGTCACCGCACGCCTCCGCTGCGCAGCGTCAGGCTCATCCGCCGGGCCCTCCTGCTCCCGACCTTGCCGGTACGGACGGTCGCGCGGCAGGCGAACCTCCTTTCGTTCGTGGTCCGATCCTCTACCTCGGTCGTCGCCGCCGCGCCGACGGTCAAACATCGGCGGGCGCTCGGCTCTCGCATCAGAGCGTCCGGTAGCGGAGCTGCTCGCGGTTGCCGCTCTGCCCCGAGCGGACGATCGCGTCGCACACCTCGGCCGCGCGGTAGCCGTCCTCGAACGTCGCGCCTAGCGGGGCGACGTCCGTCTCGCCCGCGACCGCGCGCAGGAAGTGCCAGAGCTCGTTCACGAACGTGTCGCCCCAGCCGATGATGTGCCCCGGCGGCCACCAGTGCTCCCAGAACGGATGGTCCGGCTCGGTGACGAGCACCGTCTTGAACCCACGCGCCCGGTCACCGTCGGCGCGGAAGACCTGCAGCTCGTTCAGCCGTTCCATGTCGAAGGCGAGTGAGGCCTTCTGGCCGTTGATCTCCCACTGGAAGGCGTTTCGCCGGCCGAGGGCGAGGCGCGTCGACTCGATCGTCCCGATCGCCCCGTTCTCGAACTCGACCGCCGCCTCGATCGCATCGTCGACCTCGCGGCCCGGCAGGAACGTCTTCACGAGCGCCGACACCGACGCGACGTCGCCGACCAGGTATCGCGCGAGGTCGACCACGTGCGCGCCGAGGTCGCCGAGCGCGCCGGATCCCGCCTCGCCCGCGTGGAACCGCCACGTGTCCAGCGAGGGGTCGTCGCCCCAGTCCTGCAGGTAGCGCCCGCGGAAGTGGCGAACCTCGCCGAGGTCGCCCGCGTCGACGATCTCGCGCGCGAGCCGCACGGCCGGGACGAAGCGGTAGTTGAACGCGCACAGGTGCCTGACGCCGGTCGCCGCGACCGCCTTCCAGATCTCGTAGCTCTCGTCTGCGTCGCGGCCGAGCGGCTTCTCGCAGACCACGTGCTTGCCGGCCTGCGCGGCGGCGATCGTCGGCTCCGCGTGGACGCTGTTCGGGCCGCCGTTGTCGAAGAGGCCGATCGTCTCGTCGGCGACCAGCTCGTGCCAGTCGGTCGTCCAGCGCTCGTAGCCGTAGCGCTCGGCCGCATTCCGCACCGCCTCCTCGTTCCGGCCGGCGATCGAGACGAGCCGGGGCCGCAGCGGCGGCGGCCACGTGATGTACGAGATCTTCCGGAACGCGTTCGAGTGCGCCTTCCCCATGAAGGCGTACCCGAGCATCCCGATGCCGATCTCGGGGACCTCGCCGGCTGCGGTCTCGCTCGCCGTGCCGGTCAGGCTCGTCATGCCCGCTGCATCGCCGCGTCGAAGGCGACGTCCGAGGGCGTGAAGTCGGTCCGGCGCACGAACGCCAACGCGTCCTGCGCGCCCCACTCCCGCTCCATCCCGGTGTCCTCCCACTCGATCGAGAGCGGCCCCGTGTAGCCGATCCGGTTCAGCGCCCGGAAGAGCTCCTCGAAGTCGACGTCGCCATGGCCCGGAGAGACGAAGTCCCAGCCGCGCGCCTCCTCGCCGAAGTTCAGGTGCGAGCCGAGAATCGACCGCCGCCCGTCGAGCCGCTTGCGCGAGTCCTTGACGTGCACGTGGTAGATCCGCTCCCGGAACTCGAGCGCGAACTGCGCCGCGTCGAGGTACTGGTGCGCGAAGTGGCTCGGGTCGAGGTTGATCCCGAAGCCCTCACGGTTGCCGATCGCTTCGAGCGTCTTGCGCGTCGTGACGAAGTCGTACGCGATCTCGGTCGGGTGCACTTCGAGCCCGAAGCGCACGCCCTCCGAGTCGAAGACGTCGACGATCGGCGACCACCGCTCGGCGAAGTCCTCGTACCCGCGCTCGACCCCGGCGAAGTCGTTCGGCGGGAAGGAGTAGAGCAAGTGCCAGATCGCCGAGCCCGTGAATCCGTTCACATGCGTGACGCCGAACGCTGCCGCGGCCCGCGCCGTGACCTTCATCTTCTCGGCGGCGCGCTGCCTCACCCCCTCCGGGTCGCCGTCGCCCCACACATCCGGCGGAAGGATCCCGCGATGACGGTCGTCGATCGGGTCGCAGACCGCTTGGCCGACGAGGTGGGCCCCGAGCGCGAAGCAGTTCAGGTGGTTGCGCTCGAGGATCTCCTGGATGCCCCGCACGTAGTCCGCCTCGGCGAGCGCGCGGTCGACCTCGAAATGGTCGCCCCAGCAGGCGAGCTCGAGCCCGTCGAAGCCCCAGCGGCCCGCTCTCTCGGCAAGCTCCTCGAGCGGCAGGTCGGCCCACTGCCCGGTGAAGAGCGTCACGGGTCTCGCCATCGGGACGATCTTACGATGCATAGGATCGAGGCGTGATCGCCGCCGCCCTCGGTCTCGTCGTGGCCTCGTCGCTCGTCCACTTCCAGAGCCCGTCGGGGAACATCAACTGCATCGGCGGCCCGGCGTTTCAAGGGATACCGGCCTCTGTCGAGTGCCTGGTGCGAAGGAACAGCTGGCGACACCTGGCGCCGAAGCCGGCGAGATGCGACCTCGACTGGGACCCGACGACGCTCGAGCTCGGCCGGCGGCGCGCCTCGGTCGGCTCGTGCCGCGGCGACATCGGCCCGCTCTGCACCAATTCCTCGGACCGCTGCTCGACCCTGGGGTACGGCCGGTGGGTGGACATCGGTCCGATCCGCTGCTCCTCGGCGACGACCGGCGTCACCTGCCGCTACCGGACGGCGCCGCGCGTGGGCTTCCGGATCGCCCGCGAGGACTACGTCCTCTTCCGCCGATGAACCTCGGGATCATCTCGACCGCGGACATCAACCGGAAGGTGATCCCGGGCGCGCAGGCCTCCAAGAAGGTCGACCTCGTCGCGGTCGCGAGCCGCGACCAGCGGCGCGCCGAGGACTACGCGCGTGAGTGGAACATCGACCGCGGCTACGGCAGCTACGAGGCGCTGCTCGAGGACCCGGGCGTCGACGCCGTGTACATCTCGCTCCCGAACACGATGCACGTCGAATGGTCGATCAAGGCGCTCACGGCCGGCAAGCACGTTCTCTGCGAGAAGCCGCTGACCCGCCATCCGGAGGAGGCCGAGGCCGCCTTCGACGCCGCCGACAAAGCGAAGCGGATCCTGATGGAGGCCTTCATGTACCGGCACAACCCGCAGACGAAGCGCCTGCAGCAGCTGATCGACGAGGGCGCGGTCGGCGAGGTGCGCCTGATCCGCTCGGCCTTCTCGTACTCGCTCTACGACGAGGAGAACATCCGCCTCCGGACGGACGTCGAGGGCGGCGCGCTGATGGACGTCGGCTGCTACTGCGTCAGCGGGTCACGGCTCGCCGCCGGAACCGAGCCCGAGTCGGTCTTCGGCTCGGCGTGGTACGGACCTTCCGGAACCGACTGGGTCTTCACGGGCTCGATGCGCTTCCCGGGCGACGTGCTCGCGATCTTCGACTGCGGGACGGCGCTGCCGGAGCGCGACGAGCTCGAGGTGATCGGCAGCGAGGGCTCGCTCTTCCTGGACGACCCGTGGCACTGCATCAGGCCGGTGATCGAGCTGCGCCGCGCAGACGGCACCGAGCAGATCAAGCTCGAGCGCGAGGACTCGTACCGGCTCCAGCTCGAGAACCTGAGCGAGGCGATCGCCGGCGATGCGAAGCCGCTGCTCGGCCGCGCCGACGCGACCGGCCAGGCGCAGGCGCTGGCCGCGCTGCACACCTCCGCGGAGAGCGGCGAACCCCTGCGGGTCGGCTAGCCAGCCTTGATGCTGAGGGAGGCAGAAGCACGCGAACGAGCGGCCGCGATGCTGGCGGAGGCGGGGATCGTGCTCACCCCGGCCGAGCGCGAGGCGA
>JBKOVL010000278.1:0-8601 GCA_046723895.1 Actinomycetota bacterium | reverse complement strand
GGCCGGGATCTTCGGATCGCCCTCGGCGGGCGCGTAGTCGGCGCAGTAGCCCTTGCCCCCCTCGAGCGGGAGGTCGACGAGCGTCCGGCTCCACGCGCCGGCGGCGACGACGACCGTCTCCGCCCGGAGCTCGTCGAGCGAGCGCACCTCCGTACCGGTGCGGACGTCGACTCCGGCGTCCGCGGCCGCACGGCCGACGGCGTCGACGAATCGCTTCGGATCGACCCGCCCCTCGTCGGGGTAGTGGACTCCCCCGGCGACCGGCCCGGCGAGCGACGGCTCCAGCTCGCGCGTCTGATCGGCCATCGAGCACGGAGTGGCGAAGGCCCGAACGCTCGCCCTCGCGCGCGCCCTCCTCGAGGCCGGCGGCGGTCGCATAGACGTTGAGCGTCCCGGTGCGCTCGAAGCTGGTGCCCAGCTCATCGCCGAGCTGCGCATGCAGCGCGAGGCCGGGCATGGACAGCGACCGGATCGCCGCGGCGCCCTCTTCCCATCGCGCCGCCGCGCGGGCGAAGCGTGCAAGCCAGGGCAGGACCGCCGGGCGCGGTCGCAGGTAGAACGGGCTGTCGCGCCTCCACATCCAGCGCAGTCCGTTGCGGAGCGAGGCCGGGCTCGCGATCGGGGTCGAGTGGCTCGGGCAGACGAGGCCGGCGTTTCCCGCCGAACAGCCGGCCGCGAGCTCAGGGGCGCGTTCGAGCAGCGTCACGCGCGCGCCGCGTCGCGCGAGCTCGAGCGCGCAGCACACGCCGACCGCCCCGCCGCCGACGACGACAACGTCGGACCTCATCGCCTCGTGAGAATCGCAGGTTCGATGAGCATCCGGTCTCGATCCTGAGGACGGAGCGGCGGTGGCCCACGCGGCGACGTAGCGCTCGTCAGCCTCTCGAGCAGACCTTCGGGAACCCGATTCTCGCGCCGACATGCCCCGCCTGCTTCGTCAGGTCCATGAAGCGCAGCCAGTCGGGGCCCATCTGTCTGATGTCGGGAAGAAGGGCCGCTCGGAGCGTTCGCCGCATCATCTCGACCGCCTGATCCCTGAGGGTCAGCCACTCTTCGACCGGCTCGGCAAGCTCCGTCGGCGGCTGCAGCGCACGGACCTCGCGAAGCTCGGCGACGACGAGCGGCAGCGCGAGCTGGATCGGGTCGGCGACCTCCGCGGGAGTGGCGATGTCGCCGGGCGGCGCGACCTTGTCGAGCTGCGGCCCGTAGACGCGGCAGATCGCGGCGACGCGGGCGAAGTACTCCTTCTTCGTCGGCGCCGCCTGAGAGCTCCCGCTGCGCGCGAGGACGATCCCGCCGGCGACCAGCCCTGCGACGAGCAGGGAGACGGCGGTCATCAGGATGCGTCTCCGCCCGTACATCTGTCCGGTACTAGTCTTCGCGCGTGCCGCTCAAACCGGAACGCACAGTCGCAGAATTGCGCGAGCTTCGCCAGCTGACCGGCGACGAGAACGGGGCCCAGCGCCTCGCCTGGACGGAGACGTGGGAGCGGGCGCGCGAGTGGCTGCGCGGCAAGCTCGATTTCGCCGAGTACGAGGTGGACGAGGCCGGGAACGAATGGTTCACGCTGCGCGGCCGGTCCGACCGCGCGCTCCTGATCGGCGGCCACATCGACTCCGTGCCGAACGGCGGCTGGCTGGACGGCTGCCTGAACGTCATGGCCGGCGTCGAGGTGCTGCGCCGGCTGAACGAGGAGAGCGCGCCGCCGCTGACGGTGCGGCTCGTCAACTGGGCGGACGAGGAGGGAGCGCGTTTCGGTCGCTCGCTGTTCGGCTCGAGCGCAGCGGCCGGCTCGATGGACGACCAGGACGAGCTTCGCGACCGCACTGATGCGAAGGGCATCCGCCTCGAGGACGCCGTCCGCGCGTACGGCGTCGACCTCGACCGCGCGACCGACGCACGGCGGCAGCTCGAGAACGCTGCTGCCTACCTCGAGCTGCACATCGAGCAGGGGCCCGTCCTCGAGTCCCTCGACCTCCCGCTCGGCGTGGTGCTCGGCACGTTCGGCGTCGAGCGGCACCTGATCACCTGGACCGGCCAGGCGGCGCACGCCGGCTCGACACCGATGGACCGTCGCCGGGACGCGCTCGCCGGCGCCGCCAAGCTCGCGCTCGACATCCGCCGGATCGCGGCCCAGACCGGGGACGGCGCCGTGTGCACGAGCGGCAGCGTCGTCTGCAAGCCGGGGATCGTCACCTCGGTCGTCGAGACGGCCGAGCAGCTGCTCGACCTGCGTCACCTCGACGCAGCCAGGCTCGCGGCGATGCTGGCCGAGGCGAAGCGCGCAGCGGAGCAGTTCGCGGCCGAAGAGAACATCGAGGTGGCGTGGTCGAGGATCTGGTCGATCGAGCCGATCCTCTTCGACGAGTCGCTGATCGGCCTCGCCGACGAGGCGATCACCGAGGTCGCAGGGACATCGCACCGCCTGCCGAGCGGCCCGCTGCACGACGCGGCCGAGGTCTCTCGCGCCGGGATCCCGACGGTGATGGTGTTCGTCCAGAGCCTGCGCGGCCTCTCCCACACGAAGCTCGAGGACACGAAGCCCGAGCATCTCGCGCTCTCCGTGCAGGCGCTCGACCGGCTGACGACGAAGGCGATCGCAGCGCAGACGGGTTAACGCGACGCGAACAGCCTTTTCAGGTCGCTTTCAGGTTCGGCTGGCACAGTAGAGCAAGCAGAGCCCCTCTCTCCCTCCTCAACAACCGGCCGCCGCGGCGCCGCTCCCGTCAACAAGGCACAACCGTGGCGGCCGGGTCATTTGCAGCGGGTTATGCTCTTCAACCCGTGCTCAGCTTCGGCGTCACCATCCTCCCCGACCCGCCCTGGCAGCGGCTCGTCGAGCTGATGCAGCTCGCGGAGCGGAACGGCTTCGACTACGGCTGGACCTACGACTCGCACGTGCTCTGGCAGGAGCCGTACCCGCTGCTGACGCTCGCGGCGATGAACACCGAGCGGCTCAAGCTCGGGCTCAACGTCACGAATCCCGGCACCCGCGAGCCGTCCGTGACCGCGAGCGCGTTCGCGACGCTCCAAGACGTCTCGAACGGGCGGATGATCGTCGGCATCGGCCGCGGCGACTCTGCGCGCCGGGTGATCGGCCAGCAGCCGGTGAGGGTGGCCGACTTCGAGAACGCCTGCCGGATGATGCGCGACCTGATGAACGGCCGCCCGGTCGAGTGGAACGGCACCGAGATCGAGCTCAAGTGGGCGAAGGGCCGTCCGCAGATCCCGCTCTACGTCGCCGGCTACGGGCCGAAGGTGCTCGCGATCGCGGGGCGGGTCGCTGACGGCGTGATCATCCAGCTCGCCGACCCGGAGATTGTCCAGTGGATCGTCGGCCAGGTGCGGCGTGCAGCCGAGGGGGCCGGACGCGACCCCGATGACGTGAAGGTGGTGGCCTGTGCGCCCGCGCACGTGTCCGACGACGTCGCCGCGAGCTGCGAGCAGGTCCGCTGGTTTCCGGCGATGGTCTCCAACCACGTCTTCGATGTGCTCTCCAAGCACGACCCGGCCGACCTGCCGCCGGCGCTGACGGAGTACGTCTCCCGGATGAAGCGGGAAGCCTACGACTACGCCGAGCACAGCCGGATCGGCGCCAAGCACGGCGAGCAGATCACCGACGAGACCTGCGAGCGCTTCTGCATCCTCGGCCCCCCGGAGGCCCACGTCGAGAAGCTGCGCCGCCTGGAGGCGGCCGGCGTAGACCAGTGGAACATCTATCTGATGACCCACGGCCAGGAGGAGACGCTCGCCGCCTACGGCGGGCAAATCATCCCCGCACTCAGAGCTGAGGAACCAACGAGCGGCTAAACCAAGCCGCATCCCGGGCCGATAACAGTCTGATGAGCGGTTTCACCGCGCTGCAGGCTGCTCCCCGCCGGCCGCCGCTCATCGCGGTCTGCGAGGCGTTCTCGGCGATGACGTCGGTCCGCCCGCGCCGGCTTCCGCTCGGGCCCTCGAGCGCGGCCGCGGCTGCGTAGACCAGGTCGGGGCGCCTGGGCCCTGCTCGAGTACGGTAGTGCCGTGCTGCGCCGGCTCCCCCTGGTCGCGCTCGTTCTCGCGCTGGCCGCGACGGCCGCCGCCTCGCCGCGCAAGGCCGAGCGGCGGCTCGACCTGGTTGCCTTTCCCGGCTACGCCGAGGCGGGCGGCGACGACCCGCGCGTGAACTGGGTGGCCCCGTTCGTACAGCGAACGGGGTGCAAGGTGCACGTCCGCACCGTGCGCAGCTCGACCGAGCTCCTCGAGGCTGTCGCGACCCGTCGCTACGACGGCGTCGCCGCGTTCGGAGATGTCACCCAGGTGCTGACGGGCGGCCACCAGGTCGAGCCGATCGACGTCTCGCGGATCCCACGCTACCGCGACGTCTTCCCGGCGCTGAGGCGCCTGCCGCAGAACTTCGACGGCGAGCGCGTGGTCGGGATCCCCCACGGCCGGGGGCCTAACCTCCTGCTCTGGAGGACCGACCTCGTCCGGCGGGCGCCGGTGAGCTGGACGGCGCTGTACGACCACCGCTACGCCGGCGAGGTCGGTCTCTACGACGCCGCCGTCTCGCTCGCCGCCACCGCGATCCACCTCGGTTACCGCAGCCCGTACGAGCTCGACCGCGGTCAGTTCCGCGCGGTCGTGCGCAGGGCTGCCGAGCAGTCCGCCGACGCCGGGTTCTACTGGCAGGACGTGACGAACGCGCTCGCCGACTACACCGGCGGGAACGCGATCGTCGGCGAGGCGAGCCCGAGGCTCGCCATGCTCCTGAGGGCGGACCAGGTCCCGGTCGCGACGGCGCTTCCGTCGGGCTCCACCGCCCGCTCGGCTTCCTGGATGCTGCTCGCCGGCGCGCGCCACCCGAACTGCATGTACCGCTGGTTCGACTACATCCTCTCGCCGAAGGCGAACGCGGCCTCGGCCCGGTACCTGGCGGAGGCGCCGGCGACGCCCGCAGCCTGCGCGAACATGAACTGCCGCGCCGTCCACGCCGCCGACGAGGCCTACTGGCGGCGTCTCTCGTTCTGGCGCACGCCACAGCGTGACTGCCTCGACCGCCGCGGGGCGACCTGCGCCGACTGGTTCGACTGGTCGGACGCGTGGGCGCGAATCAGAGGATAATTCCGCCTCCGTTCGATGGAGGCCGCCGCCCAGACAGGACCACCGCCGGAGACGGCCGACGTCGTCCTGGCCGGGATCCGCAAGACCTACGGTGACGTGGTCGCGGTCGACTCGGTCGACCTCGAGATCGTGCAGGGCGAGTTCTTCACGATGCTCGGCCCGTCGGGCTCGGGCAAGACGACGACGCTGCGGATCATCGCCGGCTTCGAGCAGCCGGACGCGGGGCGGGTGTTGCTCGGTGGGCAGGACGTGACGCGCCGGCCGCCCTACGCACGGGACGTCAACACCGTCTTCCAGGACTACGCGCTCTTCCCGCACATGACGGTGGGCGAGAACGTCGAGTACGGCCTGCGCGTGAAGGGCGTCAAGCGACAGGAGCGAAGGCGCCGCGCGCAGGGGGCGCTTGCGCTCGTCCGGCTCGAGGGGTTCGGAGGGCGCAAGCCGGTGCAGCTCTCCGGCGGCCAGCGCCAGCGGGTCGCGCTGGCGCGCGCGATCGTCAACCATCCGCGCGTGCTGCTGCTCGACGAGCCGCTCGGCGCGCTCGACCTCAAGCTCCGCCAGGAGATGCAGACCGAGCTGAAACGCATTCAGGAGGAGGTCGGGATCACGTTCGTCTACGTCACGCACGACCAGGAGGAAGCGCTGACGATGAGCGACCGGATCGCCGTCTTCAGCCAAGGGCAGATCGAGCAGATCGGCTCACCGACGGAGGTCTACGAGCGGCCCGCGAACGAGTTCGTCGCCGGGTTCGTCGGGATCTCGAACGTCCTCGAGCGTGACGGGCGGCGGTTCACGATCCGGCCGGAGCGGATCCGGATCTCCGCGGACGGATCCGGCGAGCGGGGAACGGTTCGCGACGCCGTCTACGTCGGCTCGGTCACGCGCTACCTCGTCGAGCTCGAGCGGGGCGGCCAGATCACCGTCGTCCGCCAAAACGACTCGGCGCCCCGCGACGACGTCGCGGGCGGGCAGACGGTGACGGTTGCCTGGCGACCCGAGGACACCTTTGCAATCCAGGGTCAGAGAGAGGAGGAGGACGTATGAGGAGAGTCAAGCTGCGTCACGTCGCACTCGCGTTCGTGGCGATCGCGCTCGCGGCGCCCGCCGCCGGCACGACGAAGGCCACGGCGAACGAAGGGACGCTGAACATGATCGCGTGGGAGGGCTACCTCGACGCAAAGTGGGTGAAGCCGTTCGTGAAGCAGACCGGCTGCAAGGTCAACGCCAAGTACGCCGGCTCGTCCGACGAGATGGTCACGCTGATGCGCTCCGGCGGGGGCGGCCAGTTCGACATGGTCTCCGCCTCGGGCGACGCGAGCCTGCGGCTGATCTACGGCGGGGACGTCGCGGCCGTCGACGTGAACAAGGTGCCGGGCTGGAAGCAGTTCTTCAAGGGCTTCCAGTCCCCTCCGAACAACACCGTCAAGGGCAAGCACTACGGGATCTCGCTCCAGTGGGGCCCGAATACGCTGCTCTGGAACACGGCGAAGGTGAAGCCGGCCCCGACCAGCGCGTCCGCGCTCTACAGCCCGAGGTTCAAGGGCAAGCTCACCGTGCCGAACAACCCGATCCAGATCGCCGACGCGGCGCTCTACCTGTCGAAGACGCGGCCGTCGCTCGGGATCAAGGACCCGTACGAGCTGACGAAGCCCCAGTTCGACGCCACGATCGCGCTGCTGAAGAAGCAGCGGCCGCTCGTCAAGAAGTACTGGGGCCTCGCCTCCGACGAGGTGAGCCTGTTCAAGAACGGCGACGCGACGATCGGTGCCGCGTGGCCGTACACGACCGGGCTGCTCAGGGCCGCGAAAGTGCCCGTCAGGGAGATCATCCCGAAGGAGGGTGCGACGGGCTGGCTGGACACGTGGATGCTCTCGGCGAAGGCCAAGCATCCGAATTGCGCGTACGCGTGGTACGCGTACATCTCCACCCCGAGGGTGCAGGCCCTCCAGGCCGTCACCTGGGGTGAGACCCCGGTGAACAAGCTCGCCTGCCCGTACATGAACAGGCTCGTGAAGGGCTCCTGCGCGGCGTACCACGCGAACGAGCCCGAGGCGTACTACGCGTCGATCAAGTTTTGGAAGACGCCGCTCGCCGACTGTGGCAACGGCAAGAAGAACTGCATGGACTACTCGCAGTGGGTAAAAGCCTGGAACGAGGTGATCTCGTAGCGAGTAGGACCGCCGGCGGCGGGCTTTCCCTCGCGAGAGCCCGCCGCCGCCTCTCGACGCCCTTCTGGCGGCACCGCTGGCTGCGCACGCTCGCGCAGCTCGTGCCGCCGGTGGGTTGGATGACGCTGATCTACCTCGCGGCGCTGGCCGCGCTCTTCGTCTACGCGTTCTGGACCGTGGACGCGTTCACCGGCAAGGTCGTCCACACCTGGAGCTTCGACAACTTCCGCGAGATCTTCCAGAGCGGCCCCTTCCGGGGAGTGATCTGGCGGACGGTATGGATCTCGGCGGCGGTGACGGCGACGTGCGCCGTGCTGGCGTTTCCGTTCGCGTACTTCATGGCCCGACTGGCGTCGCCGCGGGTCCGCGCGATGCTCTTCGTGCTCGTGCTGCTGCCGCTCTGGTCGAGCTACCTCGTCCGCGTGTACGCGTGGAAGGTGATCCTCGCGAACGACGGGATCCTCAACTGGTCGCTCGAGAAGATCGGGCTGCCGGGCGCCAACATCGGCTACTCGAACACAGCGATGTGGCTCGTGTTCACCTACATCTGGCTGCCGTTCATGATTCTGCCGGTCTACGCGGCGCTCGAGCGGATTCCGCACTCCTACATCGAGGCGTCGCGCGACCTCGGCGCATCCGGGTTTTCGACTTTGCGCCGCGTGATCCTGCCGCTGGCGCTGCCCGGCATCGTCGCCGGCTCGATCTTCACGTTCTCGCTGACGCTCGGCGACTACATCACGCCGACACTCGTCGGCGGCGCGGGGTCGACTTTCATCGGCAACGTCGTCTACACGACCGGCCTCGGCGTCTCCGGCGACCTGCCGTTCGCGGCGGCGTTCGCGGCGATCCCGCTCGTCGTGATGGGCATCTACCTCGTGCTCGCGAAGCGGACGGGCGCGTTCGAGGCCTTGTGATGGAGACTGGAGCCACCCGGATCGGGCTGTGGGTGTGGACGGTCGGCGTCGTCCTGTTCCTGCACATCCCGATCGTGATCATCATCCTGTACGCCTTCAACGCCTCGAACGTCCAGGGTTGGCCGATCACCGACTGGACGACGAAGTGGTTCGGCCCGGCGATCCACGACGGTGAGATGCAGGAGGCGCTGATCCTGTCGCTGAAGGCGGCGGCGATCGCGACGGGGATCGCGATGGTGCTTGGCACGCTCGCGGCGTTCGCGTTGTACCGAGCCTCGTTCTTCGGGCGGACGATGATCTCGTTCGTCTTCGTCCTGCCGATCGCCCTCCCGGGGATCATCACCGGGATGGCGCTGAACTCGTACTTCACGTACTGGGGCCAGGCCTTCGGGCTCTGGACGATCGTCGTCGGGCAC
>JBKOVL010000226.1:0-4230 GCA_046723895.1 Actinomycetota bacterium | reverse complement strand
CCCTGACGCAGGCCACCGATCGCCTTGGCGATGGCGAGCACGCGCGCGTTTGCGTTGCCGGTGACGTCTCGGTGGACGCCGACGGCGGTGATGAAGCCGATGCCCTCCTCGTAGCAGAGCCGGACCTCCGGCCCGAGCATGCGCGGCGCGATCATCCCGACATCGCCGGCGGGATCGAAGCGGTTGAAGGCGAGCGTGTAGCCGCTGGCGACGATCGTGAGCCCGTCGTCGGGACGTCGCAGCGGCAACGACGGGATCACGTCGTCGGGAACCAGCACGCACACGACGTCGGCCGCGGACGCGTCGGCGAGCTCGCCCGCGGCGAATCCGTCGGAGACCGCCTGGTCACGCGACGCGTCGGCGCGCACGCACACCGACACGTCGAGACCCGAATCGCGGAGGTTCAGCGCCCACGAGCGGCCCTGGTTCCCGTAGCCGACGACGGCGACGCTCGACTCCGCTAGGGCCGCGAGGTCGGCGTCCTCGTCGTGGAAGATCGTCGTCATTTCGGCGGGGCGTACGTGCTCGCGCCGGCTCGCTTCATGGCGTCCTGGGCCTCGGTCATGGTCATCAGCGGTGTGGTCTTGAACGCCTTCAGACCCCCCTTGGACGCGACCGAGATCGAGAAGGCGGCGGCACTGACGTTGTCCGGAAATTCGACGATCGTGGCGAAGTCGTACTCGCCGAACGCGATGTAGCCGGCTTCGATACGTCCGCCCATACCCTCGATTGCGGGTCGCACGAGCTCGACGCGGTCCTGCGGGCTCTTGATCATCTTCTCCCACGACTCGGGTGTGTACGCGGTCTGGATCAGGTAGTACGGCATCGTTCCCCCTCTCACACGTGCTGCGATTCGATTCTTCACCGTTGGTGCTGCGCGAGCCAGGCCTCGCGCAGCTTGGGCTTGCGCACCTTGCCATTCGGGTCGCGCGGTAGCTCGTCGACGAACTCGACGATGCGCGGACGCTTGTAGTCGGCGAGATTCTCGCGGCACCAGGCGATTACGCCGTCGGCGTCGAGCGTCGAGCCCGAGCGCGGCTGCACGACGGCGTAGAGGATCTCGCCCCAACTGTCGTCGGGCACGCCGAGGACGGCGCAGTCGACCACGTCGGGATGCTGGTGGAGGCAATCCTCGAGCTCGCGTGGATAGATGTTCACGCCCCCGGAAATGACCATGTCGCTCTTGCGGTCGGTGAGGTAGAGGTAGCCGTCCTCGTCCAGGTAGCCGGCGTCGCCGACGGTGAACCACCGGCCGCGATGTGAGGAAGCGGTCTTCTCGGGGTCGTTGTGGTATTCGAAGCTCGACGCGGCCGGCTGGGCGTAGATCGTGCCGACTTCCCCTGGCGGCAACGGCCGGCCGTCGTCGTCGAGGATCTCGAACTCGTTCCCTGGGAACGGCCTGCCGACGCTGCCGGGGTGCTCGAGCCATTCCTGCGGGCTGATGACGGTTCCGCCGCCCTCGGACGCGCCGAAGTACTCCCAGACCTTGTCGGCGCCGACGAACTCCATGAACGCGCGCTTGAGCGGAACGGGGCACGGCGCGGCCGCGTGCACGACGATCTTGAGCGACGACAGGTCGTACGCGTCGCGCACGTCGTCAGGGAGCTCGAGGATCCGGGTGAAGTTGGCCGGGACCATGTGTGTGTTCGTCACGTGCCAGCGCTCGATGAGCTCGAGGGCGCCGCGTGGCTCCCACTTCGGCATGATCACCACCGACCCGCCGAACGCGAGGTGCATCTGGGCCCAGAACATCGGCCCCATGTGGTACGAGGGGCCGACGAGCAGGTGCACGTCGTCGGTGCTGAAGCCCCACCGGTCCTTCGACGCCGCGACACCCACCGCACGGCGGCGGAAGTCGTCCTCGCCGATCGCAACGCCCTTCGGACGTCCCGTCGTGCCCGACGTGTACGCCATGACCGTGGGCCACCCGTCCCCCACGATCTCGGGCGGTTCGACTTCGCCCTGTTCGGGCGCGTTCGCGAGCGCGGCCTCGTAGTCGCCGCCCGGGCCCACGACGAGCCGCGGCACGTCGGGAACACCGGCAAGCGCCGATTCGAGATCGTCGTCGACGACGATTGCGGACGCGCCGGAATCCTCGACGATCCATCCCGCCTCGTCCGCCTTGAAGTGGATGTTCACCGGCACGACGACCGCGCCGAGGCGACCACTGCCGTGCACCGCTTCGAAGAACTCGAACGAGTTGGGGACCATCACCGCCACCCGGTCGCCGCGCCGCACGCCGAGCTCCGCGAGCACATGCGCCACTCGGCGGGCGCGGTCGTCGAGCTCGGCGTAGGTCCGCGTCTGTTGACCCTGACGCAACGCCACGTGGCCGGGACGGGTTCGGGCGTGGGCGAGTAATCCCGCGTCGTCCACGGCCGTGCTCTGGTTGCCGGATGCTGACATGTCCGTCATCATGCCGCGTGGCCACGGAGAGGAGAGAGGGCATGGGGGACGAGAAGATCCCGCTGGGCGACATCGGGAGCAAGCTCCTGTTCGAGGACGACGAGATCCGCATCTGGGAGCTGCGCCTCGCACCCGGTGAGGAGTCCTCCCCGCACCAGCACACGTGCGACTACGTCATCGTCGACGTGGCCGGCGACAAGATCGCCGCCAAGTCGGTGCCGGGTTATTCCAGCGAATACGGCGACTACATCGAGGCGCCCGTCGAACAGGGCCACACCATCTTCCTGAAGCAGGGCAGCGTCGAGGCCGCGGTGAACGTCGGCGACGAGCCATACCGGAACGTCCTCGTGGAGTTCAAAGCCACCGCGCGCGGCTGATGGGGCTGCTGGTCGCCGACGTGCTGCGCCACGCGGCGCGGTACACGCCCCACCGGCTTGCGGCGACGCTCGGCGACGACGAGGTCACCTTCGGCGCGCTCGACGACGAGGCGAACCGGATCGCCCACACGCTCGCCGGGATCGGCGTCGGCCACGGCGACCGCGTGGCGTGGTGGGGCGACACCTCACTCGAGGCGCTGCCGACCTTCTTCGCGCTGGCGAAGCTCGGCGCCGTGTTCGCGCCGGTGAACGCGCGGCTCGGTCCGGACGAGGCGGCCGAGGTCCTCGGATACGCTCGGCCGCGCCTCGTCATCGTCGACGACGGGCACGCCGATCTCGTCCAGGAGATCGATGCACCGATGGCGACGCATGCGCACCTCGCGGATGCGGCGACGCACGCGGCCGCGACGGACGTCGACGCGCCCGCGCTCGACGAGCGCGACCCGCAGGTCATCTTCTTCACCAGCGGGAGCACCGGGCGACCGAAGGGCGTCGTCCTGTCGCACCGGGCCAGCTGCCTGCGCAGCTTCCCGCCGCTCGCCGCCGACTCCGACGGCGGCACCGTGTGCATGTTCCCGCTCTTCCACATGGCGGGCTGGTCGCTCGCGCTCGGCTGCTGGCAGTCGCGCCGGCCGATCCACTTCGTGCAGGCTCCCGACGCCGAGACGCTGCTGCACACCGCCGAACGCCGGCGCGCGACCCGGATCTACCTGATCCCGGCGGTGTGGTCTCGGGTGCTCGACCACGGCGTGAAGGGTTACGACTTGTCTTCGCTCACTGAAGCCGACACCGGCACGTCGGCGACCCCGCCCGAGCTGATCGCGGCTGTCCGTGACGCGCTCCCCCACACGGTCACGCGCGTGTTCTACGGGTCCACGGAGGCCGGCCCGGGCACCGTGCTCGCGCACGTCGACCTCGACCGAAAGCCCGGGAGCGTCGGCCTTCCTCAGCCCGGCGTCGACGTGCGTCTCGAGGACGGCGAGGTGTGCATCACGAGCGAGTTGCTCATGGACGGATACTTCGATCAGCCCGACGCCACTGCCGACGCCCTTCGCGAGGGCTGGTACCACACCGGCGACCTCGGCTCGCTCGACGACGAGGGGTACCTGTCGATCGTGGGTCGGGCGCGCGACGTGATCCGTACCGGCGGTGAGACTGTCGCGCCGAGCGAAGTGGAGGCCGCGCTCGCGACGCACCCGGCGGTCCGCGAGGTCGCGGTCGTAGGTCTCCCCGACCACCAGTGGGGCGAGGTCGTGTGCGCGGTGATCGTCCCGCAGCCGGGCGCGCACGACGCCGTCGGCCTCGACGAGCTCCGCGCCCACAGCGCCGGCGCGCTCGCGGGCTTCAAGCAACCACGGCGCCTTCAGATCGTCGACGAACTGCCACGCACGCCGGCGACCGGCCAGGTGCAGCGCCCCCTGCTCGTCGAGCGCATCGGGAGCGGCGG
>JBKOVL010000202.1:0-5234 GCA_046723895.1 Actinomycetota bacterium | reverse complement strand
GTCGACATTCGCGAGGACATGGGCTTCGAAGTCTTCGCCCACTTCGCGATCGACGCCGAGCCGGTCGAGACGCAGGAGGTGCTCGAGGCGATGGAGGAGGAAGACGTCTCCGAGGCGGTGCGCGAGCGGATGCGTGGCGGCGTACCGTTCATCGCGCGGCTCGGACGCGCCACGGCGGCGAAGGAGGGCGCGGCGCTCGAGCTCGCGGTCGATACCGACCACCTCCACTTCTTCGATCCGCAGACGGGGCTCGGGATCTACTAACGGTACGCGGCAGCGACGAAGGCGAGGAGCTTCGCACGGAAGCTCGGCGGGGCCCACGCCGCGTCGAGCAGCTGCGTGCCGTGTCCCGACGAGGCGACGACCACGAGCTGCTTCCGCCTCGCGGCCGACGCCGCGTAGAGCTTCCTGATCTCGTCCACGAAGGCGGAGTCCCGTCGCCCGACGCCGAAGAACGAAGGTGCCGTTACCCGCCGCGCGGCGGTCTCGGCGTCCATCGCCCCGAACTGCCTCGGCGACGAGAGCACGACGACGCCTGCGAGGACGGAACGCGGGATGCGAGCCGCGGCCGTCATGGCGGCGGTCCCGCCCGCGGAGGCGCCGCCGACGATCACGCGGGTGACGCCGCGCCGCAGCAGCTCGCGCTCGGCGCCCACGACGTCCCGCTCCAGGTGCGACATGGTGGTAGGCGAGCCGATCGGCCGCGAGTCGTAGGCGAGCACGCGGTACCCCCGTTGCGCCAGCGTCCGGGCCAAGGGCAGCCAGTTGCAGAGCGACCCGCGGAACTCGTGGCTGAGCACGATCCCGTTCGCGCCGCTGCCGAGCAGGACGCCGCGCAGGGGGACCCCGTCGGTCGCGCGGAACACGATCGCCCTGCCGCGCAGCGCAGCCGGGACACAGCCGTCGATAGCCGGGGCGCCGCCGGCGGTCGTCCGCGCCGGCCCCTGGAGGAACGCGCGGACGGCCTCGCGCCCGATGTCGCTGACTGCGCGCATCTGGACGGAGTGGCCGGCGGTCGGGACGACGACGAGCCGGCCGTTCGGCGCGAGCGCGGCTTCCCGCCGCGCCCAGGCGAGTGGGGTCGAGAGGTCGCGGTCGCCGGCGAGGAGGAGCGTCGGCACCGCCGGGAGGGCGCCGCGGAAAGAGCCAAGCCCATGAGCCTGGCTCCTTCCGTTCACCGGCGCCGGCTCCGGCGGCCAGTAGAGACAGGTGCGGACGATCCCGTTGGCCGCGGCGACCGCACGGGTGAAGGGCCAGATCGCGGCCGACGGGACGCGGAGGGCCGCGCGGAGGAGCGCCGGCATGCGACGGTCGAGGGGGGTGTCGGGGCCGCCCCAGGGCATCGGGTTGTCGGCACAGAGGGCGCTCGCGTGCAGACCCTGGCTGAGCGCCTGCGCCGGGGTGGCGGGGTCCGGGGCGAAACGTGAGACGAGCCGGCGGAGGTCGGCGGGCTTGCCGCTGGCGGCGGCGTGCAGCGCATCGAGCACGCCCGGGTAGGTCGGGTCGATCACGCTCAGCGTCACCAGCGCGTCGAGGAGCCGTGCGTCGATGCTCGACCACCGCACGACCTTTGACAGGTCCTCCGCCGGATCACCCGGACAGCCGCGCTCGCGGCAGACGGCGCGGAGGACGCGTGCGACGGCGTGCGCGTTCTCGACCGAGAGGCCGTTGATCCCCTCGTGCGGGACGACGGAGTCGAGGACGAGCCGGGCGGTGTGGCGGGGATAGCGCACGGCGTAGCGCTCGGCGACGAAGCTGCCGTAGGAGACGCCGTCGAGGGTGAGCTTCTCGACCCCGAGCGCCTGCCGAAGCGCCTCCAGGTCCTGGACGGTCTGGTCGGTGCCGAAGAACCGCCGGCGCTCTCCGATCGCACGGGCGCACGTGGTCACGGCGCTCTTCGTGGGCACGGCGAGATCGGAGCTGCCCATCTGTGCCTGGAGCGCCGGGCACACCAGCGCGTTGCCGCCGGTGCCGCGCTGGTCGAGGAGGACGAGGCGGTAGCCGGCGATCGCGGGGCCGAGCCGAGCGCGGACGCGGGCTGCGAAGGGCGCCCCCGGCTGACCCGGGCCGCCGGTCAGGAAGACGAGCACCCCGCGGGGCGCCGGACCGTCCTGCATCGCGACCTGGAGTCCGAGCTCCCCCTTCACGCTGCCCTGGTGGTCGAGCGGCACGGTCAGGTTGAAGCAGGCGAATCCCGGAGCCTCGGGGCACGGCACGGGGCCGGCGAACCGGGGATCGCGCGCGGACGCGCTGCCGGCGAGCATCGGCAGGGCGAGCGCGAGGAGCAGGGAGCGGCGGAGCACCTGCCGTTCTAGACGGCCGGTGCGGGCGGGAGGTTAGCTCTCGAGTCGAGCGTCGAGCGTGATCTCGACGTTCCCGGCCAGCGCCTTCGAAACAGGGCAGTTCTCCTTCGCGTCCTCGGCGGCCGTGCGGAAGCCCTCCTCGTCGAGGCCCGGAACGCGACCGACGACCTGGAGGCGCATCGAGGTGATCCCGGTGCCCGGGACGAAGGTCGAAGTGGCTGAGGTCTTCAACTCCTCCGGCGGCGTGCCCGCCTGCGCGAGCCCGTGCGAGAGCGCCATCGAGTAGCACGCCGCGTGCGCTGCGGCGATCAGCTCCTCGGGGCTCGTCCTGCCACCCTCAGAGGCCTCGGAGCGCGAGGCCCAGGTCACGTCGAGGCCCGAGATCACGCCGCTGCCGACGCTGTCTATGCGGCCGCTGCCGTTCATCAGGTCACCGTGCCAGGTCACGCTCGCCGTCCGCTCTGCTGCCATCAGGCCATCACCTCCACTCGTTCTCGCTCGCCTCGGGTCGCCGCCAGCCCTTCGCGCCGGAGGACCTCCTGGAGCGCCCGGATCGAGACCTCGAGCTGGTCGAGGCTCGGGTGCCGCGTCGTCAGCCGCTGTAGCCACAGGCCGGGAGCGAGCAGCGCGAGCAGCCAGCGCTTGTCGCTGTGCTTCCCGGCGAAGCGGATCAGCTCGTAGGCGAGACCGGCGATCACCGGGAGCAGCGCGATGCGCGTGACGATCAGCCAGTACCAGCTGGGCCGGCCGAAGAACGCGAAGACGAAGATCGCGATCACCATCACCCAGAGCAGGAACGCCGTGCCGCAGCGCACGTGGATCTGGCTGTGCCGCTGGACGCGTTCGGGGGTCAGCTCGTCGCCCGCCTCGTAGGCGTTGATCGCCTTGTGCTCGGCAGCGTGGTACTGGAAGACGCGCCGCAGGTCGGGCAGCAGCGAGATCAGGGCGAGGTAGAGCACGAACAGCGTCACGCGGATCGCGCCCTCGACGACCACGAAGTAGCCGGTGGTCTCGATCGGCAGCCAGTTCGTGATCAGCGCCGGCGTGACCTTGAACAGCGCGACCGCGAAGCCGATCGCGATCGCGAACGCGAAGATCAGCTGGCCGCGCGAAAGCTCCGTCCTGACCTCCTCGTCGGCCTCGGGGTCCTGGGCGGCGTAGTTCGCCGAGATCGCGAGCGCCCGGAAACCGATGGCGAGCGACTCGCCGAGCGCGATCACGCCGCGGATGACGGGCAGGCGCCAGATCCGGCGCTTGGCCATCGGTGAGGCGATCTCGTTGACCACCCCGGCGATCTCGCCGTCGGGCTTGCGCACCGCGACCGCCCAGCTCGACGGCGAGCGCATCATCACGCCCTCGAGGACGGCCTGGCCGCCGATCGCCGTCGCCATGTGGGGTTAGCCGCGCTTGCTGGCCTGGGCGCGCTCCAGCTTGCGCTGGAAGCGCTCGACGCGGCCGCCGGTATCGACGAGCTTCTGCTTGCCGGTGTAGAAGGGGTGGCAGGCCGAACAGATCTCGACGTGCAGCTCGGGCTTCGTCGAGCGGGTCTGGAACTCGTTCCCGCACGCGCAGCGCACGGTCGCGAGCATGTAGTCCGGATGGATGTCGGCCTTCATCGCGGAGCCAGGATAGCAGAGGCGGTTTCGGGCGCCGCGTTGCCTCCAGAGACGACGGCGACGACGGTTTCGCCTGGATCGAGCGCGATTTTTCCCGCGAGCAGCGCGGCGGTCGAGGCCGCGCCGGCGGGCTCACACGCGAGCTTCGCGCGTGTGTAGAGGAAGCGGAATCCGTCCTCGATCTCCTGCTCGGAGACGAGGACGACCTCGTCCACGCGCCCGCGCGCGACCGCCAGCGAGTGCTCGCCTGTGAAGGGCGCAGCTAGGCCGTCGGCGATCGTCCGGGGCTCGATGGGCACCGGCCTCCCGGCCGCGAGGGCTGCGCTCAGCGTGGCGGCGCCCTCGGGCTCGACGCCGACGACCCGGCAGTCGAGCGCGCTCGCGACCCCGGCGATCAGCCCTCCGCCGCCGACCGGGACGACGACGACGTCCGCCTCGGGGACGTCCTCGGCGATCTCGAGGCCCAGCGTCCCGAAACCGGCCTGGAGGACGGGATCGTCGAACGGGTGGAAGAAGAGCGCGCCCGTCGCCTCGACGTGCTCGAGCAGGCGCTCGTGCGCGTCAGCGGCATTCTCGGCCTCGAGGTCGACCTCGGCTCCGTAGCCCCGCGTGGCGGCGACCTTCAGCGGGCTGGCGCTGCGCCACATGAAGACGCGGCAGGACACGCCCTCGACTGCGGCGCTCCACGCGAGCGCCTGCGCGGCGTTCCCCGCGGACCACGTGACGACGCCGCGTGCCTTCTCCTCGTCGGTCAGCGAGGCGAGCTTGGCAAGCATGCCGCGCGGCTTGAACGACCCGGTCCGCTGGAACAGCTCGGCCTTCAGGTGGACGCGGGCGCCGACCGGCTCGGACAGCGTTCGCGAGCCGAAGAGCGGAGTGCGCAGCAGCCGCCCCCCGATCGTCTCGCGGGCACGGAGGATGTCGTCGCGGCTGAGCTCGGACAGGGTCGAGACGCTACACGGGCTGAACGGGCGCAGGCGCAGCGCCGGGCACAGGGAATCGCACCGTGAAGACCGTCCGCCGGCCCGGCTCGCTCCGGACCTCGACGGTCCCGCCCATCGCGTGCGTCAGCTCCTCGACGAGAGCCAGGCCGAGGCCGGTGCCGACCGGCCGCTCTCGGCCGTAGCGAGAGTGCAGATAGAAACGCTCGAAGGCCCGCTTGCAATCGTCAGGCGCGAGGCCGGGCCCCGTGTCCTCCACCTGGAGCCGCCCCGGTGCGGCGACGACCCGGACCTCGCCTCCCGGCGGCGTCAGGCGCAGCGCGTTCTCGACGAGGTTCGAGACGACCTGGAGGGCACGGTCGGCGTCGGCGGTC
>JBKOVL010000297.1:0-4604 GCA_046723895.1 Actinomycetota bacterium | reverse complement strand
GCCCGAGGCGGAACTCCATCCGGTCGACCTCGTGCTCGACGACCGGCGCCGGATCGACCGGGAGCTCGCGGACCGCCCGCAGGGTCAGGCCCCCGCCGCAGGGCTTGTCGCGCGGAAAAGACGCCTTATCTATTAGGAGCGTTCTCGCGCCCGCGCGGGCGAGGTGGATCGCCGTCGCCGCGCCGGCAGGGCCGGCACCGATCACGGCGACGTCGAAGCGCTCCACACCTGGATGGTAGTGCGCAGCGGTACCTTTTCCTTGTGGTGATCGTCTGGAGCAAGGAGGCAATCGGGGCGCGCGTCGACCAACTCGCCCGAGATCACAAGGGCGATGCCTTCGTCGCGGCGGTCGCGAGCTTTGGCCGCGAACAGCTGAGCGAGCGCGAGCGGACGCTCCTCCACGACGTGCTGATGGAGCGCGCGAACATGCGGCAGCGGATCACTGCCGCAGCCCGCGAGCGGCGAGAGGACGCGTGGTCGAAGCGCGTGCTCGACGGCCGCTTCCGGAAGCGCCCGCCCAGCGCCTCACGCTGACCGTCCTCACGTCCGCGTCGCCGCCGTAAAGCACGGGGTCGTCAGCCGAGCTGCTCGAGTGCAAGCGAGGCGGCCTCCTCGAGCATGAGCGTTCGGCCTCGTTCCGACGCCTCCGCGAACGCAACCTCACCGAGCAGCGTTCGCGCCCGCTCCTCGACGAAGTCCCGTTGTGCGATCACCCAGGGCGGGAAGGCGAGCCCGATTCGCTCGCGTTCTGCCTCGGCCCGAGCAGTCAGCTGGACGGCGAGCTCCGCCTGGCCGGCGGCGACGAGAACTTGAGCGAAATCGACGAGGTCTTCCATCAGGTCGGCAGGGTCGCCGAGATCACGGTCGATGCGATAGGCGTCGCCGAGCATGCGAAGCGCGACTCGATGCTGTCCCTCGTCGCCGGCGAAGACGGCGAGCGTGGCAAGCGCTCGCGCCTCCAGGTGTGCGTCGCCCGCGGCGCGTGCGCTGCCCAGGAGCTCTTCGTAGTACGGCCGTGCACGCTCGGCTCCGTGCAGCTGGAGGTTGCACAACGCGAGGCTTTGCATGGCCTGTAGAGCACGATGCTCGTCGCCCACCTCGCGAAGCCGCGGAATGCTCTCCTCGACGAGCGGCAGCGCTGTGGCGAAGTCCCCGTCGAGCGCGTACGTCGTCGCGAGCTGGAACTCCGTGTAGGCAATTCCCCATGGATTGCCGAGCTCGCGGTACAGGGCGAGGGCCTGCTCGTCCCGTCGCCGACGGTGGACGCTGCCTGCCTGCGGCAGCTGCGCCGCCAGGTGGCCCGATCCGGTCAGCGCCTTCGCGCGGCCAAGGGTCGGCCGCCGGTCGAGCTCGAGCAGACGTTCGAGGCGCTGCCAACCTTCCACGGGATGGCCCCGCAGGCACCAGAACTCCCAGATCGCTCCGCCCATGCGCAAGGCCAGTTCTGTCCTGCCGGTTGCCTCCAGCCAGTCGAGTGCGGCCCGGATGTTCTCGTGCTCTCGCTCGAGCCGATTGAGCCACTCGCCAGGATTGATGCCGAGGATGCTCGGCTCGGCTTCCTCAGCCAGTACAAGGAAGTGCTCTGCGTGCCGGAGCCGCAGCTTCTCGGCCTCGCCCGAGACCTCGAGCTGCTCGCCGCCGTACTCGCGGATCGTCTCGAGCATCCAGAAGCGATCGCCTTCGCGGACCCGAACGAGGCTCTTGTCGATGAGCGATTGGAGCGTGTCCAGGTCTGCGTCGCAAACCTCCTCGGCGGATTCGAGCGTCCAGCCGCCGGTAAACACGGCGAGCCGTCGGAAGAGGGCCCGCTCCTCCGAATCCAAGAGGTCGTGGCTCCATTCCATCGTCGCCCGGAGCGTCTGCTGACGCGGGTCGACCCCGCGGCCCGCCCTGAGCACGTCGAGGCGCTCGGACAGGCGCTCGAGCAGCTGCTCCGGGGAGAGGACACGGAGGCGGGCCGCCGCGAGCTCGAGAGCGAGCGGCAGTTGCTCGAGCCGGGCGCAGAGCTCCGGCACCGCGGCGCTCGCAACGAAGCCCGGGTCTGCGGCGCGCGCCCGTGCGAGGAAGAGCTCAGTCCCGTCCCCCGGCTCGAGCGGTGGAACGGGATAGGCCTGCTCAGTCGGAAGGCGAAGGAGCTCGCGGCTCGTCACCAGCAGCTGCATGTTCGGGCACGATCCGAGGAGAGCGGTCAGGTCATCCGCGGCGCCGACGACGTGCTCGAAGTTGTCGAGGAGGAGGAATAGCCGCTTGTCGGCGATGTGCGCGGCAAGCTCGTCCTTGGCGCCCAGGGCCTGGGCCGCGCTCTCCAGCACCAGCTCTACGTCCCGCGTCTCGCTGAGCGGAACCCAGAACACGCCGTCCGGGTAGCGGTCCGCCGCTGCGGCAGCAGCTTGGAGGGCGAGCCGCGTCTTTCCGGTCCCGCCCGGCCCGGTCAGCGTCAGAAGGCGGGCGTCCGGGCGCGTAAGGAGGTCGAGAACTTCGCACAGCTCCCGCCGGCGGCCGAGAAAGGGTGTCGCCGGGATCGGCAGGTTCGTGCGGGCGAGGCTCTTGAGCGGCGCGAACTCACCCTCGCCCAGCTGGTAGATCCGCTCCGGCGCGGAGAGATCCTTGAGACGGTGCTCACCGAGGTCACGCAGGCGGCCGGCTTCGCCGAGGGCTGCCGTCGAGGACGAGACCAGCACTTGGCCTCCGTGGCCGGAAGCGGCGATTCGGGCGGCGCGGTGGACGTCCACGCCGACGTACCCCTCGTCCGTTTGGAGCGGTGTGCCGGTGTGGATGCCCATGCGCACCCGGATCGGGCTGCCGGCAAGTTCCCGCATGCCTTCGGTCGCGGCCTCGAGCGCACCCCGAGCCGTCGGGAAGGCCACGAAGAACGCGTCCCCCTGGGTGTCGACCTCTACCCCGCCGTGTCGCCGGAACACCGGCCGGAGGATGCGGCGATGCTGGGTGAGCAGCTCGGCGTAGTCGTCCTCGCCGAGGTTCTGCAACAAGCTGGTCGACGCCTCGACGTCGGTGAAGAGGAAGGTGACGGTTCCGCGTGGCAGGTCCGTGCGCACGGCCGCATGATGCCGCGCCCGAGCTGCCTCGAGCTATGAGGACTGCGCGAGAATGCAGCGAGTGGAAATGGGGGCGGGAGGATTCGAACCTCCGAAGGCAGAGCCAACGGGTTTACAGCCCGTCCCCTTTGGCCGCTCGGGAACACCCCCCAGAGGACGGCCATTGTAGCCGGGCTTCAGCCGCAGAACCGGTTCTCGGGCGTCGGCCCGTGCCAGACGAGATACCCGAGCGCCTGGACGCGCACGACCGTCGTACGGAAGCAGCCTTTGCCCTTCTTCCGCGGCATCCGGAAGATCGCGCGTCCGTTCACCCCTGTCGCCATCCGGCCCGAGAAGTAGCCGTACCCTCTGCGGCGCACGACGACCGATACGACCGCGCCCTCGACCGGCCGCCGCCGGAGATCGAGCACCGTGACGGTGACGAAGATCGCCTGCTTGCCGACTCCGTAGCGGATCGAGCTCACAGTCAGCCGCCCCGGCCGGACGGTCACGCTGGCGGACGCGGTCAGCGCGCCGCTCGGGGCGGTCACTGCCGCCGTGATCGTCCCCGTCCCCGCACGCTCGCCGGCGGTGAAGGTCGTCGTCGGCCCGCTCGCCGGCTTCAGCTTCCCGAGCCCCGGAGGGTCTAGCGACCACGCCGCGGTCGTGGGCACCGAGTTCCCGAACGAGTCGACGCCGAGGGCGGCGAAGGTCTGCGGAGTCCCCGCGCCGATCGTCGCCGAGACAGGCTTGACGCTCAGGCCAACGACCGGCCCGGGCAGGATCGTCTCGGTCTGCGTCCCGCTCGTGATCCCCGGGGCGGCCGCGGTCAGGAGGGGGCTG
Organism: Actinomycetota bacterium; assembly: GCA_046723895.1. Lineage (GTDB taxonomy): Bacteria > Actinomycetota > Thermoleophilia > Gaiellales > Gaiellaceae > DATBLE01. The sequence continues at coordinate 726 of JBKOVL010000297.1, read as the reverse complement.
CCGGCGCGCGTGTCCTGGTAGTAGAACGGCCCCGCGACGTTCAGGCCGGCAGCGATCGTCAGCGTGAGGGTCGGCGTGAACGGACCGGCCGCCGAGGTCGAGAACAGCCCGTTCGGCGAGTTCGAGCTCAGCGTGACCGTGACCGGCGCCTTCGCGATCTGCGGCGTGCCGGCGCTCGTCAGCAGCGCAAGCGTCATCGGGCCGGACGGCGCGCCGGCCGGAATCGTCTGCGGCGGCGTCGTGAACGAGAGCGCCGGCGCGGTCCACGTGCGGAACGACTTCCAGGCCTCCGTAAAGGTCGCGCCGGGCAGATCGCCTGCGCAGCTCTGGCCGGCCGGTCCGCACGCCCCGGCCCCCGGCCTCGCCGGGTCGACCGTCCCACCCGAGTCGCGGATCGCCGACGAGAGCCGGTCGAGGATCGCAGCGGTCTGCGCGTTGAAGTCCGCGGGCAAGAGGCCGGAGCCGTTGCGCGGCTGCCACGCGAAGCCGAAATGGTCCTGCGGCTGTCCGCTCGAGGCGTCGTAGTAGCGGAGCGCGTACACCTGGCCCGAGACGAACGACTGCATCAGGTCGAACGGCACGTCCGTCCACCCGTAGCTGGAGGGCCACTGCCAGGCGGCGTTCGCGAGCGGGCTGTACGCGCCGGCGAGGTAGGCGCGGGCCGGGTCGATCGTGGACGGCCCGACCCCGGCGAGAATGCGCTCGTGCTCGAGGTAGTCGATCAGG
>JBKOVL010000081.1:0-26751 GCA_046723895.1 Actinomycetota bacterium | reverse complement strand
TCACGCGCTTGCGGTTCGCGATCTGCCACGCGCCGAAGAGGAAGTCGAAGTCGTGCCGTCCGTCGTCCATCTGCGCTCCTTCGCGTCGAGAATCGTGCCGGAAGCGTACGACTAATTGAGGACAGTTTTTGTCCGCAGCCGTGCTTCAATCTGAGGCATGTCGAGGCCCGCGTCCCGTCTGCTCACGTTCCTCGAGCTGCTGCAGAGCCGGCCGGTCGTCGACGGGCGCGCAGCGGCGACCGACCTCGGCGTGACGGAGCGGACGATTCGCCGGTATGCGGTCGCGCTGCACGACATCGGCATCCCCGTCGAGGGGCAGCCGGGGCTCGGGGGCGGCTACCGGTTGCGCGCCGGTACGCACCTGCCGCCGCTGATGCTCTCCGACGACGAGGCGACCGCGGTCGCGTTCGGGCTCGTCGTCGCCGAGCGGCGTGGCGTCGCCGCCGGCGACGCGCTCGCGAAGATCAAGCGCGTTCTGCCGGAGCGCCTGGCCCGGCGCATCGAGCGCCTTCGCGAGGAGGTCACCCTGCTCGGCGAGCCCGTGTCGGCGCCGCCGGCCTCGAGCGAGACGCTGCTCGTGGTCGCGGAGGCGGTGCGCCGCCGCCGCTCGCTGGAGATCGACTACGTCCGTGCCGACGGCCGGCCCAGCACTCGAGTGATCGACCCGCTCGGGCTGGTCGCCCGCCGGGGCCGCTGGTACGTGCCGGCCCGCGACCGCGCGAGCGACGAGCTCCGCACCTTCCGCGCCGACCGCATAGGCCGCGCGGCGATCGGCGAGCCGACCGCGCCGCCCGAGCCGGGCTTCGACGCGGCCGCGCACGTCGTCCGGATGCTGGCCCGGCTGCCGTACGAGTGGAGGATCGAGGTCCACGTGGACGCGCCGATCGAGGAGCTCGCGAGGCGTGTGCCGCCAACGCTCGGCGAGCTGACGACCGAGGGGGAGGGGACCCGGCTCGAGCTGGGCGCCGACTCGCTCGAGTGGGCCGCAGGGTTCCTGGCCGGCCTCGGCGCCGAGTTCCACGTCGTCCACCCCGACGAGCTCCGCGGGCACCTTCGCGAGCTGGGGGAGAGGCTCGCGCTCGCTGCCGGCTAGGAGGATTAGACGGCGACCGCGGCGCGCTCGGCGATCTCGACAAAGCCGCCGCAGAGGGCTCGGCCGAAGTCGTTCCAGGCGCCGATCTTCCCGGCGGTCTCGACGGCCAGGGCCTCGCGGTCGAGACCGAGCGAGGAATCGTCCTTGTCCGCGAGCCACGCGCGCACGGTGTCGTGCGTGACCTCTGGGTGGCACTGGACGCCCCAGGCCGTCTCGCCGAGCCGGAAGGCCTGGTTGCAGCGCGTGCTGCGGGCGAGTTCCTCTGCGCGCTCGGGCAGGTCGTAGGTGTAGTAGTGCCAGCCGAACGCCTCGAACCGGACGGGCAGCCGACAGAAGAGCGGATCCTCCGCGGCCGCGTCCGTGAGCTCCACGGGGAACCAGCCGACCTCCGGACCGCCTGCGAGCGGGTAGACCGCCGCGCCCTCGGCCTTGGCCAGTAGCTGGATGCCGAGGCAGATGCCGAGCATCGGAACCTGCCGCTCGAGCAGGTCCTGGATGAGGGTGTTCTCCTCGCGCAGCCATGGATGCTGGTCGTCCTGGTCGGCGTGCATGGAGCCGCCGAAGACGAGCACCGCGCCGTATTCCTCGAAGGAGCGCGAGGGCGTCGCGGCCCACGCGGGGCTCCACTCCTCGTACCCGTGGCCCGCCGCGCGCACGACCTCCTCGAAGACGCCGCCGCGCGCGCTGGTGCCGTGGATGACGGCCAGGATGTTGACGCCTTCGGCGTCACGACATCGCCTCGCACCAACCTCGACAACTTCGTTGTCGGCTTTGTGCTCGGCTTCGTCTCTCACGTGGCCAACGATAGCTGCCCGGTCTCCGGTGGCTCTGCGGCTCCCCGTGCCGGGATCTCGCGCTCGTCGAGCAGCCCCCGCAGGAGCTGGGCGCTCCGCGGCGCGTAGTCGTAGCGGTTGTTGTTGAACATCGCATAGACCTCCTCGGCCTGCCCGCCGAGCTCGGCCAGCGGCTCGACCCATTCCTCGAGCTCCGCGCGGTCGTAGAGCCAGTCGAAGCGCTCCGCGGAGGTCTTGCCCTTCAGGTTCCACGTCCGCCAGTTGCGCCCGTGGAAGCGGACGTAGGCGACGGCATGCGTCGCCGCCGCAATGCGCGGCAGGAGGTTCGACGCGCGGCCGCGCGGCGAGTCGACGGAGACGTACGAGAGCCTGTGGCGCTCGAGGAACGAGAACGTGTCGGCCCGCTCGTCCTCCTCGACCCAGGAGCGGTGTCGAAACTCGACCAGCGGGACGAGCGGGTCGAGAAGCGGTGCCGCCGCCTTCAGCTCCTCCATCGCCTCCGCCGATTTCGTGAAGCGCGGCGGGTACTGGAGCAGCACGCCGCGGAGCTTGCCCGCCTGCTCGAGCGGCGCGAGCGCCTCGCGGAAGGCGGCGAACGCGTCCTCGCGGTCGGCTTCGTCGTGACCGGTCATCTCGCCGCTCGCCTTGGCGTGGAAGACGAAGCCGGCTGGGGTGCGCTCCGCCCACTTCGCCGCCGTCTCGGGCGAGGGCAGGTGGTAGAACGGAGAGTCGACCTCGACGGTGTCGAAGCGTTCCGCGTAGTACGCGAGCCGGGCCGCCGGGGAGGAGACGCCGCGCGGGTACCAGCGCTTGACGAGGCCCTCGTCGGCCCAGGAGCACGTGCCGATCCGGATCGGAGCCATGACGTTTCCGTGAAGCGCCTACCTCCGGCGCGGCAGCGGCGGCACGAGGATCTTCCGTGTGCTCGAGGTGTCCACGAAGCCGCTAGCGGTCGCGCCGATGCACGGCACGCCGAACGTTGCCTTGCAGTCGGTCGTCGCGAGGTCGCGCTGCGGCGCCGTCGCGACCGCCTGGACGAAGAAGGCCTGCACGCGCCGCGGCACGCGCCTGATTGCGAATCGCGCCGTGAAGGTGCCGTCGGGCTTCAGCCGCGGATGGGCGAAGACAGACAGCTTCGTCGCGGCCGACCCGCGGGCGAGCGAGACGCTGGGCGACGTGTCGGAGAGACCGCTCGTCTTCACCGTGCCCGAGACCTGGAACGTCGCTGCGAGCCGCGTCAGCGTCCGCGCGGGGACGCCCAGCGTGACGTTGCCGCTCTCGACGAAGGACTGCGTCTCGACGGTCGCCGCCGCGTTCGGCGTCCCCTTCCCGAGGTTGTACGGGGTCGCGAGCAGGCGCCACACGTTGTCGCCGGCGGTCGTCGGCGAGAACACGCCCTTGACGGTGAAGTTCGCCTCGAACACCTTGGCGCCGAAGGCCGCCCCGCCGGCCGACTCGGGGAGGTCCGACGGCGGCAGGCAGATGGTGAGCGCGTAGGCGACCGCGGCCGAGAGCGGTGCGGTGGAGACCGGGTCGACGAAGAGTGGGACCTCGAGCGTCTGGCCGGCGGCGGTGAGGACGAGTACCCAGTACGCCGCGTGCGTCGCGGTCATCGTGCAGAGCGTTGCCGCCCTGGCGAGCGGAACCTGCTGTCCGCTGGAGAGGTACGTGCCGCTGGCCGCGCGCACCTGCACGCTCCCGGTCAGCGGGAGCGTCGCCCCGCCGAGCGCGGCCGCGCTCGCCTTCGCGTCGAGCGTGCCGATGGTCGAGCCGGGGGTCGCCCCCAGGCTGGCCCCCGTGCCTACAGGCGCGTAGAAGGTCAGCCTCGCAGTGGGGTCGTCGGTTGCGGGGATCGACAGCTTGATCGTCGTCCCCGCGTCGCCCATCTGGACGACGAGCTTCGGCGTGTAGGCCGCCAGCGCCTGGCCGGCCGCGACGAGCGAAAACGCGCCCGCGCAGCCGAGCACAGCGGCTCGGGTCCTTTTCCTCATGGATTCAATCCTTTCGTCGAAACGCGGGGACTCTATCTCCCGCTCTCACGCTCTGGCCGCCACGAGTGGGCCGAAAACCTCCCAGACGCCGCGGGTGTACCGGTACATCTGGACCTGCTCGAGCGCGAACCGGTCGGTCGGGCGCGTCTTCGCGACAATGCCTGGGAGCAGGAACGGATTGGTCGTCTCCTTCAGGCTCGTCGCGGCCTTCAGCAGGCTCTCGCGGGTCGGATTCCGGCCCGCATGCCGGAGCGCGTCGACGAGCGTGTACGCGGCCGCCATCCCGTAGATGTTCGCGACCGCCTTCGGGTCGCTCGCGGGTGCGTAGCGCTTCAGGATCGAGTAGTAGAGCTTTACGCCGGGGTCCTTACCCCAGCGCTTGAGGTTGCTGGCGTCCTTCAGGAACGAGACGCTGATCGCGCCGGCGGTCGCGCGGCCGCCGGTGTTCGATCGCGCGACGTCCATCACGAACGGGTCGATCGAGACCGCGGCGATGTACGGACGCGGGTGCCAGCCGAGCTTGTCGGCGCCGACCAGGGCCTGGATCGTCTGCTTCGGCAGCGCGAACACCATCAGCGTGTCGGCCCCCGACGCCTTCAGCGTGGCGATCTGGGAGCCCAGCGTCGCCTCCGTGACGGCGTAGCTGACCGCCCGCACGATCTTCGCCCGCCCGGCGAGGCCCGCCTTGAGCCCGGCGAGCAGGTCCTTGCCGAAGTCGCTGTCCTCGAAGAGCACGGCGATCCTCGCGCGCGGAGTGGTCCGCCCGATGTAGCGGCCGTAGACCTGGCCCTCCGCATAGAAGCTCGGGAGGTACGGGAGCGTCCAGGGGTACTGCTTGTAGTCGTGGGCGAACGTCTGCGCGCCGCTGCCGGCGAAGAGTTGGGGCACGCCGTGCTGGTTGAGGTAGGGGCGGGTCGCGAGCGTCTGCTCGGTGCCGACCTGATTGAAGACCGCGAAGACCTTGTCCTGCTCGACCAGGCGCCGTACCTGCTGGACTGTCTGCGCCGGGTCGTAGGCGTCGTCGAGGTACCGGTACTCGACCTTCCGGCCGAAGATGCCGCCGTGATCGTTGACGTACTTGAAGTACGCATCCGCGCCGTAGGCGACGACGGAGTACGCGGTTTCGGGCCCGCTGAGCGGCACCGTTCCGCCGATCAGGATCGTGCTTGCCGAGACACCCGGCGTGTCGGCGGGCGCAGCGCCGGCGACCCCGGCGAGCGCGAGCGCGCAGGCGAGGGCTTGGAGCGTTCGCCGGATCACGAGACCGGCCTGATCATCGCCGAGAGGCGCAGCACGCCGTTCGTGACCGTCAAGCTCGGCGTTCCGGTCGGGGGGAACTCGAGGTAGAGGAGCCCGGCAGCGGTTCCGGCCGTCGAGTTGCCGAACGTGACCTGGAGCCGCGAGCCGGCCGGGATCGCGGTGATCTGCGAGAGAAGCGGGATCGAGTACGTGCGCGACCCGGGCCTGGTCGCGATCGCGCCGGCGCTGACGACGATCTGCTTCTCCGTCGGAGTCGTCGCCGTCAGCAGCGCGACGAGACGGTCCCAGCCGGCGGTCGTCGTCGCGTGGACGACCACGACGGGCGAGCCGAAGTCCTCGATCTTCGTCTGCGTCCGGCCGGCCGTGCGGACGACCTTCCCGCCCCAGCCGATCTGCTTCGGTCTCCCGAGCAGCGCGTAGGAGAGCGTCCGCGTCGAGGGCATCGCCGGGAAGAGCGCGGGCTTCCCCGTCCACGGGTCGGGTGCGATCTGGACGTTGGGCCCGTCGTCGGCGCCGTTGTCGTCGCCTTTCACGAAGCGGTCGAGCCACGCGCGCGAGAGCGTGATCGCGTAGGTCGTGTCGGCGGCGGGGAACGTCGAAGGGGCGTGCCCGTGGTCGCCGAAGTACAGGAGCTTCGGGCCCCTCAGCCGCTGGAACGCGGCGATCGCCTGGTCGGTGCCGAAGACGAAGTCGCGGCGGCCCTGGAAGAACGCCGTCGGGATCCTCAGCGAGCCGAGCGCCGGAAGCGTCGAGCGCTGCCCGCCGAACGCGCGCAGCTGGTCGAGGTCGGTGCCACGGATCGCCGGCGTCGGCAACCAGGCGAGGGTGGGCGAGAGCCTGCCCACCGGGATCTCGTTCAGCAGGCTCGCAATCACCCCGGACTTGGGGACGTCGCTCGGATACATGCTCGAGTACAGGTCGCTCCAGGTCTGCCAGACGTCGATCGCCTTGAACGGCACTCCCTGCACGGCTGCGAGCAAGGCCTGACCGCCCCCGTACGAGATCCCCCACGCGCCGACCTTCAGGTCGTCGACCTCGGGCAGCGCCGCGAACTGCGCCTCGAGCGTTCGCAGGTCGGCGATCTCGCGCGGCCCGGCGATCGTCACGAAGCCGCCCGACTGACCGTGTCCGCGCGCGTCGTAGGTCAGCACCGCGTAGCCGTACCCGGCGAAGTAGTTCTCGGCGAGTTGGTTCGTCTCGTTCCGGCTGCCGCCGAGTCCGTGGAGCAGGATCACCCCGGGCCACCCGCCGGTCGGGGCTTCCCCGGTCGGGACGTAGAGCGTCGTCGCGATCGTGGTGCCGTCGTCCATCACCGCGGTACCGTCGGTCTTCGTGAACGTGCCCGCGTGCCCTGCGGGGGAGAGCACAGCCGCGAGCAGCGCGATGAGCGCGAGGAGGCGGAGGCGCCGCACCGCGGAAGGGTACAGCGGACTCGGGGACAGGATGAATCCAGGCTCCGACGCAGTAGTCTCCTGCTCGTGGATGCAAGGCCGATCGGGGTCTTCGACTCGGGCATGGGCGGACTGACCGTCCTGCACGAGTGCCTGGTGACGATGCCGCACGAGGACTTCGTCTACCTGGGCGACGCCGCGCGCCTGCCCTACGGGCCGCGGCCCCTGCCGGAAGTCGGGCGCTACGCGCACGAGATCGGGGCCTACCTCGAGGGGGAGGGAGTGAAGCTGATCCTCGTCGCGTGCAACAGCGCGACCTCGGCGGCTCTGCCCGAGCTCCAGGAGGAGCTCTCCGTCCCTGTGGTCGGCGTGATCACGCCCGAGGCGCACGCAGCAGTGCAGGCGACGCGGAACCGGCGGATCGGCCTGCTCGCGACCAGGGCCACCGTCGCCTCCCGGCGCTACGAGCAGCTCGTCCGGACGCTCGATGCGGGCGTGCGGATGACCGCAGTGGCGTGCCCACGGCTCGTCCCCCTGATCGAGAGCGACGAACCGTTCGGGCCGGGGACGACAGCGGCCGTCCGGGAGTACGCGGAGCCGCTGAAGGCGGCAGAGGTGGACACCGTGATCCTCGGCTGCACGCACTACCCGCTGATCCGGCCGATCTTCCAGCGGGTCTTCGGCCGCAGCGTCACGCTCGTCTTCTCGGCCGAGGAAACCGCCCGCGAGGTCGCCGAGACGCTTACACGCAAAGGGATCGAGAACGAGGGCGGGCGCGAGGGCCTCTACCGGTTCCTGACCACGGGTGACCCGGAGGAGTTTCGGGTCGCGGGCGCGCGCTTCCTCCAGCTCCCGATCGACGCGGTCGAGCCGGTTGCGCTGGCCGCGCTTCGCAGGGCGGCTGCGTGAGCCATGTCGTCGCTCTTGACGGGGAACGTCCCCAGGCATGACCCGAGCGGACGGTAGACGGCCCGACCAGCTCCGCCCGCTCGACATCGTCCCCGACTACCTGGAGCAGCCGCACGGGTCGGTGCTGTTCACGCAGGGCAAGACCCGCGTCCTCTGCACCGCCTCGATCGAGGAAAGCGTTCCGCGCTGGATGGCCGGCCAGGGCAAGGGCTGGATCACAGCCGAGTACTCGCTGCTCCCGGCGTCGACGGGGCAGCGCACGCAGCGCGAGGCATCGTCGGGGCGCCAGAAAGGCCGCACGGTCGAGATCCAGCGCCTGATCGGGCGCGCCGTTCGGGCGGTGACGGACTTCGAGGCGCTCGGCGAGCGGACGCTCTGGCTCGACTGCGACGTTCTCCAGGCGGACGGGGGGACGCGGTGCGCCGCGATCTCCGGCGCGTGGGTCGCCGCCCGGCGCGCCCTCGACCGCTTCGGGCTCTCGAAGGCGATGCCCGGCTCCGTCGCGGCCGTCTCGCTCGGAATCGTCGACGGCGAGCTGCTCCTCGACCTCGACTACGTCGAGGACTCGAGCGCCGACGTCGACCTGAACGTGGTGATCACCGGCGACGACCGGCTGGTCGAGGTGCAGGCGACGGCCGAGCGCATGCCCTTCGGGCGCGACCAGCTCGACGAGCTGCTCGAGCTCGGCGCCAAGGGGATCGCGAGGATCAAGGAAGCGCAGGACCGGGCGGTCGATGCACCTCGTAGCTGAGATCCCTTCGCTCGGCTGGCTCGATGCCTTTTTCAGGCTGGCCGTCGCCGCGGCGCTCGGCGGCGTGATCGGCCTCGAGCGGGAGCTCGACGAGAAGGCGGCCGGCCTGCGGACGCACATGCTCGTCTCGCTCGGCTCCGCGCTCTTCACGATGGTCGGCGCGTACGGCTTCCACGACTTCCTCGTCGGGGGCGGGGCGATCGTTCGCGCCGACCCCAGCCGCATCGCCGCACAGATCGTGACGGGGATCGGCTTCCTCGGCGCGGGCGTGATCTTCCGACAGGGCTTCACGGTGCGCGGCCTGACGACCGCGGCGAGCCTCTGGGTCGTCGCCGCGGTCGGGATGGCCGCCGGCGCTGGATTCTGGAAAGGCGCCCTGATCGGGACCGCGGTCGGCATCGTCAGCCTGCGGCCGCTCGAGTGGCTCAAGGAGAAGGCGATTCCCCAGCGTGCGGCGGCGCGGCTCTCGATCGAGCTGACGGAGGGCGGTTCCGCCGGCCGGGTCCTCGAGGCGCTCGAGCGCGCGGGCGACCTGCTCGCGTTGAGCCGTGACGGCAGGCGGCTCGAGATCGAGGTGCGGATGGATTTACAGCAGCGGACGCGCGCGCTCGAAGAGATTGCCGGCCTCGCCGACGTGCGGGAAGCCCGCTGGCAACGCTGATCCTCTGCTCGCGGAACGAGCACAAGCGGGAGGAGCTGCAGGCGGCGCTGCCGCAGTGGACGGTCGAGCTGCTGGACGCGGTCGACTACCCGCCCGAGACGGGCGAGACCTACGCCGACAACGCCCGCGCGAAGGCGCTCTACGGGCGCCGGGTCGCGCCGCCCGGCGCGTGGGTGGCCGGCGAGGACTCCGGGATCGAGGTCGAGGCGCTCGGCGGCGGCCCCGGCGTGCACTCGGCCCGGTGGGCACACGACCCGGTCGCGGCCCTCCTGAGCGAGCTGGAAGGCGAGCAGGACCGGCGCGCCCGGTATGTCAGCGCGATCGTCGCCCTCTCGCCGGGCGAGGAGGAGGTCGATGCCCTCGGCACGCTCCAGGGGGAGATCGCGTTCGAGCCGCGCGGCTCGGGGGGCTTCGGCTACGACCCGATCTTCGTGCCGGCGGGCGAGGAGCGAACGGTGGCGGAGCTCGGAGACGACTGGAAGCGGACGCACTCCCACCGGGCACGCGCGGCGGCGGCGCTCAGCGCTGCGCTCGGCGCCAGTTGATCTCGGCGCCGAAGACGATCACGTTGGCCATCACGAACAGCCACACCAGGAGCAGCACGGGGCCGCCGAACGCCTGCGCCGCCGGGACGTGCTTGGAAAGGCGGAGGTAGACCGGCAGCACCTGGAAGCTCGCCTCGAGTGCCATGGTCGCGACGATCGCACCCGGCAGGACGGCGCGCATCGTCAAGGTCGTGTTCGTCAGGTACCGGTACGAGGAGATGATGAAGACGAAGATCCCGATCGTCGAGACGACGACCGAGAGGACGTAGGCGACCACTGCGTTCCCGAGGAGCCCCGGCGCGAAGCGGTTGAGGAGATGTGCGCCGATTCCGCCGACCACGAGCCCCGCGAACAGCGTCACGAGCGACGCGAACATGAACACGACTGCCAGCGCCTTGCCGCGTAGGAATGAACGGTTCGGCCGGCCGTAGACGATGTTGAACGCCGACTCGAGCACGCTGAAGAGCGAGAGCGACGACCAGAGCAGGAACGCGCCACCGAGGATCCCGAGCGAGGTCGCGTTGCGCTGGATCGTCCGGATCACCGCGACGATGCTGGAGATCGACGCGCCCGGGAAGATCTTCTGCAACTCGGTGACGAAGTAGCTCGTCTCGTTCACGCGCCCGGAGAGGCCGAGCAGCGCGAGCGCGAGAAAGAGGAGCGGGACGAACGAGAGCAGGGCGAAGTAGGCGATCATCGCGGCGAGATGCGTGCCGCGATCGGCGAAGAACTTCGAGAAGGTTTCCCGGATATGCACTGTGTTAGCGTGTGCCGCCGATGGACGCGGCGCAAGCGCTATCAGAGTTGACCGCGCTCTCGGCCCAGGTCACGTCGGCGAGCGTGATCGATGCGGACGGCTCGCCGCTCGCCTCGACGCTAGACGACGCGGCTGCCGCGGAGCTCGCACCGACCGTGCAGGAGCTGTTGGCCGCCGCGGCGCGGGTCGGCGACGGCCGGCCGCTCGCGCAGCTCCAGCTGTCGACTCGGGAGGGCGGAGTCTTCCTCGTGCGAGACGGCGACCGGGCGATTGCGGCGACCACCCGGCCGGAGCCGGCGGCCGGGCTCGTCTTCTACGACCTGAAGACCTGTCTCCGGAGCATCGCCGACGAGCCGAAGCCCGGGCCGAAGCCGAAGCAGCCGCGCAAGAACGCGGGCGATGCGACGGCGTAGGCTCCTGACGGGGCTTGCGCTCGCCGGTTCGCTGGCGGGCGCGATCCTCTTCCGCCGGCGGTCCCGCCGGCGGGAGCACCTCGACCTCTACTTCGAGGACGGCTCGATGGTCTCGCTCAGCGACGGCTCGCCGGAGGCCTCGACCGTGCTCTCCCTCGCCCGCCGGATCCTCGAGACCGCCAGCCCCTAGTAGTAGGAGGGCTTGGCGAAACATTGTCGATGTCGCCGGAACGCGCTATACAGCCCATCTGCGGCGTCCTCAGTCGCCCCGATAGTGGTCAACTATCGGGGCTCCCTGCGTCCTTGCATCTCGACTGTCTATCACGCTCCGGCGACGTGCAACGTTCCGCCAACCCCTCCTAGTGGACGACGCGGAGCTCGTCGACGCACTGCGCGAGCATGCCTATCTGGAAGGCGATTTCCTTCTCCGCTCGGGCAGGCGCTCGCGCTACTACCTCGACAAATACCGCTTCGAGACCGTCCCCGAGCTGCTCGAGGCGCTCGGCGCCCGGATTGCCACGGCGGTGGAAGAGGTCGAGCCGGCCGCGGCGCGGCTCGCGGGGCCCGAGCTCGGCGCGGTCGCGCTGGCCGCGGCAGCCTCGCTCGCCTCTCGTCTCCCGTTCCTGATCGTCCGGGGCGAGGCGAAGGGGTACGGGACGGCCAACCGGATCGAGGGCGCGTACGCGGCCGGCGAACGCGTCGTTCTCGTCGAGGACGTGGTCACTTCCGGGGGTGCGGCGGCCGATGCCGTCCGAGCCTTGCGCCAAGCTGCACTCGAATGCCGCACGGCCATCTGCGTCATCGACCGGGAGGAAGGCGGTGTGGACACCCTCGCGCGCCTTGGGGTGCGACTGCATCCTCTCTTTCGTGCGGCCGAAGTCGTCAAGGGGAGGAAGCGTGCCGGAAAGACGCGTGGTTGAGCGGAAAGAGCGCTTCCGGTGGTAGCTTCCGGCGCGTGATCTATTACGTCCAGAGGAGGAGGACCTAGTGACCAAGCAAGAGTTCGTCGACGCCGTCGCCCAGCGGAGTGGGCTGGCCAAACGCGAGGCGGCCCAGGCCGTCGATGCGATGCTCGACACGATCACGGACGCGCTCAGGCGGCGCGATTCGATCAACTTCACAGGCTTCGGGAAGTTCGCGACCTCGGAGCGCAAGGCGCGCATGGGCGTGAACCCCCGCAACCCGAGCGAGAAGGTGCACATCCCGGCGGCAACCGTGCCGAAGTTCACGGCCGGGAGCGGGCTGAAGCAGTCCGTCCGCGGCGGGTAGGGCCGCGGCGCCCTCCTCCGAGTCGAGCTTCGGGCCGCACCCCACCTCGATCGAGGGGGTGCGGCCCTCGGCTTCCCAGGGGAGCTTCGCCGACCGGCTCGCCGCCGCGATCGACGAGAAGCGCAGCCAGCTCGTCGTCGGCCTCGACCCGCGGCTCGATCTCCTTCCACTCGAGCTCCGCGGAAACGCTCAGATCGGCCGACCGGCGGCGGCCGACGCGACCGCACGCTTCTGCTGCGGGATCGTCGACGCGGTCGCGCCGTACGTCATCGCCGTCAAGCCGCAGCTCGCCTTCTTCGAGGTGCTCGGCGGCGACGGCGTCACCGCGTTCGAGCGCGTCGTCGCCTATGCACGCGAGGCCGGGCTGCTCGTGATCGTCGACGGCAAGCGAGGCGACATCGGCTCGACCGCGCGCGCCTACGCCGACGCGTATCTCGAGCCGACCGAGGGCCGTGGCCCGGTCGCGGACGCACTGACCGTGAACACGTACCTCGGCCGCGACTCGCTCGAGCCGTTCGTCGCCGCCTGCCGCCGCGGCGGAGGAGGGATCTTCTGCCTGGTCAAGACCTCGAACGCAGGCAGCGTCGACGTCCAGGATCTCGCCCTGTCCGACGGTCGGCCGGTGTGGCAGCAGGTCGCCCTGCTCGTGCGAGAGCTCGGCGAGGAGCTCGTTGCGGACTGCGGCCTCTCGAACGTGGGCGCAGTCGTGGGCGCGACCTATCCGCGCGCGGTGGCCGAGGCGCGGAAGCTCCTTCCGCAGTCGATCCTGCTGCTGCCCGGCGTCGGCGCTCAGGGGGCGACGCCGGCGGACATCGCCCGCGCGTTCACGAGCGGCCCGGCGAGCGCGCTCGTGACCGCCTCGCGGTCGGTGATGTACGCGTTCCGCGAGCAGAACGACGACTGGCGGGCCGCAGCCGGCGCGGAAGCGGCGCGCCTCCAGCGCGAGGTATGGGCCGTCTCGGGTTGGTAGACGGGAGGGAGCGGACGCCTGGGCCGCGCCGGCGGGCTTTGCTCGGCGGCGCCGGCAGAGGCTGGCGCTGGGTTGCGCCGGCCGTCTTCCTCCTTGCCGTCACCGGGGTCGTGCTGCTCGTGCGGTCGGCGCTGCGCTCGGACACGCCGGCCGCGACGTCGACGGCCGGTCACATGACCACGAGGGCGAAGCCTGCAAGCCGCCTGCCGCCGCCGCGCGTCGCCGCGCAGTACTACGTGATCCGGGCCGGCGACACGCTCGGCGCGATCGCCGGTCGCTTCGCAACCACCGTCGACAAGCTGCTCGTGCTGAACCCGGGAGTCGAGCCGACGACGCTTCGGCCGGGCCAGCGCCTTCGCATCAAGTAGGCAGCCGGGCCTGGTGCCCGCGGGGGAACCAGGGGTTCCCCCGCGAAGCGAGCGGAGGGAGCGTAAGGAGCTACGCTTCCCGGCCGTGAAGCTTCGGCTCACGCTCGCGGCGGTCGCCTGTTTGGTAGCCGCGCCGGGGCTGGAAGCGCCGCCGGCAAACCCGGCGGCGCCCGGCCGGACAACCGCGGCGCCGCGGGCGCCGCAGGCCCTCGCAGGTGGGCCGCCACAGGTGACCGCGCGCGCCTATCTCGTCCAGAACGGCACCACCGGCGAGACTCTGCTCGCGAGCAGGGCGCGCGCGCACCTCGCGATCGCGAGCATCACGAAGCTGATGACGGTTCTCCTCGCGCTCCAGCATGCGCGGCTGGACGACGTCGTCACCGTCAGCGGGCGCGCGGCGGAGGTCGGAGAGTCGTCGATCAACCTGCGGCCGGGCGATCAGCTGACGGTCCGCGATCTCGTCGAGGCGGCGCTGATCCAGAGCGCCAACGACGCGGCGGTCGCCCTCGCCGAGCATGTCGGCGGCAGCCAGGCGGCGTTCGTGGCGATGATGAACGCCGAGGCGCACAAGCTCGGGCTCCGCGACACGCACTTCGCCAACGCGGACGGGCTCGACGCGCGGGGCCACTACTCGAGCGCCCGCGACGTCACGCGACTCGCCCGCATCGCGATGCGCGACCCCGTGATCCGGTCGATAGTCGGCCGCTCGACGGCGACGATCGCCGGAGGCCGGGTGCTGACGACGTGGAATGACCTGCTCACGCGCTTCCCGGGCCTGTTCGGCGTCAAGACCGGACACACGGGCGCTGCGGGCTGGTCGGAGGTCGCCGCCGCGCGCGCCCACGGCGTGACGATCTACGCGACGCTGCTCGGCGGCGCAACGCGGGAGGGCCGGAACGCCGACCTCGCCGCGCTGCTCGTCTGGGGCCTTTCCCGCTACCGAACCGTCGACGTCGTCACGAAGCAGCGTGTCTACGCGACCGCGACCGCCCCCTACGGCCGCCGCGCGCTCACGCTCGTCGCGGCCGGTCCGGTGAGGCGGATCGTCCGGATCGACCGGCCGCTCGTCGAGCAGGTCGTCGCTCCATCGGTAATCTCGTTACCGGTGCGCAGGGGGGAGCGGATCGGAGAGGTACGGGTCTACGCGGCCGGCCGGCTGGTCGCGAGCCGGCCCCTCCTCGCGTCCCGCTCGATCGCGAAACCGGGATTGGTCGGCCGCGGCGAGTGGTATCTCGGTCAGGCGGCCCACCACGCCTGGAGCTGGGTCTCGTGAGCCGGGTGAGTTTGCCGGCAATGTCCTCCGGCTTCTGGGCGGCTGCAAAACTTCGCCATGCGTCGTCCTCAGTCGCGCCCGTAGTAGTGGCTACGGGCGCTCCTTGCGTCCTAGCCTGGCTCGTTTTTCGCGCGCCAGAAGCTCGGCAACATCACCGGCAAGCTCACGCATGATCGTCACGGTCACCCTCAACGCCGCCATCGACCGCACGCTGACCGTGCCGAACTTCCAGCTCAACCAGCGACACCGCGCGAGCGCGGGCCTTACCCTGGCGGGCGGCAAGGGCATCAATGTCGCGCGGGCGCTCAAGCGACTCGGCGTCCCGGTCGTGGCCACCGGCCTCGCGGGCGGCAGGACGGGCACGCGCGTGGTCGAGGAGCTGACGTCGGAGGCGATCCTGAACGACTTCGTGCGAATCGAGGACGAATCACGGACGTCGACCGCGGTCGTCGACCCGACGGGGAACTCGTACACGGAGATCAACGAGTGGGGCCCGGAGGTCCAGCCGGACGAGCTCGACATGCTCCACGACAAGCTGCGCTACCTCTCGATCGGCGCCGACTTCGTCGTCCTCGCGGGCTCCTTGCCGCGCGGCGTCGACGCGGACGTCTACGGCGATCTGATCCGGGAGCTGAACCGGCGACAGGTACCGACGGTGCTCGACGCCGAGGGCGAGCCGCTCCGGCTGGGGCTCGAGGCGGAGCCGTTCCTCGTCCCGCCGAACCAGCGGGAGGCGGAGGCCCTCGTCGGACAGGAGTTCTACGAGCATCAGGACTTCTCCCTCGCGCTCGACCACATCGCCGAGCTCGGCGCGCGCAACGTCCTGATCACGAACGAGACCGGTTGCTTCGCACGCCTGCGGGACGGGCGCAAGACCCTGCGCTACCGGGTGCTGGCACCGCAGATCGAGCCGGTCTCGACCGTCGGCAGCGGCGACGTGCTGCTCGCGGGCTACGTCGCGGCGCAGCTCGAGGGCCGCCCGACCGAAGACGCTCTCCGCTCGGCGGTCGCGGCCGGCGCGGCCTCGACGCTCGAGCTGGGCGCGGGCCGCCTCGACCCCCGCGTCGCCTCGCAGCTCACCCACGACGTCCGGCTGACCGACTTCGAGGCCGTCGGGGTCGACCGCTAGACTTGCCTTCTTGGAAGGGCTGGAGCTAGGTCGGGTCGAGGTCGAGCGGCTCCTCTCGCTCGAGCAGAAGTTCGCCCGTGAGGGGCTCGCATTCGATGACGTGCTGCTCGTGCCTGCCGAGTCGGAGGTGCTCCCGAACGACGTCTCCACACGCACGCGGCTGACGCGCGAGATCGAGCTCGCGATCCCGATCGTGTCTGCGGCGATGGACACGGTGACGGAGGCGCGGCTGGCGATCGCGCTCGCCCGGGCCGGGGGGATCGGGATCGTCCACCGCAACCTCTCGATCGAGGACCAGGTCGCCGAGGTGGACAAGGTGAAGCGCTCGGAGGCGGGGATGATCGTCGAGCCCGTCACGCTCCCGCCCACGGCTCTGGTCGCGGATGCCCTGGCGCTGATGGCCCACTACCGCATCTCCGGCGTGCCGATCACCGATCCCGACGGGACGCTCGTCGGGATCCTGACGAACCGCGATCTCCGCTTCGAAACCGACACGGCGCAGCCGGTGAGCGCGCTGATGAGGAGCACGAACCTGATCACGGCCCCGGTCGGGACGACGTTGGCCGAGGCCGAGCAGATCCTGCACCGCAACAGGGTCGAGAAGCTGCCCGTCGTCGACGCCGACGGTCGCCTGAAGGGACTGATCACGGTCAAGGACATCTCCAAGCGACTCGCGTACCCGGACGCCACGAAGGACGCACAGGGGCGGCTGCGGGTCGGCGCCGCGGTCGGAGTCGGCTCGGACGCGGTCGAGCGGGCCGAGGCGCTCGCGGCCACGGGCGTCGACGTGCTGGTACTCGACACGGCGCACGGCCACTCGCGCGCGGTAATCCAGATGGCGCGGCAGCTGAGCTCGCGCCTCGACGTCGAGCTCGTCGCCGGGAACGTCTCCACGGCGGAAGGGGCCGAGGCACTGGTCGGGGCCGGGGTCGACGCGGTCAAGGTCGGCCAGGGGCCCGGAGCGGCGTGCACCACCCGCGTCGTCGCGGGGGTCGGCGTCCCTCAGGTGACGGCCGTGTACGACTGCGCCCGTGTGTGCGCACCCGCGGGCGTTCCGGTGATCGCGGACGGCGGCATCCGCAACTCCGGCGACGTCGCGAAGGCGGTCGCCGCCGGCGCCGACACGGTGATGCTGGGCTCGGTGCTCGCCGGCACCGACGAGGCCCCGGGTGAGGTGATCCTCGTCCAGGGCGAGCGCTTCAAGGAGTACCGCGGGATGGGCTCGCTCGGGGCGATGAAGGCGCGCTCCTTCTCGAAGGATCGGTACTTCCAGGGCGACGTCGAGGACGTCGACAAGCTCGTCCCCGAGGGGATCGAGGGGCGGGTGCCCTACAAGGGGCCGGTGCAGGCGGTCGTCCACCAGCTCGTCGGCGGGCTGCGGCAGTCGATGGGCTACTGCGGCGCCGCCGCCATCGAGGAGATGAAGACGAGCACGCGGTTCGTCCGCATCAGCGCAGCGGGCCTCCACGAGAGCCACCCGCACGACATGACGATCACGAAAGAGGCGCCCAACTATCGGCGCTGAAGTCCTGCCGTTCCCCGCTCCGGACGAGGCTCCGGAGGCCCTGCCAGTCTCAGATTCCGGGCCCGTGCTCGTCGTCGATCTCGGCGGCCAGTACTCGCAGCTGATCGCCCGCCGCATACGGGAGGCGCGGGTGTACTCCGAGCTCGTCGGCCATCGGTCGCCGGCCGACGCGCTGCGCGCGCGAAACCCGGCGGCGGTGATCCTCTCCGGCGGCCCGGCGTCGGTCTACGCCGAGCACGCGCCGCAGGTCGATCCCGGCCTGTACGAGCTCGGGGTGCCGGTGCTCGGGATCTGCTACGGGATGCAGCTGATGGCGCAGGATCTCGGCGGTCGCGTCGAGCGAGGCGCGGGCGAGTTCGGCAAGACCAGTGTGCGCTTCCAGGGCGCGCTGGCCTCGGGCCTCCCGTTGGAGCAGACGGCATGGATGAGCCACCGCGACTCCGTCACCGTGCCGCCCGACGGAGCGATCGTGACCGGCGGCTCCGACTCGACGCCGATCGCCGCGTTCGAGGCGCCCCGGCGAAAGCTCTACGGCGTCCAGTTCCACCCCGAGGTCGTGCACACACCGCACGGCCAGGAAGTGCTCGAGAACTTCCTCTACGGCGTCGCCGGCGCGCGGCCGACCTGGACGCCGGCGGCCGTGATCGAGGAGCAGGTCGAGCGGATCCGGGCGCAGGTCGGCAGCGGGCGGGCGCTCTGCGCGCTCTCGGGCGGCGTCGACTCGGCCGTCGCCGCGCTGCTCGTTCACAAGGCGGTCGGCGACCAGCTGACCTGCGTCTTCGTCGAGCACGGCCTGCTGCGCAAGGACGAGGCCGCGCAGGTGGTCGAGACCTTCGAGGGTCACTTCCACGTGCCGCTCGTCCACGTCGACGCCTCTGCCCGGTTCCTCGCGCGGCTCGACGGCGTCACCGAGCCGGAGGAGAAGCGGCGGATGGTCGGCGAGGAGTTCATCCGGATCTTCGAAGAGGAGGCCGAGAAGCAGGGGGCTGGAAGCGCCCGCGGCGAAGCCGCCGACTCCCGGCCGACAACCGTGGGCGAGACCCCGTTCCTCGTCCAGGGGACGCTCTACTCGGACGTGATCGAGTCCGGCGGCACCGAGGGCGTTGCGGCCAAGATCAAGTCGCACCACAACGTCGGCGGGCTCCCCGAGAACATGACGATGGAGCTCGTCGAGCCGCTCCGGTTGCTGTTCAAGGACGAGGTGCGGCGGGTGGGGGAGGAGCTCGGACTGCCGGAGGCGATGGTCTGGCGGCACCCCTTCCCCGGCCCCGGCCTTGCGATCCGAATCATCGGCGAGGTCACGCGTGAGCGGCTCGAGATCCTTCGCGAGGCCGACGCGATCCTGCTCGAGGAGATCCGGCGTGCCGGTCTCTACCGCGAGCTCTGGCAGTGCTTCGCAGTCCTGCCGGCGATTCACTCCGTCGGCGTGCAGGGCGACGAGCGCACCTACGGCTATCCGATCGTGATCCGCGCCGTCACCTCCGAGGACGCGATGACGGCCGACTGGGCGCGCCTGCCGTACGACCTGCTGGAGACGATCTCGAGCCGGATCGTGAACGAGATCCCGTCGGTGAACCGCGTCGCACTCGACCTCTCCTCGAAGCCGCCTGCCACGATCGAGTGGGAGTGAGAGCACGGGGGAAACAGCCGGTTTCCCCCGTGGGCCCCCCTCCCTAACCGATCGCACCCATCGCACCGCAGCGGCCGCGCCCGCCATGTCGGTCGCGGCGGCGAAAGCGGGAGTTGAACCGCTCCACAAGATCGTCGAGCGCTGCTACGGCGAGGCCGGCCCAAGGCTCGCGACCGGGTAGCGCGCCCGCACGGAGTCCACGAACCCGGCCAGGCGCTCTGCCAGGGCCGGATCGTGGATCTCCAGTACGTTCTCGGCGTTCTGCTCGCCGGAGTGGGAGAGGTTGAACGACCCGAGGAAGGTCGTGTCGTCCGCGACGGTGACCTTGGCGTGCATGTAGTCGTGCACGCTGCCGGGGCTCCAGGGCGTGGAGCGTTTCCCCGCAAAGCGTCCGGATGCGACGATCTGGAGCAACAGCGGCAGCTTCCACGACTTCACCCCGGTCGGGCCCCACTGCACCTGCACCTCCTCGATCTGCGTCTGGTCGAGGGCCCCGGCGACGTCGACCTCGCCGTCCGCGATCACCTGCGCGAGGGTTGCCAGGATCGGAGCGGCTGTGATCACCGGTGAGCAGATCCGCACCCGACGCTTCGCTCGTCCGATCGCCTTGGCGATCCGATGGGAGAGCGCGTCGCCGAAGCCGGGACAGAACCATGGGCGCACCTCGACGCCGTCCACCTGGACCGGGCGCGGCTCCACCTTCCCGGACTCCTCCACGATTCCGTTCCCCCAGAGCTCCTCGAAGTCGAGCGTGAAGGCCCGCGCGAGCTCGGCCGAGTCGAGGACGGCGATCACGTTCTCCTCGCGAGTCCACGAGTCGTCCGTCCAGTTCGTCGATCCCGTCCAGACCGATTCTGCGTCCCTGACGGCGTACTTGTGGTGCATCAGATCGGGGATTCCGGCGATCGCCTTGGTCGGGACGCTCAGCCGCTCGATGTCCTCCGGGATGAGCTTCGGCGGCGGCGGGACGGGGATCGGAGCGCGGAAGTCGGTGTTGTAGACGATCCGCACCGCGACGCCGCGGCGGCCCGCCTCCTCGACCGGGCCGACGACGAGCTCCTCGAGGCTGGGGCCGAGCGCGAAGTCGTAGAGCGCGATGTCGAGCGATGTGTGCGCCGCGTCGAGGAAGTCGTGCAACGCCTGCGCGATCGTGGCCGGCTCCTGACCTCCGTCCGCCAGGGTCGTAACCGTCATCATGAGGGCATCATGGAGTTCGCGGATGTGCTGCGCCGCCGCAAGATGGTCCGCAACTACACGGACGAGCCGGTCGCTCGGGAGGCGATCGAGCAGATCGTCGCGCGTGGGCGCAAGGCACCGAGCGCTGGCTTCAGCCAGGGGGTGCGGCTCGTCGTCGTCACCGAGCCGGAGGCTCGCCGCCGGATCGCGGAGCTCAGCAGCGAGGCCGAATACGTCAAACGGGGCTTCGAGCCGTGGATCTCGCGCGCGCCCGTCCACGTCGTCGTCGGCATGCGCGAGGAGTCCTACCACGAGCGCTACCGTAAGCCGGACAAGCTGCTCGAGGACGGGAGCGAGATCAGCTGGCATGTTCCGTGGTGGTGGGTCGACGCCGGTAAGGCGATGATGCTGCTCCTGCTGGCGGCGATCGACGAGGGGCTCGGCGCCGGCATCTTCGGGCTCTTCCCGGCGGAGAACAACGAGCGGCTGCGCGAGCTCCTCGGGATGCCGGTGGATGTCACCGTTGTCGGCGTCATCACGATCGGCCATGCGGCGCCAGAGAGCGCGCACGGCTCGCGGTCGAAGTTCCCATGGAAGCCGCTCGAGGAGGTCGTGCGCTGGGAGCACTGGTAGAAGAGCTCTCTGAGGCCTGTATCGGCGCCACCTTCAATCAGTACCGTCGTTCCCGCCTGCGGCGAGAACGGCTGGCTCGCTACCTGGACGACCGGAACCACGCCCCCCTCCTCCTCGTCGGGGAGGCCGCCGGCTATCGCGGGGCGCGGGTCAGCGGGCTCCCGTTCACGTCGGAGCGGCAGCTAACGGGCCGCGGCCCGGCCGAGGCGAGCGCCACGATCGTGCACCGCGTGCTCGCCGAGCTGGGGATCGAGGAGGAGGTGCTGCTCTGGAACGTCGTTCCGACACATCCGCACGAGCCCGGTCGGCCGTATACCAATCGGCGGCCGACGCGCGGCGAGGTCGAATCCTCGGTCGTCTTCCTCGAAGGTGTCGCGCGCGGCCGCCGCGTGATCGCCGTTGGGAGGCTCGCGGCGCAGGTGACGGGCGCGCCGTATGTGCGCCACCCGAGCCACGGCGGCGCCGAAGCGTTCTGGGTTGGGCTCTCGGCGCTCGTCGGTCAGTAGCCGCCGCCGTTGCCGCAGCCGGCGGCCAGTAGGCCGAGCACGACGAGCAGAGCGGCCAAGAACACGTGATAAACCCGAATTCGTGTCATCTCGACACCTCCTCATGGGTCCTACGGAGCGGCCGTCCCGGGCGGTTTTTCGCTACCATCCGCTCCGGCGCACGCCCGTGCGCCGCTTCTACGTATGCAGATCTTCTGAGATGCAAAAGACCTGGAACGCAAAGCCTGGCGAAGTCACTCGCCGCTGGTACGTCGTCGACGCCGAGGGTCAGACCCTCGGCCGGCTCGCGACGCGCATCGCCGACACGCTGCGCGGCAAACGCAAGGCCGAGTACACCCCGCACGTGGACACCGGCGATTACGTCGTCGTCGTCAACGCGGAGAAGATCCAGGTGACCGGCAACAAGCTCGACCAGAAGCTGTACCGCCGCCACTCGGGCTACCCCGGGGGGCTGCGGAGCCGCCCGCTCCGCCAGCAGCTCGAGCGCCGCCCGACCGAGGTGATTCGCAACGCGGTCAAGGGCATGCTCCCCCGCACCAGGCTCGGGCGCGCCCAGATCGGCAAGCTGAAGGTCTACGCCGGCCCGGAGCACCCGCATGCCGCGCAGAGCCCGGAACCCCTCGAGCTGGAGAACAAATGAGCGAGCTCGCAACGTACCGCGGCACCGGGAAGCGCAAGACCTCAGTCGCCCGCGTGATCCTGCGCCCCGGCGAGGGCTCGACCTGGTTCAACGGCCGGACGCTCGAGGACTACTTCCCGCGGCTCACGCACCGCTCGCAGGTGCTGGCCCCGCTCCGCGTCGCCGGCCTCGAGGGCACGTACGACGTCCGCGTTCGCGTCCACGGCGGCGGCCCGAGCGGCCAGGCCGGCGCGGTACGCCACGGGATCGCCCGCGCGCTCGTCGAGGCGAACCCGGAGCTGCGCACGGTGCTGAAGCGGGAGGGCTTCCTCGCCCGTGACGCGCGCATCGTCGAGCGCAAGAAGGCCGGCCTGCACAAGGCGCGCAAGGCTCCGCAGTTCAGCAAGCGTTAGCCTCCCGCGCATGGCGAACCTCGGGACGTCAGCGGAGTCCCGCGTCGGCCAGGCGCGCAGGGCGCGCCGCTACTTCGGCACCGATGGTGTCAGGGGGATCGTCGGCAAGGACTTGACGCCGGAGCTCGTCGAGCGGCTCGGTCGAGCGGCGACCCTTTGGTCGGGCGGCGGGGCGGTCTTCATCGGCCGGGACACGCGCTCGTCCGGACGCGAGCTCGAGCGCGCGTTCGCCAGTGGAGTCGCCTCTGGGGGCGGCAACGCTGTCCTTGCCGGCGTGGTGCCGACGCCGGCGGTCGCGCTTCTCGCCCTCGACCTCGGAGTCGTGATCTCCGCCTCGCACAACCCGCCGGAGTACAACGGGGTCAAGTTCTTCGACCGAAGCGGCCGCAAGCTCACGGACGCCCAGGAGGAGGAGATCGAGGCGCTGCTCGACGCTCCTCCGCGCAACGAGGACAACGGGCGGATCGACGACGTCGAGGTCGCCGTGGACAGCTACCTCGACCACGTCCTCGAGCGGTTCGGCTCGGACCTCGACGGTCTGCGGGTCGGCGTCGACTGCGCCAACGGCGCCTACTCCTGGGTCGCGCCTCGCGCGTTCGAGGATCTCGGCGCCGACGTCAGGGCGATCGGGATCGAGCCGGACGGCTCGAACATCAACGTCGGCTGCGGCGCAACCGACCTGCGGGCCCTCCAACATCTCGTGCGCGAGGAGCAGCTCGACATCGGCGTTGCCTTCGACGGCGACGGCGACCGGATGCTGGCCGTGGACGCGAACGGAGAGGTGCTCGACGGCGACCAGATCCTGGCGGTCCTCGCCCTCGACCTCGGGATCGACCTCGTCGTCGTGACCACGATGACGAACCTCGGCTTCCATCGGCTGATGGAGGAGCGCGGGGTCCGTGTTGTCACGACCGATGTCGGCGACCGCTATGTGCTCGAGGCGCTCCGGCGCGAGGGTGGGCTCCTCGGCGGGGAGCAGTCCGGCCACATCATCTTCCTCGACGGGCACGTGACCGGAGACGGACTCGCCGCCGCGTTCCTCCTCTGCGGCGCGCTCAGGGGCCGGCCGCTCGCCGAGTTGGCTGCGGTCATGTCTCGCTACCCCCAGGCGAAGGAGAACGTCAGGGTGGCGCGCCGAGAGCTGCGCGACGACCTGCGGCACGAGGTCGACCGAGTGAACGAGGAACTGGCCGGACGAGGACGGGTTCTGGTGCGACCCTCGGGCACGGAGCCCGTGATCCGCATCCTCGCCGAGGCGGAAACGGACGAGGAGGCGTCAAACCTCTGTGCTAGCATCACCGCGCTCGTGGCGAGAGAGCTCGGCTGACCGCCCCGACGGGGAGGCGGGATTGCGCCGGGCTCGTCGTGCTTTTTCGGGAGGGCAGACGGTCGATCAATCCGGGAGGAGCGCGGAATGTGCGGGATCATCGGATACGTCGGGCAGCGAGCCTGTAAGCCGCTTCTGATCCAGGGCCTGGAGCGCCTCGAGTACAGGGGCTACGACTCCGCCGGGATTGCCCTGCTCGAGGAGGCGGGTCTCGACTACGTCCGCGCCGTCGGGAACCTCAAGGTCCTGAAGGACGCCGCGGGGCCGAACGGCTCGCGGTCCTCGACGGGGCTCGGACACACGCGCTGGGCAACCCACGGCCGGGTCTCAGAGGAAAATGCCCATCCGCTCACCGGGTGTGACGGTCGCGAGCTCGCAATCGTGCTGAACGGGATCGTCGAGAACTACCGCGAGCTCAAGGAGGCGCTGATCACGGACGGTCACGTCTTCACCTCCGAGACCGACGCCGAGGTCGTCGTCCATCTGATCGAGAGCGCGTACACGGGCGATCTCGCCGCGGCCGTCCAGGCGGCATTCGCGCAGCTCGAGGGCCACTTCTCGTTCGTGGCGATTCACCGCGACCACCCGAACGAGCTGGTCGGTGTGCGCTTCCAGACCCCCCTCGTCGTCGGCGTCGGAAACGGCGAGATGTTCCTCGCCTCGTCGATCGCGGCGTTCCTGTCCGAGACGCGCAGGGTGCAGTTCCTCGAGGACGGCCAGGTCGTCTCGATCAGGCCGGACGGCGCCGTCTTCTTCGCCTTCGACGACCCGCCCGTCACCGAGGTCGACTGGGACGACGAGAGCGCCGAGAAGGGCGGCTACGAGACCTTCATGCTCAAGGAGATCTACGAGCAGCCTCAGACCCTCCGTGAGACGATCGGCGACCGCGTCCGCGGCCACCGGCTCGTGCTCGAGAGCCTCGGGATGGAGGAGGAGCAGATTCGCAACCTCCGCCGGGTCGTCGTCGTCGCCTGCGGCACCGCGTACCACGCCGGCGTCGTCGGGCGGTACGTCCTCGAGGAGTGGGCGCGGATTCCGGTCGAGCCCGACATCGCGAGCGAGTGGATCTACCGCCATCCGGTGCTCTCGCGAGACACGCTCGTGATCGGCGTGTCGCAGTCGGGCGAGACGCGCGACACCGTCAACGCGATGAAGCTCGCCCGCGAAGCGGGCGCGCGGACGCTCGCGATCACGAACCTGATGGGTACGCAGATCACGCGCGAGGCCGAGTCGGTGCTGTACACGCGCTGCGGGCTCGAGGTCGGCGTCGCGGCGTCGAAGACCTTCACGGCGCAGGTCTCGCTCTTCTACCTCCTCGGCTTGAAGCTGGCGGAGATCCGCCGGACGCTGCCGTTCGCCCAGATCGAGTTCGTCCTCGACCGCGTCCACGAGCTCCCGGAGAAGATCGAGCAGTTCCTGAACGGCGACCACCCGATCGAGGACATCGCGCGGCGCGTCTACAACCAGCCGTTCTTCCTCTACCTCGGCCGCCACATCGGGCTGCCGGTTGCGCTCGAGGGTGCGCTCAAGCTGAAGGAGATCTCGTACGTCCCGACCGACGCGTACTCCGCCGGCGAGATGAAGCACGGCCCGATCGCGCTGCTCGAGGAGGGCACGCCGGTCGTCGTCGTCGCGACCGACCAGGACCTGATCTACGACAAGGTCGTCTCCAACATCCAGGAGACCCGTGCGCGGGGCGCGCATGTGATCGCGATCGCGACCGACGGGAACGAGGACATCCAGCACCACGCGGACGACGTGATCTACGTCCCGCGGACGCCGGCCTTCCTGCAGGCGGTGCTCGCGGTCGTGCCGCTGCAGCTGCTCGCATACCGGATCGCGCGGCTGCGCGGCCTGAACGTCGACCAGCCCCGGAACCTGGCCAAGACCGTTACGGTCGAGTAGCCGGGCGCCTGAGCGCCCAGCCCCGGCTTACTTCTTCTTCGTCGCGGGTTTCTTCCTGACCGGCCTCTTCGCAGCCACCTTCTTCTTCGCCGTGGCCTTCGTCACCGCCTCGGGGTGAGGCACGCGGATCAGCACCGAACGGTTGACGAAGTTGCCGTGGACGTCGCCCGCCTTGATCGTGATGTAGTAGCTGTGGCCGACGGTCGTACGGAGCGGCGCCCGGAACTGCACCCAGCCGTCCGGGCCGATCGACGAGACGGGCTGCGCGGTGCGGAGCAGCCGGCGTCCGTCGTAGACGACGATGGTCATCCCCACCTTCGCCCCCGATCCGGAGCGCGACCAGAGCTCGAGCGCTCCGTACCGCACGAGCGGGTTCGTCACGCCCGGCCTGACCTTGATCTGGGGGTTGCGCCCGTCGTACTTCGCGGCCAGTGCGGAGTAGACACCGTAAGCAGGCTTCTTCGACCCGTCGCGGTTCAGCAAACCGCTCTGCCAGGCGCTCGTCGGATCGTCACGGACGATGAACCAGATGAACATCGTGACGCGCGGGTCGTTCGCGCAGATGTTCATCGCCGTCCGCAGGTATGCAGCCTGCCGGGCGGGGGTGACACCCTTCGGCTCATCCGGCTTCGTCTCGTAGCCGTACTCCGTTACCCAGATGGGGACGACCCGGTGGTACCAGAGCTCGAGCGACGCCTCGAACCTCGGCAGCTGGCTGAGCGTGACGTTCGGCCAGCGGACGCGCTGAGTCGGCGGCGAGCTCGGAGTCGTCGAGTACGGGTGGTGCGACCACGCGTCGAACCGGAGCGCGGGGCGCTCGAGCGACAGGAGCTGCGCAAACCGGCCTGGCGACTCGGTCTCCTGTGTCCCGGCCCGACCGAGGACCCTGTCGCGGCCGCGGGCCGAGGTCTCGCCGACGCCGACGAGGGCCTGCGGGTTGCCGGACTTGATCCCCGCGTACGAGGCCCGGTAGATGCCGGCGTAGATGTGCGGCCCGACAGGCTTGCCCCTGGAGTTGTACTGCGGCGAGAGGAACTGGCCGAGATTCGACTCGTTCCAGACCGTGTAGTAGCGCACGAACGGGTAGCTCGGGTACCGGCCGGAGTAGCGCGAGGCCAGCGCACGCGTGAAGTTCTTCAGGTCGGCGAGGTTGGTCGGCGCGAAATTCTGTCCCTTGCCGCCGTTCGCCCACGCCGGGGTGCCCCAGATCGTCAGCATCACCTCCATCCCGCGCGCCTGCGCGTTCCGGACGTACTCGTCGAGGTCGGCAAAGATGTACGCCGGATCCATCGGATCGGTGGCGTCCGCGGGCTTCGTGGGCGCGACGCGCGACCAGTACACCGTCGTGCGGACGATTGTCGCGTCGAGCTGCTGCGCGATGTCGAAGACGCTTGCCCGGTCATCCCGCCAGCGAAGGCTGGGATCGTCCTGAAAGCCCAGGAG
>JBKOVL010000246.1:0-18153 GCA_046723895.1 Actinomycetota bacterium | reverse complement strand
GTGTTGGGCTTCGTCATTAACTACGAGCTCGTAGTATATTGCTGCGACTTCGTACTGTTTTGGAGGTGGGTCTGATGTGTGTTGTCGCGCCGTTCATTCTGGCAGCCGCGCAGGTGCACACCGCCGCCGACGCACCCGCCTTGCCCCGCTGGGCATCGCCGCGCGCATCCTCACCTCGGTGACGTCTGGACGCCGGTCAGCGGCGCGACGAGCGTTGTTCGAATTCACGTCGGCGGACCGATGAGTTTCGGGCGCAGCCCGGGTCTCATCTGCGAGAGTGATGCAACCACACGACCGGAGGTGAGGGAATTGCCGCAGACGATCGTGCTCGCCGCCACGCGCAAGGGGTTGTTCGTCCTCGAGAGCGAGAACCGCAAGGACTGGACCCTGCGCGGGCCCTACTGCGAAAGCTGGCCGATCTATCACGCCGTGCTCGACAAGGACTCGGGCACGATCTACGCCGCCGCAGGGAGCGAGTGGCACGGCTCCGCCGTGTGGCGGAGCACCGACCTCGGCGAGACCTGGGAGAACTCGAGCGAGGGCCTGACCTACGGCGATGACTCCGAGCTCAGGCTCTCGAAGATCTCCAGCCTGAGCGCGGGGCACGGGCGCCTGCTCGTCGGCGCGGAGGCAAACGGCGTCTTCGAGAGCCGCGACGGCGGCAAGACGTTCTCGCTGCTCAGCACGCTCGACGACCAGCCCGGCCGCGACAAGTGGAACGACCCGGCGAACCAGCCGCCCGGCCACCTGGGCATCTCGCAGACGATGCAGCACCCGGACGACCCGCAGCGCTTCTGGGCGATCGTCCAGGGTCACAGCCTGTTCGAGACGACCGACAACGGCGAGACGTGGTCGCCGCGCAACAAGGGCCTGCGCGCCGACTGGCCGCTCGAGAACCCGGAGGTCGGCTACTGCGTTCACTGCCTCGTCATGTCGCCGAGCGACCAGACGCGGATGTACCAACAGAACCACGTCGGAATGCACCGCAGCGACGACCAGGCGCTGACGTGGACCGAGATCAGCGACGGGCTGCCGACCGAGTTCGGTTTCGCCGCCGCCGTCCACCCGCACGACCGCGACACCTTCTACGTCATCCCGCTCGACCCCGGCCACGGGCGGACGATGCCGGAGGGCCGGGCGGCGGTCTGGCGGACTCAGGACGCGGGCTCGAGCTGGCAGCGCCTGGACAAGGGCCTGCCGCAGGAGGATGCATACCTCGGTGTCCTGCGCCGCGGGATGACGATCGACCGCGAGGACGTCCCCGGCCTCTACTTCGGAACCAGCACCGGCCAGGTCTACGCGAGCGCCGACGAGGGCGAGAGCTGGGGCGAGATTGCGGGCTACCTGCCTGGGATCTCGTCCGTCGACGTGACTGTGCTCTAGTGGCCGAGGTCTTCTTGCCGACGACGCTGCTGCCCCTCTTCCCGGAGCTGACGCGCCGGGTCGAGGTGGAGGCGGGCTCGGTGAGCGAGGCGATCACGCGGCTGGACCAGCGCTGGCCCGGCTTTCGCGACCGGCTGGTCGAGGCCGGGCCGGCGCTCCGGCCGCACATCAACGTCTACGTCGACAAGGAGCGGGCCGGGCTCGACACCGCAGTCGGTTCGAGTTCGCGCGTAGACGTGATCGCCGCCATCAGCGGCGGCTGATCCTTCGCACTGCGACACATAACCTTCTGCCGGTCGGGTAGGCGCTAACTACCCACATTCGAGGATGAAAGGGGTGACGTCGGATGGTCGAGATGGACATCTGGACGTATCGCGAACAGACATGGACGACCGCCGATCTGACGGGGTACAAGGTCGAGGCGCTCGACGGCAGCATCGGCAAGGTCGACGAGGCCAGCTACGACGTCGGCGCCGGCTACGTCATCGTCGACACGGGGCCGTGGATCTTCGGGAAGAAGGTCATGCTCCCGGCCGGGGTGATCATGCGGGTCGACCACGACGACAAGAAGGTCTTCGTGAACCGGACGAAGGACCAGATCAAGGATGCTCCCGAGTTCGACGAGAGCATGTACCGCGACGAGAATTACCGCGGCCGGCTCGGCTCGTACTACGGGCCCGAGGGTCCTGGTTACAAGTCCTGACGGGAACTCGTCTCCGGCGGGGTTCCGGCCCCGCCGGAGGCGTCTACTGGAAGAGGGGTAGGTAGCGCTCGCGCCAGGATTCGTCCGAGGCGGAGCGGCGAAAGAAGCCTTCCAGAACAGTGCGGGGCGTCGTCTCTTCCGCCCGCGCGAGCAGGCAGGTCGTCGCCGCGAGGAAGTGGGGGAGCAGGTCGTCGCCCCCGCGCGCGACCCGCAGCGCCTCCTCGAACGCCCAGATCATTCGCTCTGCCTCCGGGCCGCCCGGGTCTTCACGCAGCTCGGCTGCGAGCTTGTCCAGCGCGAAGCTGTTCCAGTCGAACGGGGGCATCGGTCTTCAGACGCATCATGGACCGAGAAGTTGGCCCGCGCTAGCCCGTCGCGCGGGCGGTCGGGCGGAAGCGGCGGCGCTCGATGCGCCGCAACGCAGGGATGCCGACGAGCGCCGGGATCATCGGCAGCCAGAGGTTGATCACCCTGTAGGCACCGACCGCGAGCACCGCGGGCGCGCGCGCGATCGCGACCCAGCCGAGTGCGAACGGGAGGAGCGCCTCGACGATTCCTGCTCCTCCGAGCGGTAGCGCGCGCCGGGTGAGCGAGTAGCCCGTCGCGTAGGCGACGAGCAGCGGCGCGACCGGCGGCGTGTGCGCGTAGAAGGCATGGAGCGCCGCCCACAGGCAGAAGATGTCGCCGATCCAGTAGCCGGCGATTCCGAGGAACGCGACCACCGCGCGGCGCGTCTCCCGGACGAGCCGGAAGAGGAGCTCGATCGCGGCGAGGCTCGAGTAGACGTGCACCCGCCAGCCCTGGCCGCGAAAGGCGTCCTTGTAGCGGAGCGCCGTCAATGCGAGCATGGCGCCGACCGGGACGCCGATCACCCACGACCAGGTGATGCTCGGATCGATGGAGCCCTTGCCGGCCGCGATCAGGTAGGCGGCCACGGCCAGGGTCGCGGGTGCGAGCACCGCGTACTCGAGCGTTCCGAGGCCCAGGACGCGCTCCCGCGCCTGGCGCTCGGACAGCCCTGCGCGCTCGAGGGCGGCGCGGTCGAGCGCGAAGCCGCCGCCCTGGATGAAGGCGCCGAAGCCGGTGGCGACGAGTGCGGCAACGCTCGGGACGTCGAGCTCCGGCCCGCGCTCGGCGCGGGCGACCTCGCGGTAGGCGAGGGTGTACCCGAGGTAGGCAAAGACCTCGCCCGCGAGCGCGATCGGCAGCCAGTACCAGTGCGGGAAGACGAGCTTCTGCCAGACCTCGTGAAAGCCGACGCTTGCGGCGACGCCGATGAGGGCTCCTGCCGAGAGGAGGGCGGCGGCGGCGACGAGCGCGACGAGCCGGTACGGTTTCCCCAGCTGCTTCGCCAGCCATCCGTCGCCGTCGCGCCTGTCGTCCGCCACCATCGAGTGATTCCCGCACAGAGGAACGGCAATCAACCTCGCTAGGCACTGCCGGATGCACGAGCTGGCCTGGTTTGCGTGAATGCCGGAGGATCTGACAGACCGCCGAGGAGATCGACCCGGAGCTGGCCGATCGCTGCCGGCGGATGTCCTCCTCGCCGTGGATGACTGAGCACGTGAGGGTGCCGGCGTGAGCTACGACGAGCTGATTGCGCGGCTCCAGGCGGCGGCGCAACCGGGGCGCGAGGCGCCGCCGGAGTTCGCGCCGTACCTGGAGAAGGTGCGTGACGCGGCATATGCCGTCGAGGACGCCGACGTCCAGGCGTTGAAGGACGCGGGCTTCTCCGAGGACGACATCTTCGAGCAGACGGTCTCGGCGGCTGTGGCGGCGGGGCTCGAGCGGCTCGAGGCGGGGCTGAGGGCGGTCGGGTGAGGCTCGGCGTCGTCGACCACGGGCACACGTCCGAGAATGCGGCGATCCTCGAGCGGATCCGCGAGGAGCGGGGAACGGAGCCGCCCGGCGTCCTGAAGACGCTCTACTACCGGCCGGAGCTCTTCGGCGAGCCGTTCTCGGACGCGCTCCACCGCGCGATGCGGGGGCCGTCGGACTGGAGCGCGGCCGAGCGCGAGCTCTTCGCCGGGTTCGTCTCGTCGCTCAACCAGTGCCCATTCTGAACGGGCTCACACGGCGCGGTCGCGGCGTACGCATTCGGTGAGGAGGTCTGGGAGGCGGTCGCGCGGGACTGGCGCACAGCTCCGATCGACGAGCGGCTGCGCGCAACGCTCGGCTTCCTGGAGAAGCTCACGCTGCGGCCGGAGGAGTTGGCGCCGGAGGATGCGGAGGCCGTGCGAGGGGCAGGGGTCTCGGACGAGGCGCTCGTCGACGCGATTCACGTCGCAGCGCTGTTCAACATGATCGACCGCCTCGCCGACTCGCTCGGCTGGGACGTGCCGCCGTGGGAAGCGTTCCTCGCGCGCGGCGAGGCGATGCTCACCGGCGGCTACGCGCTCTCCGGCCGGTAAGCCGCTCGGCCTGCCGTACGATCAGGCGTCGAGGCGGCCGAGCCGCGCTGGTGCGACGCCGGTTCCTCGTCCCGAGACAGCCCGTTGACGATGGGCGCCATGCCGGTCTAAGCTGCCTGGAACCGTTACCAGCGACCAGCGCAGAAGCGAAGGGGGCAGATGTCAGTCGTGCGCGACCTCGCCACGCCGGCGACCGGAACGCGGCTCACGATCCGGCGGATCGAGACGATTCCCATCCGGGTGCCGCTCGCCCGGACCTACAAGGGCAGCCGCTACAAGATGACCCACCGCTCGACGTTGATCACGCGCGTCGTGACGGACGAGGGCCTCGTCGGAGAGGCGTACGCCGGCGACGAGGACGCGGGACTGGCGGAGATCGACCGGATCATCCGGGAAGAGATTTCCCCGCCGCTCGTCGGGGAGGACGCCTTCGCGATCGAGCGTCTCTGGCAGCTTGCCCGGCCGGCCACCTTCGACATCCTCCGCGACCGGCGGCTCGGGCTGGTCGCGTGCGCCTGCGTGGACACCGCTGTGTGGGACCTGATCGGAAAGGCGCTCGGCCAGCCGCTCTGGCGGCTCTGGGGCGGCTACCGCAACCGTCTGTCGATGATCGCGATCGGGGGGTACTACGGGCCGGAGGCTGACATCGAGGCGGAGGTCGCGGACCTGAAGGAGCGCGGTCTCGCAGGGATGAAGTTCAAGGTCGGCGGCCTGTCGCCGGAGGAGGACGCGGAGCGGTTTCGCGTCGCCCGTCAGGCTGCCGGTCCCGATTTCGTGCTGGCCGCGGACGCGAACCAGGGCTGGACTCCGCACGAGGCGATCCGCTTCGCCCGCCTCGTCGAGGACTGCGATCTGCTCTGGTTCGAGGAGCCCTGCCGGTGGCACAACGACCGGCGCGCGATGCGGGACGTGCGGCTGAGCGCCGGCTGCCGCATCTGCGCCGGACAGAGCGAGTTCAGTGCCGTCGGCTGTCTCGACCTGATGCAGGAGGGAGCCATCGACGTCTGCAATTTCGACGCATCCTGGAGCGGCGGCCCGACCGAATGGCGGCGAGTCGCGGCGGCCGCTCTCGCCCTGGATGTCGCGATGGGCCACCACGAGGAGCCGCAGGTGGCGAGCCACCTGCTCGCCTCGGTGCCCCATGGCATGTACGTGGAGTGCTTCCACCCCGACCGCGACCCCATCTGGTGGAACCTGATCGCGAACCGGCCGCCGTTGCGCGACGGGGAGATCGAGCTCTCGGACGCCCCAGGGTTGGGCTGGGAGCTCGACGGCGACTACATCGAGCGCTACCGCGTCGAGCCGTCGTGAGCTGGCTCGGCATCGAGGGAAGAGGGGTCGTCGTCACGGGAGCCGCCGGGGGAATCGGCAGCGCCACGGCCGGAATGTTTGCGCGGGAGGGAGCGCGCGTCCTCGCCGTCGACCTCGAGCAGGAAACGGTCGATGGGATCGTCGCGCAATTTCCCGAGCCCGACCGGCACCTGGCCGCTGCGGCCGACCTTCGCGACCTCGCCGGCCACGAGCCTCTCCTGAGGCGCGCGGCCGAGACGTTCGGGTCCTTCGACGTCCTTGCGCACTGCGCAGCCGTCCTGCGTCGGCGGTTCACGATCGACGAGGTGACCGAGGACGACTGGGACTTCCAGATCGGGGTGAACCTGAAGGCGACCTTCTTTCTCAACCGCACGGCTGCGACCCTCCTCAGGCAGCAGGGCCGGGGCGGTCGGATCGTCAACTTCAGCTCGCAGGGCTGGTGGACGGGCGGCTTCGGCGGCTCGGTCGTGTACGCGGCGAGCAAGGGCGGCGTTACGTCGATGACCCGCGGTCTGGCCCGCACCTATGCGAAGGACGGGATCACGGTCAACGTGGTCTCCCCGGGCGGCGTGGACACGCCGATGATGACGACCAACCTGACGGACGAGCAGCTGCGCAGCTTCCTGGAGATGGTCCCGATCGGACGGCTCGCGACCCCCGAGGAGATCGCCGGCGCGGTTGTCTTCCTCGCCTCGGAGCAGGGCCGCTACATCACGGGCGCGACATTGAACGTCAGCGGCGGCCAGCTCATGTACTGACGCGGCGGGCTCAGTCGGCGGCGCGCCTACTGCGAGCCCAGCCAACTGGGCGCGGCGCCGATCCCCTGCACCGTCCAGCCGCCGTCGGCGACGACGACCTGACCGGTGACGTAGGAGGCTTCGTCCGAGCCGAGGAAGCGGACGACGCGGGCGATCTCCTCCGGACGAGCCAGTCTGCCCATGGGCACGCGCGCGACCATCCAGTCCTCCTGGAGCGACCCGTTGTCTATCGCCTGCTGGACGAGCTGCGTGCGGGTGAAGCCGGGTGCGACGGCGTTGACGCGGATCCCGAGCGGCGCGAGCTCGACGGCCATCACGCGTGTGAGCGCCCCCAGTCCCGCCTTGGCGGCCGAGTAGGGCCCGCGCCCGGGCAGGCCCAGGAACGCCGCAGTGGAGGCGACGTGGACGATCGCCCCCGAGCCTTGCGTGCGCATCTTGGGTACCGCCCGGGAGTTGCAGAGAAACGAGCCGTTCAGGTGCGTGTCGAGGACGGCCTGCCACTGCTCGTACGCGAGCTCGCCGATCAGGCCGATCCGCTGGATGCCCGCGTTGTTGACGAGCACGTCGACCCGCTCGAGGGGCTCGAAGGCCGCCCGGACGCTCTCCGGGTCGGTGATGTCGCAATGGACGTAGCGGCAACCCTCTCGGGGCTGCTCGCACTCGACCAGGTCGAGCGAGACGACGTCGTCGCCGGCCTCACGGAAGACGCCCACGATCGCGTCACCGATCCCGCGCGCACCACCGGTGACGACGACCACCCTGCTCACGAGAAGGCGTACGTGCGGAGGACGCTCTCTTTCGGTTCCACGCCGAGGCCCGGGCGGCGCGGCACGTCGATGAATCCGTCCCGTTGCGCGAAGGGCTCGTCGACCAGCTCGTGCTGCATCGGGTTCGGATCGGGCTTCAGCTCCTGGAGCAGGCAGCGGGGGGTGATCGCCGAGAGCGCGATCGAGGCGGCGGTGTTGACGGCGCTCGACCAGGCATGCGAGTTGAACCAGAGGTCGTTCGCCTCGACGGTCTCGATCACCTTCAGCGTCCCGGTGATCCCCTCTGCACGGCCGATGTCGCAGCCGACGACATCGACGATGCCGGTCTCGACGAACTCCTTGAACCCCCGCGGATCCCACTCGCGCTCCCCGGTGGCGATCAATGTCTTGCAGTGCTGGCGCAGCACGCGGAAGCCCCGGACGTCCGAAGGCTCGAGCGGCTCCTCGATCCACGTCAGCCCGTGCTCCTCGAACGCGTTCGTCCGCCGGATCGCGTCCGCGACAGTCCAGGGGAGCGACTGGCCGCGGTCCATCATCAACATCGCATCCGGCCCGATCGCCTCCCGCAGCAGCCGCACGAACTCGACGTCTCGTGCGATCTCGTAGCCGAGACGGGCGTCGCCGCGCTTGCCCATGCCGATCTTCACGCCCTGATACCCCTGCTCGCGTACGTAGCGACCGTGTCGCTCGGCCTCGTACTCGATCGAGGCGTTGAAGGCGTGCGTCGAGGCGAGCGCCGGCAGCCGGTCGCGGTGCGCACCTCCGAGCAGGTTGACGAGCGGCTGCCCGAGCAGCTTGCCCTTCAGATCCCAGAGGGCGATGTCGATCGCCGACAGGGCGAAGGAGGCCACGCCTCCCCGGTATCCGTACCACCACGTCTGCGCTTTGATCTTCCGCCAGATGTCGACGTTCTCCATCGGGTCGCGGCCGACAACGAGCTCGGCCATCTCCTGCACGAGCTGCACCGTCGCCCGCGTCGAGCCGGGAAACTGCGTGATCGCCTCGCCCCAGCCGACGGTGCCGTCCTCGGCCTCGACCCGCGCGAAGACGAGGTAGCGGATGTTGTCGTTGTCGTTCGGTTCCGGATAGGAAACAGCGAACGGAGTGACACCGGTGACACGGGGCATCGAAGCGGCTCGCTACCCCGCCTCGTCGCGGGCACCGCCTGCGTGCGTCTCCAGGCTCGCAACGACCTTCGCGAGCGACTCCATGTTTGCGAACGCACCAATCTCGAGCGGGGCGGAGAGCCGGCCGCGTGAGACTACGTGCAGGCGGTCGGCAACCTCGTAGACCTCCGGGATCTCCGTACACAAGAGCAACACCGCTCCCCCGTCGCGGGCAAAGCGGCGAAGGATCTCGTAGATCTCCGCCTTGCTGGAGATGTCGACGCCGCGCGTCGGCTCCTCGAGCACGAGCACCTTGCGCTTGCTTCCGACCGCGGATGCGATCGCGACCTTCTGCTGGTTCCCGCCGCTGAGCGAGCGGATGCCGATGTCCGTCCCCGCCGACTTGATCTGGAAGTCCGCACG
The DNA here is from genome assembly GCA_046723895.1 of Actinomycetota bacterium. Classification (GTDB taxonomy): domain Bacteria; phylum Actinomycetota; class Thermoleophilia; order Gaiellales; family Gaiellaceae; genus DATBLE01. The sequence continues at coordinate 9,291 of JBKOVL010000246.1, read as the reverse complement.
GAGCTGTTCGGCGATCGTGCGCATCTTGCGTCGGCGGAGCCCGAGCACGCCGCGTGAGATCTCCTGATCCAGGCGGATGACGAGGTTCTCTTCGACCGTCAGGTTGCTGAAGAGTCCTGCTGCACGATCGGCGGTGACGAAGCTGACGTGGTGCTGGAGCCGCGCCGGACGCACCGCCTGTCCCCCCACGAGGATCTGCCCGTGGACACGCCGGAGGCCGGCGCAAGCGCGAACGATTTCCCTCGCTCCAGATCCCTCGACGCCGATCAATGCCGTCACCGTGCCCTTGGAGATCGCGAGATGGAGAGGCTGAAACGCCCCCTTCTGATCGGTGAGCCCGACGAGCTCGAAGCCGCTCCCGCCCGACGAGCCGCCGTTGGTGGGCGCCGCAAGGTCGCCGGTTGGGGTCGACTCGATTCTGCGGACCAGGGTCTCGGCGATGTTCTCCGCCGTCCGCTCGGTCCCTCCGAGTAGCCGCACGCACCGTCCGTCGATGATCACGGCTACGCGATCGGAGTTCGCGGCGAGCTCCGTGAGCCGATGGGAGATGAGGATCACCACGTGGCCGGAGTCGGCGAGTTGTCGTACGAGACGGAAGAACTCGGCGGACTCGTCCGGAGTAAGAGCCGAGTTGGGCTCGTCGAACAGCATGACCCGCGCCTCCCGCATGAGTGCGCGGGTGATCTCGGTTCGTTGCTGCACCGCGAGTCGCAGCGCCCCGAGCGGTGCGTCCCGAAGCTGACGGTAGATGCCGAGCTCGTCGAGGAGGGCCTGGTGCTGTTTCGTGATCTTCGGCCACCGCCACCCGCTGTCCTCGTACCCGGCCAGGATGTTCTCCCCGACCGTGAGGTTAGGGAAGAGCTGCGGCTCCTGATGCACCACAGCCACCCGGTGGGAGCCGTAAGCCGTCGACCATGGCTGCCCGTCGACGAGGATCTCTCCTTCGTCTCGGTCCACCTCGCCGGCAAGGATCTTGACCATCGTGCTCTTGCCGGCGCCGTTCGGGCCCGCCACTCCGAGAATTTCTCCTGGGCGAGCGTCGAGGTTGAGGCCGTCGAGGGCGATCGTGTCTCCGTACCGCTTGCGGAGCCCTCGGATGGAGACACCGGCCTGATCGTGGCTCATTCAGGCTCGCTTGCTGGTCAGCCGGTCGATCACGACTGCGCCCACGGTGACCGATCCTAGGAGGAGCTGCTGAGCGAAGGGGCCGGCGGCGATCAGTGCGAAGCCGTTGGCGAGTACGGCGAGCAGGAGCGCGCCTGTGACCGTGCCGATGACGCTGCCCTTGCCGCCTGCGAGGCTTGCTCCGCCGATGATCACCGCCGCGAACACCGGGAAGAGATAGGTCTGGCCGTCGTTCGGGCCGGCCGAGCCGACAAACGAGAAATCGAGGAGGCCGGCGAGACAGGCCATGGACGCGGAGATGACGAACGCGATGAAGATGTAACGCTTGACCGGAAGCCTGACGATCTCCGCCGCCGACCGGCTCCCGCCGATCGCTTTGAGCCGGAAGCCGAAGAGCGTCCGGCTGAGGAGGAATGCGAACACCACCAGGAGTCCAAGAGTCCAGAGCCCCTGCTCGGGGAAATTTCCCGGTAGGGCTGCGTTTCCGAGATTCTTGAAGAAGGAGACGCCCTTCGGGACCGAGTGACCTTCGGGCGGGAACTCGTAGGCGAGGTTCTGCGTTTGGCCGACGTAGAGCGTGAAGCCGAAGACGAGGGTGCTCGAGCCGAGCGTCGCGATGAACGAGGGGATCTTGACGACGGCGGTGAAGAACGCGTTGAAGAGGCCGACCGTGATCGCGGCAAGAAACGCGATCAGAATTGCGCCGTAGACGGGAACCCCGTGCGTGATCCAGAGGACCGCGACGATGTTCGTGCTGAGCCCGTAGACGGCGGCGAAGGAGAGGTCGATCTCGCCGGCCAGGATCACGAGGGTGAGCCCGAAGCCCATGATCGCGATCGTGCTCAGGCCGCGGAGGATGCCCAGGAGGTTGCTCTCTACGAGCAGGTTGCCATGGGTGCGCACGCTGAAGTACGCGCCCACGATGACGACCGCAAGAGTGACCCCACCGAGGCGGGCGAGCGTCGCGCGCGCGCGGGCGAGACGGTGCCGGCTCAGCGACAGGCCGGCTACAGGTGCGGCGACGTCTTCGGAGAGATCAGTCATCTCGGCGTGAGCGTCGTCGGGGCGGTCCGAAGCGGTCGGCCTGGCCACCCCGACGACGAACTCCTTTAGAGCGGGTTACGGCAATCCGCTGAGTGCATAGGTATTGAGGTCGGCGAGCTTCGCCTGTGCTTGCTTGAGGTTTCCCTTGGTGATGACGGTGAGGCGCTGCGTGTTGGGAAGGACCTTTCCGGTCTTCAGGAACCTGGCGCACGCGACCGCGCCGAAGGCAGCCTGTGCGGGCCAGTTCTGATCGAACAGGGCGATCTGCGTGCCGTTCTTGAGCGCGGCGATCTCGTTCGGGATGACGTTCCATCCGACGGTGAACGTCTTGCCGCTCCGACCCAGGTCCTTGGCCGCCTGCGCCGCGTACCCGGCACCGATGTCCACATTCTCGATGACATCGACGCTCTTGCCGGCGCCGGAGAGGAACGCCTTGAAGGCGTCGTACGTCTTTCCCGGATCGTAGGTCGTGCTCAGCATGTTCTTCTCGGTCGTCACGAACTTCGCTCCGGGGATCGCTTTCGTAATAGCCAGCCGAAAGCCCTTCGCGCGGTTCTGCGCCCAGTACTGCGTCGGGTCGCCTCCGGACACGGCGAAGGTCTTGAAATGGAGTTTGTGAGCCTTCATGTACTGCAAGACCGACGCGGCTGCCGTCTGACCTTCCTGCAGTGGTACCTGGGTGAAATTCGTGAGCTCGTTACCGAAGGTGGTCAGGCCGACGGTGAAGACGGGGATGCCCGCCTTCAGGGCCTGCTGGACGATCGGAGCGGTGCTCGTGCTCGTCGGGGGCTCGATCGACAGACAATCGATCTGGTTCGTGGTCAGCAGCGCCCGGATCTGATTGAGCTGGGTGTTGACGTCAGGCTGCGACGAAGTCGGGCAAATGATCTTGCCCTTGAGCGGATAGATCTTGTTGGCCGCAGCCAGGCCTGCCTTGTAGCCCGCCTGATACTGCGGCGAAAAGCCCTGGATCGAGCAGGACTGGTACGAGAAGACGTAGTTGATCGGCTTGTGCCCCTTTACCTTCGACGTGATCGAGTCCGACAACGTAAAGCTGCCGCCGTGCCTGAGCTTGACGGTCCAGGGCGGCCCGCTGACGCGGATCATGGCCCCACCTGCGGCCGCGAGCGCCAGGGAGGCAACCGCGACGAGGCACACCACCGCCACCGCCCGACTTGGCCGGGCCCGGCTCGGCTCCCGGATTGGCGATGTTCCAATGCTCATCCTTCCTCCTTTCTTCGTGATTTCTCGTAGACCCGCCGTTTGACGGAGCAAGCCGGTTCAGGGCCGGCGCCGAAGCCGAGTATCGCGCCCGGCGCCGGGGCAGTCAATCGGTACCGGAAACGATTCTTCACTGGATCGAGGCCAGAATCTTCTCGCTGCGGAAGCTGTCGACCACCTCCTCGATCACGTCGATTCCCAGGCCCGGCCCCTCCGGCGGCAGCATCCAGCCGCGCACGTGCTCGAACGGCTCTGCGACGAGATCGTGCTGCATAGGGTTCCGGAGCGGCTTCAGCTCGAACAGCTTGCATGCGGGCGAGCTGAAGGAGACCGCCAGGCTCGCGGCCGACACGATCGCGGACGACCAGGCGTGCGCGTTGGCCTGCCGCCGCGCCGCCTCCACCCGCTGGGTCACCCGTTTGAAGCTGCTGATTCCCTCCGCCCTCCCGGGGTCGCAGCCGACCACGTCGACCGTCCCGGTGTCCAGCACGCGCTGGAAGCCTTCGACCGTCCACTCCCGCTCGCCGTACGCGATCCGGGTCGTCGTCTTCGCGCGCAGCGTCGCGTAGCCCTCGGGGTCCCAGGCGCCGAGCGGCTCCTCGATCCACGTCAGCCCGTGCTCCTCGAACGCACGCGTCCGCTCGACGGCGGTCGCCACATCCCACTTGATCGCGTAGCCGAGGTCGACCATCAGCATTTTTTCCGGCCCGACCGCCTCGCGCACCGCCTTGACGTACGCGACGTCGCGGTCGTGCTCGTAGCCGAGGCGGGCGTTGCCGCGCTTGCCGAAGCCGACCTTGAGGCCCTGCATCCCGTCGGCCAGCCATTCGGCCGCCTCCTCGGCCATCTCCGGGATCGACTCCTTGTGCGCGTGACAGCAGGCGATCGCGGGGAGCCGCTCGTGCACCGGCCCGCCGAGGAGGTCGAGGACGCTGCAGCCGAGCGCCTTGCCTTTCAGGTCCCAGAGCGCGATGTCGATCGCGGCGATTGCGTAGGCCGCGATTCCGCCGCCGTACCCGTACCACCAGGCCTGCTCCTTCAGCGCGCGCCAGATCGCCTCGTTCTCGACCGGGTCGCGCCCGACGACGTTCGGCGCCATTCCCTCGACGATCGCCTTCGCCGCGAACGACGCCTCCGGGAACTGGGTGATCGACTCGCCCCAGCCGACCTGCCCGTCGTCGGCGGTCAGCTTGACGAGGCAGAGGTGGCGGAGTGCGTTGAAGTCGTTCGGCTCCGGGTAGCTGACCGGGATCGCCTCGACCGAATCGACGCGCATCGCTAGCCGATCGCCCCGCGGAAGAGCGGCATGCCCTTCTCGCCGACGGCGATCCGGAGCAGCCGACCGCCCATGCTCACCCCCGAGGTGTCGGCGGTGCCGAAGTCGCAGACGTAGAGGTTGCCTTGGCCGTCGAACGTGCAGTTGAGCGGCACGCCGTGGGTCTGGACACAGTCTCGGAGCACGCCGTCCGGGCTGACGATGTCGACGCAGCCCGAGCTGAAGGCGGTAATCCAGAAGTCGCCGTTCGTCGCGATCTTGAAGCCGTCCGGAATGTGCCCGTCGGGCAGACGGCAGACGTCCTCGATCGTCCGGTTCGGCCGGCGGCGGCGCACCATCAGCGTGTAGGACTCGACCCAGACGATGCTGCCGTCCGGCTCGGCGACGATCCCGTTCGGGTAGACCGGCTCGAGCTCGGCGAGCAGCTCGCCCCTCCCGTCGGGCCCCAGGGCGAAGATGTAGCCCGGGTGCGGCTTCGTCTCCGGGTCCCAGTCGCCCGAGTCGGTGAAGTACAGCCGGCCGTCCGGGCCGAACGTCAGGTCGTTCGGCGCGTTGAAGCGGATCCCGTCGATCTCCGTGGCGACGATCTCGACCGTGCCGTCCGGGGCGGCACGCTGGATGGAGGGAGGCCGGCGCTCGGGCGCCGTCCAGGCACCGACGGTCGGGCACTGGGTGATGTACACGTAGCCGTCCGTTCCCAACATGCACGCGTTCGGCCCGCCGCCCGTGAAAGCGTAGGTCGAGACGCCCTTGCCCACCTCCCAGACGCTGGCCTCGCTCTTGTAGGTGTTGGCGAAGACCACTCGCCCGTCGGGGAGGACGTCCGGTCCCTCCGGGTGGCCGAGCCCTTCCGCGACTACCTCGATCGTTCCTGTGGTTACCACGTCACCATCCCTCCTGTCCAGTTGATCGATTGCCCGGTCATGTAGCCCGACTGATCCGAGAGCAGAAACCAGATCAGCCCGGCGCACTCCTGCACCGACGAGACACGGCCGAGCGGCACCGTGCGCGTGCGCGCCGCCTCGAGCTCCTCGCGCGAGATCCCGCGTACCGCCGCCACCTCGTCGAGCACCTTGTCCTGCATCGGCGTGTCGACGATTCCGGGGCAGATCGCGTTTACCCGCACCCGCGGCGCGAGGGCGTACGCGAAGGAGCGCGTGATCGAGAGGATCGTCGTCTTCGAGGCGGCGTAGACGCACGCCTCGGTGGTCGTGGCCAGCTTCGCCGAGCTGGAGGAGAGGTTGACGATCGCACCGCCGTCACGCAGCTTCGGGCCGATCCGCTGGCAGAGGAAGAAGATCGACTCGGCGTTGACCGTGAAGATCTCGCGCCAGTCTTCGACCGTGAACTCGAGAATCGGCTTCAGGCGGATGATCCCGGCCGCGTTCACCAGGTAGTCGGCGTCCGTGGCCGCCTCGGCGGCGCGCTCCCGCTCCCCGGGCAGCGCCAGGTCGACGGCGAGCACGTCTGCGCCGGCGGCTGCAAGCGGCTCCAGCCCCGCCTCGTCGATGTCCACGCCGAGCACGGCCACGCCCTCGCTGAGGAGCCGGTCCGCGGTCGCCCGGCCGATCCCGCTCGCCGCGCCCGTGACGACCGCCCTGCGTGGTGCGCTCACCGCCGCCTCCTACCTGGAACCGATACCAGGCGGCGAGCCTACAAACGCAGGCGCGATGCGTCAACCTTGCTAGCGTGCCGCCCCGGTGCTGGAGGGCCGCGTCCACCACGTGGGGATGTCCGTGTCGGACCTCGACGCCGCGCTCGTATTCTGGGAGCGCTTCCTGGGCGTCGAGGCACGCTGGCAAACGGTGCTCGAACGGCCGTACATCGCGAGGCACGTCGGCTACCCCGGCGTCCGGATCCGAGCGGCGTTCGTCGACCTGCCCGGCTCGGGGATCCTGGAGCTGCTCGAGTACCAGGGGGTCGAGCGAACCGCCACCGACGAGGGCAGCGCAAATCCCGGGCACGCTCATTTCTGCCTCGCCGTCGACGACGTCCAGGCGGTGTTCGAGCGGGCGCTCGCCTGCGGTGCACGCCCCGTCAACCCCGACGGCCCGGTCGACGTCGACGCCGGCCCCAACAAGGGTGCGCGTGCGTCGTACCTGCGCGTACCTCCCGACTGGCACACGCTCGAGGTGCTCCAGGCGCCCTAGGTTGCGAGGACGACCAGAACACCGGCTGTCGCGGCGGCCGCCGGCAGCGCCACACGGGCCGGCGGGCGCTCGCCACGCAGCGCGAGTGAGCCGAGCAGGAGCATCAGCGGGGCAGTTGCCACCAGCGTCTGCACGGTCACCGGGCTTCCACGCTCGACTGCGAGGATGACGAGAACGAAGTACGCCGAGATCAGCCCGGCGCGGAGGGACATCACCGGCAGGGCGCGCAGCGGAATCGACCGCGGCGCGGCGAGCAGCAGCCAGACGGCGGCGGCCGTACCCGTCCGCAGGACGTAGATCTCAGCCAGGCCCGCGCCCTCGTTCGTCAGCAGCTTGGTCAGCACGACGAGCAGCCCGTTCGCGGCCGCTGCGCCGGCCGCGGCTCCCATCGCGCGGCCTCGGCTCAACGCGCCGTAGACGTCGCCGAGCGAGGCGAGGACGGCGAGTGCGACGAGCGCGGCGACCGCGGCGTGCAGTGCACCGATTCGGCCGGGGAGCATCAGCGCGGTGAAGACGACGGCCGGGAGGGGCGAGAGCGCCTGTCCGGTCGCTACGGTCGTCGCGCTCGCGTGCGCGAGCAGCTCGAAGACGAGTGCCGCCGCGACCACCATTGTCGCCACCGAAGCCAGGAGCAGGAGGGTGATTCGCGGCGAGAAGCGCCACGCAGTGAAGGGGGCCGCCGGGAGGACGACGAGCGCGTTCAGGCCGAAGAGGAGGCCGATCAGCTGGCGCGGCGGATACTCGAGGACGAAGCGTTTCGTCAGGGCGTAGCCCGCGGCCAGGGCGACGGCCGCGGCGAGGGCGAACAGCGGCCCCGTCAGGTCCGGCGCTCCCTCACCGGCTCCGGCTTCCCGCTCGCGGCGCTGCGGTACGCCGCATCGAGGATCTCGACCGTCCGTGCGCCGAGCTCGCCCGGCGCCCAGTTGCGCACGTCCCGGCCGAGCGCCAGGTCGACGAGCGTGTTCGGCGGCCCGTCGCAGTTGTACAGCGCGTCGCCGGCCCGGACCGGCAGGCGCACGTCCTCGCCGCCCGCCCGGTAGAGCCAGACGAGCTCGCGCTGGAGGTCGCACGCGAAGTGGCCCTCTGACCCGATCACGCGCAGCGCCAGCTCGTGCTTGTTCCCGTCGTACCCGAGGTGCGCCGAGCCGCCGGCCATGGTGCCGATCGCGCCGTTCGCAAACCGCATCGAGACGGCGTCGTAGTGCTCGACCGGAGAGTCGAGGATCGTGGACATGTACGCGAACGCCTCCTGTCCGCGCAGCCCCGTCAACCAGAGCGAGAGCCCGAGCGCGTGGGAGAGCTGCGCCTGCCCGTAGCCTCCGCCCGAGATGCGCGGATCCGTCCACGTCCGCTGCTCGGGAACAGTCTCCGGCGCGGCCTGGGGATACGCGCCGGTGTTCGACAGCAGCTCGCGCGTCGCCGACGACATGTGCACGACGAGGTGCTCGGCCTCGCCGATGCCGTTTTCCTCCATCAGCCGCTTCGCGTCCTGGAGCATCGGCAGGAAGTTCCAGCCGAAACTGCAGACGAGGTGCAGGCCCGCCCGGTCCGCGGTGTCGACGAGATCCCAGGCCTCGACCGGATCGATGGTGACAGGCTTCTCGACCAGCACGTGCGCGCCCGCCTCCAGCGCCGCCTTCGCGTGCTCGTGATGGTACGCGGTCGGGCTCGAGACGAGGCAGATATCGATGCCGGCGTCGATGACGTCCCGGTAGTCCTCGCTGGCGACCTGGAACCCGAAGTCGTGCTTGATCTTCTCGAGCAGGTCAGGCCCCTTTCGGGCAACTGCGACGAACTCGACCTCCTCGCGCCTCGCGAAGTTGGGCAGGTGCGACGCTACCGCCCACGATCCGGCTCCGATCACGCCGAGGCGTAGCCTCACGGCCGCGCCTCCGCCCCGACCGGCTCGTACAAGTCGCTACGCGCGCGCAGCCACCGGACGCAGTCGGCCGCGAGCGCCCGCTCGTCGACGCCCGGCGCGAGCTGGGCGATCTCGACGCACACGAGCCCATCGAACCCGGCGGCGGCGAGGGCCGAGAGCACGGCCTCGACTTGCACGATCCCCTCTCCGTACGGGACGGAGCGCGGGCCCGTCACGGGGTCGGCGGCGTTCTCGACCGGCTCGACGTCCTTCAGGTGCACCATGCGGATCCGCGGCGCCAGCAGGCGGGCCGCCACGACAGGATCGTCGCCGACCCGCGGCGCGTTGGCCGTATCGAAGCAGACGCCGAGCGCCGGGTGCGCGACCGCCTCGAGCAGCGCGTCGATCTGCGCGGCGGTGAGGTCACCGTGGTTCTCCAGCGCGAGCTCGACCCCGAGCTCGTGCGCATGCTCGGCGGCCCGCCGAAGCGGTGCGACCGTCGCCGGCCACTCGTCGGCGTGGGCACGGAGGCGGGGGCCGCCGGCGACGACGCGCATGAGGCGGCACTCGAGCGCCGCCGCCCGTCCCACCCAGTCCAGCAGGTCGTCCAGGGC
>JBKOVL010000014.1:0-21953 GCA_046723895.1 Actinomycetota bacterium | reverse complement strand
GGCGCGAAGCGTCAAGCCGGTGATCCCTGTCTGGCTGGACGTGCGGGGAGGCGAGGACTACCCGGTCTTCAACAGCATGAGTGGCAGCGGCGAAGACGGAGCGTTCACCTATCCGGCAGACGCCAAGAACCCCTATCGCGGACACGCGCCGCTCAACGAGATTCGGGTGCCGTTCGACGGAACGATCGTGAGCGCAGTCGGACACATTCACCCCGGCGGGCTCTACGACACCATCGAGCTCGTTCGTCCCGGCGCCACACTTCCGACCCGCCGGGCCTGCCGTCGCGAGGCACTCGACTTCACGGATACACGCAGCGCGACGAGCTGCGTCGCAGCCACGCCCGGCTCGACCGCGCACTCGGTCCGGATCTTCCGCGCGCAGGCGCACTACTACGAGCCCGCGGGTCCGGTCTCCTGGGACTTCGCTCTGACTGCCTCCCGCCCCGACTGGCGCGTGCGCGTCCGCAAGGGGGACACGCTCCGCATCTCGACCACCTATGCGACCAACCATATCTCCTGGTACGAGAACATGGGCCTGGCCCTGCTCTTCGTCGCACCGGGCGATCGCTCAGGGGTCGACCCGTTTGCCTCCGCGGTCGATTGGCGGGGTGTCCTGACGCACGGGCACCTGCCGGAAAACAACGTGCACGGCGGCGCACCGACGTCGACCGTCGACGTACGAAAACGTCCGAACGGCCCACTGACGACCGAGGTTCGGATCAAGGGATACACCTATCGGCCCGGCGATCTCAATTTGCTCGGTCAGCCGGGTGCCCGCATACCGACAGTCCGTCAGGGCCACAGCCTCCTGTTCGTCAATCAGGACCACGCCGGCTACGAATGGCACTCGATCACGGCCTGCAGGCTCCCCTGCAACCGGAGCACCGGCATCGCCTTCCCGCTCGCGAATGCCCCTGCTGCCACCCAGTTCGACTCGGGGCAGCTCGGCATCGACCCGATGCAGATGGGGCCGCACAGTACGCCGGCCATGAACACCATGCGCTGGCGCACGCCGACGAACCTCCCGCCCGGAACCTACACCTACTACTGCCGCGTCCACCCGTTCATGCGCGGAGCGTTCCGAGTCGTCCGCTGACCCGACGGCCATCGTCGGCCGGGTCGCCTCCCGCGACCCGGCCGCCGCGGCTGGCGAGGCTCAGGTGGCCCGGGCCGCCGCGCGCCTCGTCGGCGCATAACCCCGCCGAAAGGAACCAGGACATGATCAGCACATCCAGACGCGCCGGGTTTCTGGCGCTCTTCGTCACCTTCAGCGCTGGCATTCATGCCGCTCTCGCACGCGAGCATCTGCGAGAGATGCCGCCCCTCGGGTATGCATTCATCGCCGCCGCGGCGATCGGCGGCGTACTTGCCTTGGCGCTCGTCTCACGTCCAGATGATCGACGTATCTCTCTCCTCGCCGGGCTCTTCTGCCTCGGCCAGATCGCGGCGTGGGCGCTGTTCGTGAGCGTGCCCGTGCCGGGATTCTCGGGAACGCCTGAAGGGATCGAGACGATCGCGCTCGTCTCGAAGGCGGCCGAGCTCATAGGCGTCGCGCTCGTCTTCCCGCTCGCGCTTCCGCGCCAGCGGCTGTCCGCCTCTGCCACCTCGGCGCCCTAAGGTGGGGGACTGTCGGTCCTTCGGTGTAGCTGCCTGGGTAGCGCTCGCCGCGGCCAGCAGACGTTTGCGCGACGCCGGTGTCCAGAGCGACGCGACGAGCACCGCCAACGGACTCATCCCTTCGCACGAGGCGCTTGCGGCGAGCGAGGAGTAGCGTGAGCGCATGAGAGCCGGTCCGGAGGCACTGCGGCGGGCATCCCGCGGCGACGTTGCGCTCGGCATCGCGCTGAGCGTGGCCGCGGCCACGGCCGCGTGGGGTGCGCCTGGCTCCTACCGTCCGCTGCTGATCCTGTTCGCGGGCTCAGCCGCGCTGTCGCTTGCCCTGAGATGTGTCTATCCGGGGGCGGTGTTCGTCATCACGATCGTTGCCACCGGCTTCTTCGCCCTCGCCTACGACGCCTACTGGCCGTTCGCCGCCGTCCTCGCCTTCTACAGCCTCGGCGCGCACACAGGCCGGCGCACTGCGATCACCGCCGGGGCGGCCGGGCTGGTCGCGCTCGGGATCCCGATCGCGACGCAGATCGACTGGACACCGCTCACCTGGAGCAAGATCGCCTTGGAGATCGGTCGCCTCGCGCCGCTCGCCGCAGCCTGGATCCTCGGCGACAACATGCGCACCCGCCGCGCGTACCTGCACGCGGTCGAGGAGCGGGCAGCGCAGCTCGAGCGCGAGCAGGAGGCGAATGCGCGCCGCGCCGCCGCCGAGGAGCAGGCACGGATCGCCCGCGAGGTGCACGACGTCGTCGCGCACAATCTGAGCGTGATCATCGTCCAGGCGACCGCAGCCGACGAAGTCTTCACCTCCGACCCCGCCGACGCGCACCGGGCGGTGCGCACGATCGGCAGGACCGCCAGGCGCGCGCTCGATGAGCTGCGCCACGTGCTCGGCAGCAGCGACGAATCACGCCTCGCACCGCAACCGACCCTCAACCGCCTGGACGGCCTGCTCGAGCAGGTGCGGGCCGCGGGGCTCGCGGTCGAGCTCGAGGTCATCGGCGAACAACCGGAGCTGCCGCCAGCGCTGGAGCTCTCCGCCTACCGGATCGTGCAAGAAGCGCTCACCAATACGCTGCGACACGCCGGTGCAGAGCACGCGCTCGTACGGCTCCGCTTCGATCCCGACGCCGTTACGATCGTCGTCCTCGACGACGGCTCGCCGCGACCGTCCGCCAGGGGCGGCAACGGACGCGGCCTGATCGGGATGCGCGAACGCGTCACCACCTTCGGCGGCCAGCTCGAGGCCGGGCCCGACACGGGCGGCGGCTTCCGCGTCACCGCCACGCTCCCGGTCGCAGCAGTACGGCAATGACGATCCGCGTCCTGCTGTGCGACGACCAGGCGCTCGTCCGCGACGGCTTCCGGATGATCCTGAACGCACAGGACGGGATCGAGGTCGTCGGCGAAGCCGGCGACGGCGCAGAGGCAGTCGAGCTGACCAAACGTCTGCTTCCGCACGTGGTGCTGATGGACGTGCGCATGCCCGGCATGGACGGGATCGAGGCGACCCGACGCATCGTCGCAAGCGGCGTCGAGAGCCGGGTGCTGATCCTCACCACCTTCGATCTGGACGAATACGTGTACGAAGCTTTGCGTGTGGGCGCGAGCGGCTTCCTGCTCAAGGACGTCACGGCGGCCCAGCTGATCGAAGGGGTACGCGTGGTCGCCGCCGGCGAGGCGATGCTCGCCCCGACCGTCACCAGCCGCCTGCTCGAGCGCTTCGCACCCAGTTTCCCCAGGGCCGACGACCGTCCCCCGCCTGCCCTCTCCTCGCTGACCGAGCGCGAGCTCGAGATCCTGACCCTGCTCGCGGGCGGGCTCTCCAACGCCGAGCTCGGTGCCCAGCTCTGTCTGAGCGAGCCGACGATCAAGACGCATCTGTCGAGCATCTTCCGCAAGCTCGGAGTCCGCGACCGCGTCCAGGCCGTGATCGCCGCCTACGACGCGGGCCTCGTCGAGCCCGCGACCAAAGCCGGCCCGCAGAGCTCCTAGCGACTCGTCCTAAGGGACGATACGCGCGGCGCGGTCGAGCCCTTTGGAGGAGAAGCGGTTCCGACTTCTGCCCGAGGTGCGCAAGCGACAGCGGTTCCGGTGACAACAAGGCCAGCCGTCAGGCGATCGGCGTCCTCCGCGACGACCTGATCCCGCAGACATCCTCAGCCGCGTCCGCGAAGGCGTCGACAAAGGACTGACGAGCGACGAGGCCGTTCGCTACGGGATCACGCGTGCGGCCGGCGTCGTCACGAGCGCCGCGCTCGTCATGGTCGGGGTCTTCTCGATCTTCGGCACGCTGTCACAACTCGGCGTAAAGGAGGCCGGCGTCGGTCTCGCGGCAGCCGTCCTGATCGACGCCACCATCATCCGCGGTGGACCGGTGCTCAGAAGCATCCTCATCCACAGCTGCCGCGGTCGCGTCGCTCACTATCCGCGGGGCTCCTGGGTCGCAGCAGCGAGCCACGCGACGCAGTCGAATACGGGGTGGGTGCCCAGCCACCCAGCCGCCGCTGGGCAGGGATCGACATTCCGCCAATCGGCTTCGTTCGGCGCAGCCCCTGATCCGCGAGGACAAGGTCACCGAGACGCGAATGCGCGCCTGCCCGCGCCACCGGCGGATCTCGCTGTTGCACCTCGCAGGTGTGCCCTGGGCCCGTATCGGGGAGTACGTCGGGCAGCGAAACTTCGCCGTGACCGCCAAACCTTTGATTTGCAGCTAGGTTCGAATCCGGCCGGGGGCGCCAGGTGGGCAAGCTGATCTACTCCGCGATTGCGTCGCTCGACGGCTTCGTCGCTGACGAAGACGGCAAATTCGACTGGGCCGTGCCCGACGACGAGGTGCATGCGTTCGTCAACGACCTCGTGCGGGGCGTCGGGACCCACCTCTACGGACGCCGGATGTACGAGACCATGGTCGGCTGGGAGACCATGCCGCTCGATGACCAGCCACCCCAGACTCGGGACTTCGCGGCGATCTGGCGGGCCGCCGACAAGATCGTCTACTCGAGGAGGCTGGAGACGGTGTCGAGCGCCAGGACGCGGATCGAGCGAGACTTCGACCCCGAAGCGATCCGGCAGCTGAAGGTGCAGGCCGAACGTGACATCACCGTCGGGGGCCCGGAGCTCGCTGCGCAGGCGATCAGGGCCGGGTTGGTGGACGAGTACCACCTGTTCCTCAACCCGGTCCTGGTCGGAGGCGGTACCCGCGCCCTGCCCGGCGACGTTCGCATCGAGCTCGAGCTGGTGGAGGAACGCCGTTTCCGCGGCGGAGTCGTCCACCTCCACTACCGCAGCGTGGAGTGAGGGCACTCAGCCGCGGCCGACGAACGGCATCTTCGTCGCCATCACCGTCATGAACTCGACGTTGGCGTCGAGCGGGAGCGTCGCCATGTAGACGACGGCTCGGGCGACGTGGTCGACGTCGATCGTCGGCTCGCGCCGTGTCTCGCCGTCGGGCTGGAGCACGCCGGTCGTCCGCATCGGCTCGGTCAGTTCCGTTGCCGCGTTGCCGATGTCGATCTGCCCGCAGGCGATGTCGTACGGCCTGCCGTCGAGCGAGGTGGAGCGCGTCAGGCCTGTGATGCCGTGCTTCGCAGCCGTGTAGGGCGCGGAGAGCGGCCTCGGGACGTAGGCCGAGATCGATCCATTGTTGATGATCCGGCCTCCGCGCGGTGTCTGGCGCTTCATCAGCTCGAAGGCGTGCTGCGTGCAGAGGAACGCGCCCGTGAGGATGGTGTCGATCACCGACCGCCACGCGTCGAAGTCGAGCTCCTCGAGCGGGACGGCCGGCGCGGAGACGCCGGCGTTGTTGAACAGGAGATCGAGTCGGCCGAACCGCTGCTCGACTGTCGCGAAGAGCGCGGTGACGGACGCGGGATCGCGCACGTCGGCGGCGAACGCGACCGCGTCGTTGCCGGCCTCGGCGGCCGCCGTCTCCAGCGGCGTCGGGCGCCGGCCGGAGAGGACGACGGTGAAGCCGGCGTTGGCGAGCGCGATCGCGCTCGCCCGGCCGATGCCGCTGCCCGCGCCCGTGACCAGGGCGACCGGCGTCACACTGCAACCTCGATCCGTCCGCCGAGCTCGTCCTCGACGTGGGCCCGGACGATCTCGTCGAAGCTCGTCTCCGCGCGAAAACCGAGCTTCCTCGCCCGCTGCGTGTCGAAGTTGCCCGGCCAGCCCTGTGCGATCCGCGCGATCGTCTCGTCGGGCTCGCGCCTGATCCGCCGGACGGCGGCGTCGCCCGCGACCCTGCGCAACGCGTCGATCTCCTCGGCCACGGTTGCGGACACGCCCGGCATCGTCAGGCAGCGCTGCCCGCCGAGCGCCTCCGGGTCGAGTTCCGCGGCGTGGACGAGGAACCCGACCGCTGCGCGCGGCGAGGCGAACCAGTGACGAACTGAGTCGGGCACAGGCAGCACGGCCTCCTCGCCGTTCAGGGGCTCGCGGATGATGTTCGAGAAGAAGCCGGAGGCGGCGCGGTTCGGTGCTCCCGGCCGAACGCAGATCGTCGGCAGGCGGATGCCGACGCCGTCGAGAAACCCGCGCCTCGTGTAGTCGGAAAGCAGGAGCTCTGCGATCGCCTTCTGCGCGCCGTAGCTCGTTGCCGGGGTAGAGCAGTGGTCGTCGCCGATCACCTCGGGGAGCGGGGGGCCGAAGACCGCGATCGACGAGGTGAACACGAGGCGCGGCCGGTAGCCCGGCCCCGAGGCACGGACGGCCTCCAGCAGGGCTCGCATCCCGTCCAGGTTCACCCGGTAACCCTTGTCGAGGTCGGCCTCGGCTTCGCCCGACACCACCGCGGCGAGGTGGAAGATCACCTCGGGGCGACCGGCGACGAGCTCGGCGGCAACCCCGGGCTCCGCAATGTCCGCGACGACCGTCTCCAGGTCGCAATCCGCGTGCGCGGGTGACGGAGTCTCGACCGCGTCGGCGAGCGTCAGGCGCTCGATGCCCGCGCCGGCGAGGCTTTCCGCCCGGGCCAGCCGGTCCGCCAGCTTGCGCCCGATCATGCCCGCGGCGCCGAGAATCAGGATCCCCACGGTCGGAGATTCTCTCATCGGTCACGCCGGGACACAGCAGACCGAGCGGGCCGCTGTCCGGCCCGCTCGGTCGTTCGCGGAGGCGAACCTTCAGGCGGTCTGCATGCGGTGGCGCAGCTGGCGGCCCATCAGGAGCCCGGCCGCGAGGAAGATGGCCAGGCCGACCCCGCTGCCCGTCCCGATCGCCCAGTCGGCCCAGTCGAACCCGCTCGTGTGCACTACCGAGCCGTACCGCACGGCGAGAGCCGTGTCGTCGACGTCGGGCGGGCGCCCGACGCCTGTCGACTGCGACCCAAGCGCAAGAGCGGTGTCGCGGATATCCGGCGGCCGCGAGACCTGCGCACTCTGTGCCGACGACAACCCCTCGCCGAGTGCCGACGACAACCCCTTGCCGAACGGGTGCGCCGCCACGA
Source organism: Actinomycetota bacterium (assembly GCA_046723895.1). Taxonomy (GTDB): domain Bacteria; phylum Actinomycetota; class Thermoleophilia; order Gaiellales; family Gaiellaceae; genus DATBLE01. Next base: position 14,893 of record JBKOVL010000014.1, on the reverse strand, counting down.
AGCGCTCGAAGGCGTCCGCGACTGCAACTGCGCTTTCGGACGCGGCGTCGCGGACGTCCGGCGGGCTGATCAGTGCAGCGAGGTTTGTCGTCGCGGCGTCCTGGACGGCGGGTGGACGTCCAGCCGCGCCGGCGGCCGACGCAGTCGCCCCTGCGACGACCGCGACGAGCACCAGCAGTCGTCTGAACCAGATGAGGGAAGTGGACTTGGTCATCATCGCCTCCTGTCTCCCGGGCCACTCCCGTGTGGCCCTTTCGACAAGAGCAGACAACGAGGCCCCTAAGGAACGCTTAGACGCTGCTTAGGTCTCACTTCGCCGGGCGGGCAGAAGGCGTTAACGTCACAAAAGCGGCAACGGAACAGGGAGGGGAGGGAATTGGAATTCAGAATCCTCGGCCCGTTGGAGGCGGCCTCCGGCGGCGAGGTGCTCGAGCTCGGCGGCGCAAAGCAGCGCGCCCTCCTAGCCGTGCTGCTCCTTCACGCGAACCAGGTCGTCTCGCAGGATCTCCTGATCGACGCGCTGTGGGAGAACGATCCGCCAGAGGCAGCTCACAAGGCGCTGCACGTGTACGTCTTCGGTCTCAGGAAGCTCCTGGGCAAGGAACGCCTGCAGACAAGAGCGCCGGGCTACCGGCTCCGCGTGCAGGGCGATGAGCTCGATCTCGAGCGCTTCCGGCGTCTTCGTGACCAGGGATCGTTCGCGGAGGCGTTGGCGCTCTGGCGCGGACCACCGCTGTCCGATTTCGCATATCAACGCTTCGCCCAGGCGGAGATTGCCCGGCTGGAAGACGAGCGTCTCGCCTGCCTGGAGGAGCACATCGAGCGGGAGCTCGCCGCCGGCCGCCACGCAGAGCTGACAGGCGAGCTGGAGGCACTCGTCGCCGGCAACCCGCTTCGGGAGCGCCTCCGGTCGCAGTTGATGCTTGCTCTCTACCGCTCGGGTCGCCAGGCGGAAGCGCTGGAGGCGTACCAGCAGGCACGCAGCACGCTCGTCGACGAACTGGGGATCGAGCCCGGGCGTGAGCTACGCGAGCTGCAACAGGCCATCCTCAACCAGGATCCGGCGCTCGAGCTCCAGACGAAACCGGCACGTCAGGAGCAGCGGGAGGAGTGGCCCGATCACGCCGACGAGGGGCACGTGCGTCAGACCCTCGAGCGCGAAGTGCGGAAGACGATCACCGCGCTCTTCCTCGACGCCCGGATCGCCTCGGCTCGGAGTTCGAGCGTTGACCCGGAGGCGCTCCGCCGCGTCACGGCTGGAATGCTCGACGAGGTGAGAGCCGCCGTCGGGCCGCACGGTGGCGTGCTCGAGACGGTCGCCGGTACGGCGGTGACTATCGTGTTCGGGCTTCCGGCCGTACACGAGGACGATGCGCTGCGCGCAGTACGGGCGGCAAAGGACGCACGGGATCGCCTCTCGACTCTTTCCGCCGAACTGAAGGCCGAGATCGCGCTCGACATCGAGTTCACCATCGGAATCAGCACCGGCGAGGTCGTCGCCGGCGGTGACACTAACGTCATCGGGGCGATCGGAGAGCCGCTCACCCGCTCGCCGGTCCTCGCAGCGGCGGCCGAGCCGGGTGCGATCGTGATCGACGAGCCTACTCGTCGCCGAGTGCGCGACCTGGTCGTGACCGAACCGGCGGGCGAAAGCTGGCGGGTGGTCGATGTGCCGCATGACTCCCTCGTGGCGGCGAGCCGACTCACCTCGCCCATGGTCGGCAGACAGCGGGAACGCCGGCGACTGCGCGATGCGTTCGGCCAGGCGGAGGGCGACCGATCGTGCCAGCTCTTCACGGTGCTCGGCCTTGCGGGGGTCGGGAAGTCACGCCTCGTGCAGGAGTTCCTCGCGGCCGTTGCCGGCCGGGCCCTCGTTGCGCGGGGACGATGTCTCCCGTACGGCGAGGGCATCACGTTCTGGCCCCTGTCGGAAGCCCTCAAGGAGGCGGTCGGCTTCGCCGACAGCGACTCGCCCGACACGGTCGTTCAGAAGCTGCATTCCGTTCTCCGGGATACACCGGACTCGAGCCTCGCCGCCCGACAGGTCGCCGAGTTGATCGATTTCGGCGACACGAGCGCTTCTGCCGTCGGCGGTAGCGGAGACGGGTTCGCGGCGACCCGGGCGCTGCTCGAAGCCCTCGCGCACACCGCGCCGCTCGTGCTGGTCTTCGACGACATCCATTGGGCAGAGGCGACGTTCCTCGATCTGGTCGAGGATCTCGCCGACTCTTTGCGCGACTCCCCGGTCCTGCTGATCTGTCTCGCACGTCCCGAGCTGCTCGACCTTCGCCGGGGCTGGGGCGGTGGAAAGGTGAACGCGACGTCGGTCCTGCTCGAGCCGCTGTCCGACGCAGAATGCGAGCAGCTGATCGGGAACCTCGTCGGCGGAGCGAACATCGCCGAAGAAGTCGCCGGACGGATCAGGGACGCTGCCGAGGGAAATCCGTTGTTCGTCGAGGAGATGCTCTCGATGTTGATCGACGACGGGCTGCTCGTCCGCGCGCACGGAGGCTGGTCGGCGACCACGCAGCTTGCATCCGCGCCGGTGCCACCGACGATCCAGGCCCTCCTGGCAGCGCGGCTCGACCAGCTCGACCCGGACGAGCGGACTGTGATCGAGCGGGCCGCCGTCGAAGGGAAGGTGTTCCACGGGGGATCGGTCTCCGAGCTTGTTCCCGCCTCGCTGCGGCCGTCGGTCGGGGAGCACCTCCAGGAGCTCGTGCGGAAGGAGCTAGTCCGCCCATACCGGCCGGATTTCACGGCCGAGCGCGCTTATCGCTTCCGCCATCTGATGATCCGTGACGCAGCCTACGACTCGATTCCGAAGACGACACGGGCAGAGCTGCACGAGCGTTTCGCCCGCTGGCTCGAGCAGAAAACCGGCGAGCGAATGACCGGGTACGAGGAGATCGTCGGCTACCACCTCGAGCAGGCGGTTCGATACCGGGCGGAGCTCGGTCGCTCGGACGAGACGACCAAGGCGCTCGCGCAGGAGGCCGCGCAGCGGCTCGGAGCCGCCGGCAGTCGTGCGTTCGTTCGTCGCGACGCGCAGGCCGCAGTGGGTCTCATGTCACGTGCAGTCGCCCTGATGCCTCAGGACGACCCTGCCAGAATCGATCTCGTCCCGAACGTTCGGGTCGTGCAGGGCTTGAGCGGCGACCTGAGCTGGGCCGACAGGGTTCTCGCGGAGACCGTGGCAGCGGCAGCAGCGGCCGACGACCGACGGCTCGAGGCGCACTCGCTCGTTCAGCTCGCGTTCCTGCGGCTGTTCACGCAACCGGACGTCACGTCAGGCGAGCTCCTCGACGTGGCAGCGCGGGCGATCGTGGCATTCGAAGAGCTGGGTGACGAGTTGGGGCTCGCCCGTGCCTGGCGTCTCTCCGCCCAGGCGCACTATCTCGCCCGCCGCGCGGGCCCGTGTGCGGAGGCCTCCGCCGAGGCGCTCGAGCACGCCCGTCTCGCGGGCGACCAGCTGGAGAAGCGGGAGATCGTCGAGTGGCTCTGCGTCGCCCTGATGCTCGGGCCAACGCCGGCGGCCGAGGCGGCGGCCCGCTGCGAGACGCTGCTCGAGGAGGTGCATGCCGACCCGATTCTGGAGCCGACCGTGCTCGCCGTCCTCGGGAATGCCCGGGCGATGCAAGGGCACCTTGACGAAGCGCGCGAACTGCTCGACCGGTGGCGGCAGCGATTAGCCGAGTTCGGCGACTCGATCTGGCTCTTCGCGATCAACTTCGGCTGGGTCCTGCTCGGAGACGACCCAGTCGCCGCCGAGCAGGAATTGCGACCCGGCTACGAGGCGCTGGGGAGACTCGGCGAGAAGAGCCATTTCTCCTCGGTCGCCGGCCTGCTCGCGCGGGCCGTCTGCGCGCAAGGGCGATACGACGAAGCGGAGAGGCTCGCCCGCGAGAGCGAGGAGGCGGCGCGTCCGAACGACATCCACTCGCACGTCCTTTGGAGGACTACCCGATCGCAGGTGCTGGCGCAGAGGGGTGACCTGGAAGCCGCAGAGGAGCTCGGGCTCGAAGCTGTGGCGTTCGCATCGACGACCGACTTCCTCGACTCACACGCTGATGCACTGATGAACCTCGCAGAGCTGCGTCTGCTCGCCGGCGGGCAAGAGGAGGCTGTAGCAAACGCGGAGGCGGCTCTGCTCCTCTACGAGCAGAAGGGGAACGTCCTGGCGGCCGATCGAGTTCGCTCGCGTCTCCGCGAGATCGAGTAAGACACTACTCCGGCTGATCGACGCCCTGCTCGGCGAGCCAGGCCTTCGCCACCCGCTTCTGCGCCTTCGTCAGCCAGGCCTCCGCCACCAGGTCGGCGAGCTCCTGCTTGCCGAGGCGTTTCAGGTCGGGGATCCGCATCAGCACGGCGGGGAAGCCGTTCCAGTGCGGGGTTGAGAAGAAGATGCCGCGCTCGTCCGAGAGCATCAGCTCCTTCAGGTCGAGGCCGTCGACGCGGAAGACGAGCACGTCGGTGAGCCGATCGCCGGTCTGCGGGTCGACGGCGTCACGCCGGGGCGAGCGGTGGAAGCAGAACCACGACTTGCCGTGGACGACGTAGGACGGGCGCCCGTCGTCCGAGACCTCCTTCGTCACATCCGGTAGTGCGAGCGCGATCCGATCGAGGTCCTTCATCGTCGCCATGCCTGCACTTTGCCACCGCTCGCTCGGTCGCCCGAGCAGGCGGCTCTCGAGGCCCCGATCTCGTCGTCGAGCGGCTGCACCGCGATGCGCCGCTGCGGGCGATCGGCAAGGGGCGAACGAGGTCCGGCAGCCGCTGATCGCCCCCGCCTGCTCGAGCGCGCGCTACGAGCTCTGATCTGCGACCCAGGCGGCGACGAGCCCGCGATGGCGCGCAACCATCTCGTCGTGCTCGTGCAAGGGAAAGACGGCCCGTACCTCCTCGACGAGCAGCGCGTCGAACTCGGGGCTCGCGAAGTACTCGACGGCCACGTCGTGCGCCTCCGGGAGCGAGCGGGCGCAGAAGTCCTGGTACTCGGCGACCTGGAAGTAGTCGTCGGCGAGGCGGCGGTACTCGCGCAGCTTGTCCTCGTAGCCGAGGTCGTCCCGGTCGCCGACGTCGAAGTAGGCCCGCTTGTCCTGGTCGATCTGCATCTGCCGGCCGGCGGCGGTGCAGAACACGCACCACTTGACGAGCGCCTCCATCGCCCAGGGGAAGTAGTAGTGCAGGCTCGTCAGCGCGACGTCGGGCGAGGCGTTCGCGTAGTCGATCGGGTGGACCTCGGCGCCCCTGACGAGGCTCTCGCACGAGTTGAACTCCCAACGGAAGAAGGCGTTCACCAGCCGTGAGATCGTCACCACCTCCCAGCCGACCCCGGGAGAGAGAAAGTCGTGCTCGACCCGGTAGCGGAGGTACATCGGCGCTTCGGGGTCGAAGCGCATCACCATCGTCTCGGCGCCGATCGAGAGCGAGCGGGCGAACACGTCGAAGCCCTCGACCGACGCCTGCAGGTGCATCAGCCGCTGGCCGGAGGCGTCGTACTGGCGGTGTAGCTCCTCCTCGTCGCGGATCCGTGTGACGCCGACCCACTGGCCGCCGTCGAATGGCTTCATGTACAGCGGATAGCCGACGCGCTCCGCGACCTCGCCGAGCTCGAAGGGCAGGTTGTAGCGGGAGGCCATGTGCTCGAACTTGGCGCCCATGTACTCGCGGCGCGGCACGGTCGTCGGCACCTTGTGCGGCACCATCCAGGTCTCCGGCACCTTCAGGCCGAGGCGGATCATCGCGCAGTAGGCCGAGTGCTTCTCCATCGCCTGGAAGGTGAACGGGTTGTTCAGCAGGTAGACGTCGTCCATCAGCGCGGCCTTCTTCACCCACTCGCGTGCGATCTCGTACCACCAGCCGAGCCGGTCGATGACGAGCTCGTAGCGCGGGCGGGCGCGCAGGTCGAACGGCTCGTTCGTGATCCGCTCCGTACGAAATGTGTGCGTCTCACCGGCGTGGCGCACGGGTGGCAGGCGGGCGACGAGCGCCTCGAAGACCCGAGGCCAGTCGTCCTCGGTGCCGAGCAAGAGCCCGATCAGATGTGACGACGACCTAGACAAGGCGGGTTAGATGGTGCGCGATCTGCCGCTGCCATGCCGGCCAGTCGTGCGGCGAGTCCTCGCCCCACACGTCGAGCTCGTGCGGGATTGCCTTCCCGGCGAGGAGCGACGCGAACCGCTGCGTCGACTCGAGCGCGCCGGTCGAGTGCTCCCACGCGCCACGGCCGACCACGAGCACGAGATGCACGCGCGAGCGCAGCCAGTCGAGGTGGTCGCCGTGGAGGTGGGCCACGTAGTCGAGCGGGTTGTTGAAGTAAACGGCGTCGCCGCGCTCGCCCCAGCCCACGCGCGAGATGTCGTAGAGCCCCGAGAGGCAGACCGCGAGCGGGAAGAGGTCGCCGCGGCGAAGCGTCAGATTGGCGGCGTGGAAGGCGCCCATCGAGACGCCGGTGAGGCCGATCTCCTGGTAGCCGCCGCAGTCGGCGTGGATCCACGGTGCCACGTGCGAGACGAGCCACTCCTCGAAGGCGCTGTGCCGTCGGGCACGCTCCTCCAACGCCAGCCACTCGTCCTGCCACGTGACCGAGTCCCAGGAGTCGACGCAGTAGACCTTCACTCGGCCTGCCTCGATCAGACCGGCGACCGCGTGGATCATTCCGCGGTCCTCCCACTCGTACCGGTTGCCGCGCTCGGCCGGGAAGGCGAGCAGCGGCCGGCCGTAGGAGCCGTACGCGAGGATCCCGTCCCGGTCCTCGCGCCTCATGCGGCCGCGATCTGCAGCCCGATCCGACGAGACTCTCGCAGAGGGCTAGGTGTCGGCGAGCGTGCCACCGTCGATCGGGAGTGTCGCACCGGTGATAAAACGAGGCCCGGGCGCGCGCTGGTTGGCGTGGCTTCGGCGAGTAGTCGTGGCTCAGGTCAAAGGAGCTCGCTCGTCTGGTTCATCGCGGCCAGCGCACGGCTCGGCGCTCGAGTTGCTCGAGGGCGGCCCAGTCGTCCCGCCGCGGGGCCCACGTCTCGACGACCACGGCACCCTCGGGGCCGGTTCGGACCTCGTGCAACATCCCGCCGGCGATCCGCCAGCTGCCTCCGGGGCCGAGCTGACGCTCCTGCTCGCCGATGCGGAAGGCGAGCGAGCCGGTGATGCAGACGCCGATCTGCTCGTGCTCGTGGCTGTGCTCGGGCACAACGCTCCCGGGGTCGAGCTCGAGCACTGCCACCGTGACGCGTTCACCCCCGAGGATGCGCCCCGCGACCCCGTCCCAGACCTGGACGGTGCTGAGCTCGGCGAGATCGGCGAACGAGCTCATTGCCAGACGGGGGTCGTCCAGTCCATGTGCGCATCGGTGGCCATGCCGGCCATGGTGCACGGCCGGGACTTAACGCGCAACGCAGGCTCCTATAGGCCAGTTAAGCTCTGCTTCATGCTCGACGTACGCCGGCTGCGCGTGTTGCGCGAGGTGGGCCGGCAGCGCTCGCTCTCCGCTGCCGCAGCTGCGTTGGCATATACGCCGTCGGCGGTCTCCCAACAGATAACGGCTCTCGAGCGCGAGGTCGGGGTCGGGCTAGTCGAGCGCGGCGCGCGCGGGGCCACCTTGACCGAGGCCGGTCGCATGCTCGTCCGCCATGCGGACGAGATCTTCGGCCGCATCCACACGGCCGAGGAAGAGCTGTTGGCCCTCGCCGGTCTCGAGACGGGCCGGCTTCGCCTGGGAGCCTTCTCGACCGCCTGCGCGGTGCTCGTGCCCCGTGCTGTGGTCGCTTTCCGACAGGGTCACCCCCACATCGAAGTCGCCCTCGCCGAGCTCGACCCGGATGAGGCGGTCGCTCAGCTCCGCGCGCGCGAGCTCGACCTCGCCCTTGTGTACCAGTTCCCGGTCGAGAGGCCCGCGGCCCTCGACGGTCTCGCCTACGTGCACCTGCTGGACGACCGCCTCTACGTCGCGCTGCCTCGGCGTCATCGGCTCGCCGGCCGGCGCCGTCTCCGGCTGGCGGAGCTGGCGACCGAGCCGTGGGTACAGGGCGTCCACCGCGGCTCGACGCTGGAGGTGCTGCCGGCCGCCTGCCGCGCGGCCGGCTTCGAGCCGAACATCGTCTTTCGAACCGACGATCACATGGCCGTTCAGGGGTTCGTCGCCGCCGGCCTGGGTGTCGCCGTCGTGCCGCAGCTGGCCGTCCCCACCGCGCGGCGAGACCTTCTCATCCGGCCGCTCGAGGTCGAGGGCGACCTGCTCACCCGCCGTGTCGGCGTGGCGCTGCCGGTCGGGCCCTACCGGCCGGCCGCGACCACGGCGATGGTCGCCGTACTGGACGAGCTGGCCGCGGGCCTGCGCGCCGAGGCGACCGCCCAGCTCGCGGCGCGCGACAGACGAAAGGAGATGCGAAGTGCCCGCTGACTACGACATCAACCTCGACGACAAGTACGGCCAGCTGACGGTGATCGACATCGCGGCCGAGGCCGCCGCCCACGAGCCGTGGTTCAACCAGACGTTGACGAGCGTGAACGACGCCGTCGTGCGGCTGGGCGTCCTCGAAGGTGACTTCCACTGGCACAAGCACGACGAGGAGGACGAGTTCTTCCTCGTACTCCAAGGCGAGCTCGTGATCGAGTTCGAGGCCGCCGAGACGGTACGGTTGCAGCCGCACCAGGGCTACACGGTGCCCAAGGGGGTCATCCACAAGACGAGCGCGCCGCGGCGCACGGTGATCGTCATGGTCGAGCCGGCAGGCGTGGTGCCCACAGGTGACTGAGTCGTAGAGGGACGGTGGCTACCCCCGTGGGACTAGCCGGCTCAGAGCTGACGGGCTCGATCCTCACGACTCAGGTCGCGGCCCGGAGCATGAGCTCGGCGAGGTGCGGGTGGAGCGAGTCGCGCCAGGAGATCCAGTTGTGGGCGTCCGGGTGCTCGACGAGCGGGGCCTGCCAGCCCTGCCGCTGGAGCGCGGTGGCGGCTGCGCGGTTGTTCGCGAGGTTCTCCTCGGCGGTGCCGCAGGTGAGCGTCACGGGGATGCGATCGGCCGCGCTGCGGCCCCCGAAGACGCGCGAGACGAAGCGCACGATCCTGGCGAAGCGCGGCCCCCCGGACTCCTGCGGGTCGAGCCGGCGTCGGAAGAAGCTACCCGACTGCAGGAACAGGCCGGCGAGCAGGCCCGGGTATGTCCAGTGCACGTGCAGCCAGGCGAGCGCGCCCAGGCTCGCCCCCAGGCCGGCGGGGCGGCCCTCGTAGGGCTCGAGCGTGGGCAGCCACTCGGTGACGAGCGCCCGCGCGTAGCGGGCAGACGCCGAGTAGGTCTCGCTCCGGTCCGCCGGGGGCGGGAGCAGCGCGGCGCGGAAGGGCGGCAACTCGCCGAACGGGACCAGGTGATCGAAGAGGCGCAGGAGCGAGCAGTACTCGGCGTACTCCGGCCCGTCGTGGACGAGGAGCAACGGAAGTGGCTCGTCGGGGTCGACGTCGGCGGCCGACCAGAGAAGCGCGGTCACGCCGAGCCGGCCCGGCAGCTCCACCTCGCGAACCTCTCCGGACGCGGACTCCTCGTCGCTGACCCAGGCGGGCGGGACGTAGCCGGGGAACTCGACGACGGACTTCGGACCGAACGGCCCGTCCGCCTGCAGCGGATTGCCCGGATCGGGGACGAGCCGACTCTTGCCGCGCCCGTCCTCGACCTCCAGCAGGTACTCGAGCCGCTTCGCCGCCGGGCGCTCCAGCTCGAGCTCGAATCGCGCCCCTCGCCGCTCGAAGGGGATGCGGCGCGGCCCCGCGAGCTCGTGCACGAGCGACACGCCACGCAGCGCGCGCGCCGGATCCGGCAGCGTAAAGAGCGCCGCCTCGGCGGACACGACTGGACCGGCAGCTACGACTTCTGCCTGAACCGCGCGATGACGGTCCGGCTCTGGTCCATGAAGATCGTGCACGTCGTGCTGGTGCCGCCGCAGGAGCCGTCCCAGCTCTGGAACTCGAAGCCCTGCTCTTTCCTCGGGTTTGCCTCCAGCGTCACCTGCTCCCCGGGAGCGAAGGTGAAGGTGCACTCGGTCGGGCAGGCGATGCCGGCACGGCTGCTCTTCACCTGACCGCCGACGAGACCACCTTGCGGCTTGCCGTCCTTGTCGTACGTGATGACCTGGACCGTGAGCGTCGAGCCCGGCGGCGCCGTGGGCGTCGTCGTGGTCGGCGGCCTCGTTCCTCCGCTGGTCGTGCCCGGCGGCGGCTTGGGGGGCGGCGGAGGCGCAGTCACGACGCGCGCGTGCAGCGAGAAGCGACCGCAGCTCATTCCGCCGGCGAACCCGCGCAGCCCGAGCAGGCGATTGAGCAGGCGCGCTCCGCCCGCGGTCAGGAAGAGCCGGCCGGTCGCGGCCTCTTTGCCGTAGCGAACGCTGCTGGCGTCGAAGAGATTCAGGGCACCGTTCGTCGGGGCGACGGTCGCGAGCACATGGCCGACCTTGCCGTCCAGCATGAGCAGGAGGTTGCCGAAGCGCACCGCGTGGTCCTTGTCGCGGCGGAACGAGAAGAAGCCGCGCGCGGCGAGGCGACCCTCGGGCGACTCGTAGTACCCGCCGGCGAGCGCTTGGTTCAGGTGGCGCTTGCCCGTGCACGGGCGGAAGTCGGCGCCGCGCAGCAGCTTCGAGGGCGTACCGGACGGGATCAGCGTCAGCGTGCCCCCGATCACGCTCTGGAGCGCGCGCGGAGGCTGGTTGATGTCGCTCGAGCGGGTCGAGCTCTGCTCGAAGGCGCCGATGTCACAGGCCAGGCCGGCCGGCCGCTTGTAGGCGCGCTGGTCGGTGGTCGGGCAGTCGGCGCCCGTGTACTTGTCCACGGCCGGGCTGCCCGGCAGGAGCGCGCGCGTTTCCGTGGGCCCTCCGTTGTTGGCGAGCGGGGCGAGCAGAGGGTTCGTGCTCGACATGTCGGAGGTGCGCAGGTGACAGCCGGTCCCGGACTCGAGGTTCGCGTCCGGGACGCTCAGCGAGTCCGTGGCGGACAATGCTCCGTTCCCGGTGCTGAGCGCGCAGTTCTGGCTGGCCGGCAGGTTGGCCATGATCAGCCCGCTCGCGATCGAGTAGACCGCCCGGGTGCCGATGAAGAGGATCCCGCTCCCGCGCGACGCCGAGTTGCCGGCGATCGTCACCGCGCGCAGGAGGGTGTTGCCGGAGCTGCGCTCGATCCCTCCGCCGCGCTCGGCGGCGTTACCGGCCAGCGTCGTGTTCGTCAGCTGGACCGTCCCGATCGCCGCCGTCGAGGGGCCCGGGCCCGTCGAGATGCCGGCACCGGACTCGGCCGTGTTCAGCGCGACCAGCGAGCTGTCGAGCACGAGCGTGCCTGTTGCCTGCCAGAAGATCCCGCCGCCGGGGCCGGCAGCCGCGTTGCCCTGGATCGTCGTGTAGCTGGCCTGGACGGTCGTGGCACCGAAGCGCGGGTCGGTGTCGACCTCGATCCCGCCGCCCGCAGGCGGCGCGCCGGTGACCTGGGACGAGACGGCGGTGTTGCCCATCACCAGCGATCGCGTGATCAGCGAGAGGTCCGTGTTCTGCATCCAGATGCCCCCGCCGAGCAGGCCGGCCGAGTTGCCCGCGACGGTCGTGCTGGTCAGCTTGCCGCCGAAGGTGTTCATCGCGATCCCGCCGCCGGCGCCGTTGGCGCGGTTGTCGGTGATCGACGAGTTGTCGATTGTCAGGGGACGGCGGCTGTAGATTCCAGCGCCCTCGTCGGCGCTGTTCCCGGTCACCTCGGAGTCCACGAGCGTCAGGCCGCCAGGCTCGCTGTTCGCGATTCCGCCGCCCTGGTTGACGGTGCTGCCGCCGGTGATCGTCACGCCGGAGATCGTCACCGGCTCTGGCGCGGAGAGCTCGATCACGCGGTCGCCGCGCAGCTGCGAAATCGTCGTCTTGCCGATGCCCTCGCCCTTGATCGTCACCGAGGGGGGCGGGGTGTTGTGGGAGAACAGATCGAGGTCGCCGCCGTTCTCGTCGAGGGTCGTCGCCGTAGGCGGCTCGATCTCGAGCTTGTACTCCTCGTCTTGGAGGACGATCACGACCGGCTGGCCCTTCGACTGCAGGGAGCTGACCTCGTTCAACGCCGCCCGCAGCGTGCACTTGCCGTTCGCAGCCTGGCACTTCCCGTCGCCGATCTTGGCGTCGACCTGGTCGGCCGTCGAGTTGACGTCGAAGGTCAGCGATTGCGGCCCGGTCGCGGCCCCGCCGAGGGGCACGGACGCCAGTGCGATCCCGATCAGGATGATTACGTACCAGCGCAAACGAAACCTCCGCCGATGCTCTCCAGGCTGGAGTGTGACACGGATTTCGCCGTTTTGCAGGACAAACCCTCCAAGGCAGTCACCTCTTGCCCTTCACTCGAATTTTCGCGGTCACTGACGCGGGGGGCGCCGAGGGTCAGCGTGCGGACCGGATCGTCCGTGCGGCAGGCACCGATCCAGTTGTCCAGCTGCGTCCCATCGGCCGGGTCAACGCGATGCCGACGAGCACGACGAATGCCCCTGTGCATCTCCTCCTCCTGACGGCGGAGGCGAATCTTGCCACGCTCGCGCACTTCCGGCAACCAAAAAGCCCTGCAAACAACCCTTCCTACGCGCGCGCTAGGCTTCAACCCGGGCGGTTAGCTCAGCTGGGAGAGCGCCTGCCTTACAAGCAGGAGGTCGGCGGTTCGATCCCGTCACCGCCCACTCACCGGACGCCGCATGGACGCTGCGATTGCGCGCCGTAGCCGTTGCCCGGAGTGACGGTGTGAAGCGGCCAGGTCAGGTCCCAGGTCAGGTCCCGAAGCCTCGCTCGGCGGCGCGTGCGAGTACGGCGGCGTTCCGCTCGGAGGCTTGGCGAAAGTCGTCTGCGTAGACGCGCATCGTCACGCCGGGGTCCGCGTGCCCGGCGAGCTTCGACGTCGTCGCGGCGTCGAGCTCGAGGCCGACGATCAGGTGCGACGTGTAAGTGTGTCGGAGCGAGTGCGGCGAAAGCCTTTCGTCGTCGCCGACCGTGATCCCGGCCTCCTTGACTGTCACGGCAAGCGCACGGCGGACGTTGCGGTACCGCTTCGGCTTCCGGCGGCCAGCGGCAAAGACGGGGGAGCCGCGCAGAGGAGGCGGCGGCCGGGTCGGATTGGGACCGTTGGGTCCAGATCCTCAACGGCCATTGGCTCCGCGGCCGTGCAGCGATCGGGTTCCTCGCAGCCCACCGCCGCGGCCCGACAGTGAACCGCTTGGCGTCGCCGTCCAGATGAAGCAATTCGACCGATCCCAACAGCAAGCGGCGCTGGTCGTCATGGAAAGCATGGCGTGGGGTGATATGGACAGCGCAATCCGTGATCTCGAAATCTGTCTGCGGCGAGCCCTGGAGGCGACGGGCGAGGACTTCGTCTCGGCCCACGATTTGAAGAGGCAGGCTTCGACGAGTTCAATCTCCCCCGTAGCCTGATCGAGCAGATGCCGCTCGATGAGAAGCTCTCGTGCGTAGCGCGGCTGCTGAGATCCCTCGCTCTCGCCTACGGAGTCAGTGCCGAGTTCAGAGGGAAACGCGGTGGCCTAGTTGGCGAGGCGCACACATCGTCGCCAGCCGCGCTGCTCCGCAGCCTCGACGACATCGCCTGGATGCCGATGCAGAGCGGCTGACTGGTCAAGAAGCTGTCCGCGAACTCGAGACGTGGGGGACCCTCCATACGGGGTGGGTGCTCTACCCACCGCCACCGCCTCGTCACCCCCCAGCCGCGACCGCGGATCGACAGTCGGCAATCGGCTTGCCGATGCGCAGCCCCTGCTACGCGAGGGAGTAGTCGCCGATGGGCGAATGCGCGCCGATGCCGCCCGAGCGCTCACACCGAACGAGGCCGTAGATCTGCCATCGATCAAGGCTCAACCGACCCGTCCGGGGCAAGGCTGGATACCGACTCCACGCCTCCGTAAACGGTGGCCACAACCGACGTCTCGAGCGCCTCATTCGGCCCAAGCGTCCGTGCGCGGCGGGCTGCGACGGCGTTCGCAAGCGCACTCGGGTAGCCCGTCCACGGCTCCATGATCGCGTGGTAGTAGGCTCGCCAGCCCCCGTAGACGAGCCAAAGCCAGACTACCGGGAAGACGTCCCGGTCGAAGACGAGCCCGAACCCGCGCCGGGCGACCGTGTCCGTGCAGGCGACCCAACCGTCCGTGAGTTCTGTCAGGTAGTGGAGTGCGAAGTCGCCGGCGTCGGCGCCGAGCGTCCGACGAACATCGATGTCCCGGAAGTGCGGCCAATCGTAGGTGTCACCCTGCCTCCCGAGGATCCCACCTCCGGCCTCGTCTACTTCTGCCTGACATGCAGGCGCGTCCAGGCGATGTGCGGGAGAGATCGCCTGGACGGGGTGGATCCCCCAGTTGAAATCGAACGGCCGCGAGTCGAGGCTCTCGATCCGGTAGTCGAGCGCCACGACAGGTGAGCCGCGCTCGAGCACGAGGCGCCGCTGCCACCGTGCCGGCGTGATCGGCGTCTCGATCGAGAAGACGATCTCGAGGCGGTCCGCCGAGGCCTCGACGAGCGCCCACTGCGCCTGCTGCGTCCACAGCTCGCCCATGTACGGAAGCTGCTCCCCGTAGCGGTTTGTCGACGATGCGCCGCTGGGGAAGGCCTCGTCCCAGCCGCCGGACCAGTGGTCGTCGAAGTTCGCGTGCAGTGGCACGGCATGGGGCGCGACACGGGCCGAGTGCCAAAGGACGTCGTGATCGCGTGCCTTGTCGACTAGCCGGTGGATCTTTGCGCCCAACTCCGGGAGGATGTCGAGTGCGACGTGTTCGTTCTCCAGGCGCAGACACTCCAGGCCGCGGTAGCGCCAGTGCGGGTCGAACCGGCATGCCGTCACTCGCGCGCCTCGCCCCTTAGCGCGAGGGCGCGTACTGCAGCCTCGCGAAGTCCTTGC
>JBKOVL010000197.1:0-6625 GCA_046723895.1 Actinomycetota bacterium | reverse complement strand
TCCACGTCTTGTAGATGTCGAGCATCCCGTCGACGACTCGCGGATTCTCGGTGAAGAGGTCGTCGAGCCCGAAGAAGTCGCCGTACTGCGAGTTCTCGCCGGTGAAGGTCGTGTCGCCGCGGTTGTGGTAGAGGCTCACGTCGTTCAGCCAGGCGGGCACCTTGACGTCCCGCTCCGCATCCGGCACGCACGGGTGGTACGGGAAGCTCGTGAAGGGCGCGGGCGGGTCCGAGCACGACGGCTGGCCGGTCGGGAGGAGCGGCGGGAACGAGTTCGTGCCGGCGTAGTCGCGGTCGTCGAACGGCGTCCCGGAAGCCGTGCGATACGGCGACTGGTCCTTGGACGTGTACGGCCTGCGGCCGCCCTCCGTGTACTTGATCACGTCAGCCGTGTGGTTGGTGATGATGTCGAAGAAGACCTTCATGCCGCGCCTGTGGGCCCCGTCGACCAGCGCGCGCAGGTCCTCGTTCGTGCCGAGATGCGGATCGATGTGCGTGAAGTCGGTGATCCAGTAGCCGTGGTAGCCGGCCGAGTTGTCCTCCGGCTGCACCGCCTTGTTCTTGAAGCTCGGCGTCAGCCAGATCGCGGTCGTCCCGAGACCTTTGATGTAGTCGAGCTTGGCGGTCAGGCCCTTCAGGTCGCCGCCGTGGTACCAGCCCTTGCCGGTCGGGTCGAATCCCGACTGCCCCGCGCCCTTGCCCGGAGGCAGGTCGCCGTTGTCGTTGGCCGTGTCGCCGTTGTTGAAACGGTCCGGCATGACGAAGTAGAAGATCTGGTCGGTGAGCGGCTCGCGCAGACTGTCGTGCGCGGCAGGGTCGGCACGCGACCCGAGCGCGGTCGTCGAACCGGCAGCGAGGAACGCGAACGTCACCAGCAGGGCGATGCGGCGTACGAGGGACATGACCTGGCCTCCTCTCCCCGGGGCGGGCGGTCCCGGGCGGCGTGACGACGGGAGTCTGACGCACTTCTAGACGCAGCGCTAGTCGTCGAGCCCGAGCAGTGCCGGGCCTCGGCCGTCGGTCGTGGCCTTCAATCCGGCCGAGCCATGGAAGTGCGGCACGGGCTGCTCGCGACGGCGCAGCACGTCCGTTGTCTAATGCAGCAACGCACCGGGGTCAACGACAAATCAACAAGACCACGCCGAGCGTGCGGAGTCGTGGGAGGCCGACGCCCGGCCGGCCTCCCACCTGCTCTCTAGGGAACCGTGAGCGCCGCGGTGTAGATGTCCAGTTGGTGCAGCGCGCCGTCTGGGTTATTGCCTGTGCTGTTGGAGTTGTCGGCCCAGGCTGGATGGGCGACGCCGTCGACGAAGGAGAGCCCGCTGTAGTCGCCGTAGTCGATGCCGTTGCCCGAGTCGTGCGAGTTCGACGTGCCCGCGCTGATGGGGATGTTCGGAGTGAAGGACGCGCCACCGTCGGTGCTGAATGCGCCCCAGAACTGCGCGTCGTCGTTCGGAATACCATCGGTATCGCCCGCTCCGCCCGTTCCGAGGTCGGCACGGGAGTCGTACCAGACAACGGACAGGTTTCCCGTCGTCTGGTCAAGCGAAATCTTCGGCAGGAATTGGCTGTTGGTCGTGGCGTCGTCGTTGACACGGGCGCCGCTGCTCCAGGTCGCGCCGTCGTCGTCCGAGTAGCGCACGTAGATGTCGGTGTTGTCGCTCTCGTTCTGCTGCTCCTTCGTGTAGACGAGATAGACACGACCGTTGTGCGGACCGCCGGTGCGATCCCAGGCGAGACCCGCTTCGGCATCGACGGAGCGGTCTGGCTGGGGTGCGATGAAGTCGAAGCCGCCCACGTGCGTCTGGGTGACGAAGACACGATCACCGAAACCGGCCGGGCCGAGGCCGTCGGGATCGACATTGACGAACACCTTGCCGCCGCCCTGCCCCGTCTCGGTCAGGTTGCAGGCCTGCATGATCTGTCCCTCGGGACCGATGGCAACATCGCCGTAGGTGCAGTTGTTCGTCCCCGGGGCAACCTCCCCGGTGAAGAACGTTCCCACCTGACCAAGGCCCGTGACGGGGGCGCCGGTCGCGAACATCGGGCCGCCGGCGTTGAACACGACCCAGACCTCGCCCTCGGCCGCGGTGATGGTCGGCTGGTCGACAAAGCGGAACAGCCCGCGGTTGTCCCCGCTTCCCTTCGTAGGTGTCCCCTTCGGAGGCGCCTCGATGTTCGCGATCAGGTGGAAGCTGAGGCCACCGTCCGTGCTGAGCGCGATCGGCACCTTGTTCTCGACCTCGTACAGGTACGTCATGAACAGGTTCCCGTGCTGGTCAAAGGAAAGGCTCGGGTCGCAGCAGGCATCGCCGAGGTTGTCGTTGTTGCCGACGATTCGCGTCGTCCACGTCTTGCCGCCGTCGAAGCTGACGCCCAGGAGCATGCCCGCGGTCAGCCCTGCCTCTAGGTGCCCGATGTTCGTGAACACAACGACGTTGTCCGGGTTGGTCGGGTTGACGGCGATCGCTTCCTCGGACTCGTTCAAGTGCCGCTGGCTGACGTCGACGTTGGTCGGCGTAGCAGCGGCGACAGCTCGTGGACTCATGGCGCCATTCGACACGCTCAGCGTCACGCCGACCGCGACCGCCACAGCCATCACGACCAGAATTCTCGCTCGCATCTCTCCCCCCTTCGCTCGAACCGACGCCGTACTCTATTCGCTTCGCAGCGGCGAGCCGGGGGAGCCCGGGCTTGCGTAGTCGCGAAGGCGACGCGCACGGCGTTGACGAGGCGGCTCCCCCAGTAGGGGCAATGGACTTTCCGCACGAGGGAATCCGTGATGTCTCGGATGTTGGTCGTTACTGGAGGCTGCCACCCTGCGTCTCAGGGCGCGCTTCCTGGCGCGCCGTCGACGGTCCGGGCGTATGGGACAACTGGGCGGCGTTCGCGGCCGACAACCCGTCATACCGGGTCGCGAAGAAGGACATCCCGTTCATCATCGCGGACGTCGAAGGCGACTACCACGTCTACGACTTCCAGTTCGGCTAAACCGACGACGCGCGCCGGGCGGGTCCAAACGCCCGCCCGGTGCCACCTTTTAGCCTGGTCAAGCTGGAGCAGCCGCCCGACAAGAGGGTGATCGAGGCGATCGACGCGGCCCAGGCGACCTACGGCCGGCGTAGTGCGAGCGCGGTCGCCTGCTCGAACGAGAGCTGTCGGCCCACGTTCCACGCGTGGTCGAATTCGGCTTCGCCTAGACGTCCACGAACCTCGGGCTCGAGCTCGTTGTGGAAGCGCTGCTCGGCCGTCGCGAGCACGTAGCCGGTCGCTTCCCGGATCGCGGCCGACACGCCCCAGAGTTGCGCCGCACGCGGATCCTCCGCGCGACTGCCCGCCACGAGCGCCAGACCCTCGAACGCGTAGAGCAGGCCTTCCGTCGATCGAGGCGCCGTGACGGCCTGGTGGAGGATCTCGGCAAAGCGCGCTTCGGCCTCGTTCAGCCGACCGAGTAGCGCCAGGGCGAGGCCGTGGTTCGCCGCTGCCACGCGGCCCGCGTCGCCCGTGGCCGAGTCTGCGACCTCCCGGAGGCGGCGCTCGGCCGACTCGAAGTTCCCCACGATGATGTCGGCGTACCCGCGGTTGCTGAGGATCGCCCTGAGCGCATGGGTGTGGCCGAGCTCGCGAAAGATTCGCTCCGCCGTGTCGTAGTGCTTCTCCTCGGCCTCGAGATCACCGCGGGAGTCGGCGGCGATGCCTCGTGCCATCAACGCCGCCGCGAGCGAGGGCCGGTCGTCGAGGTGCTCCAACACCGTCTGAGCCTCGGCTGCGAGCTCCTCGCAGCTGTCGTAGTCTCCTTGACGCCATGCGTGCTGCGCTGCGGCGACGAGCGCGCGGGCTCGCAGGCCGCGGTCGGCGTCGTGCGAACGGGTCAGCACGTCGTCGAGCCATCGCCGTCCCTCGGTCAGATGCCCGCGGTCCGGCCAGTAGGAGAGTCCCGCGGAGCCCGCGAACTGCAGCTCGAGGCCGACCTCTCCGCGGTCGTGGGCCCACGCGAGCGCGGCGCGGATGTTGTCCTGCTCTTCGTCCTCAGGCTCCCATTCGCCGGTCAGCCTTCCCGCCAGGCGTTCGTTCGTCCGGCGCTCGAGCCAGTCTGCGTACCAGCGCGCGTGACGTTCGCGCAGGTCGTCCGCGACTCCCTCTTCCTCGAGCTGCTCGCGTCCGTAGTCTCGAATCGTCTCGAGCATGAAGAATCGAGGCTCGCCGTCAGGTCGCTCCTCCGAGCGCAGCAGGCTGTTCTCGAGCAGGGCCTCGACGGAATCGAGATCGGCATCACAGACCCCTGCGGCCGCATCGAGGCGGAACCCGCCGGCGAAGACGCTCAGTCTCGCGAAGAGGCGCTTCTCGTTTGCGTCCAGGAGATCGAAGCTCCAATCGAGCGTGGCGCGAAGCGTTTGCTGGCGCTCGGGGCGGTCGCGCGCCCCGCTACGAAGGAGATCGAGCCGTTGGCCGAGGCGCGCGAGGAGCCCCTGCGGCGGCAGCATTCTCACCCGTGCGGCGGCAAGCACGATCGCGAGAGGCAGGCCGTCCAGCCGCACGCAGAGCTCTGCGATTGCCGGAGCGTTTTCCTCCGTTACCGCGAAGCCCGGAGCCACGGCCCGCGACCGCTCGAGGAAGAGCGCCACGGCTTCGTACTGTGAGAGCGCATCGAGCGCCGGAAGGGAACGCGGATCCGGCAACGCCAGCGGGGGAACGGGAAAGGCGTGCTCGGCTCCAATGCGAAGCCGTGCGCGACTCGTGACGAGGACCTGCACGCCCGGCGAGCCTTCGAGCAGATCGCTGACCGTGCGCGCCGCGTCGAGAAGCTGCTCGAAGTTGTCCAACACGAGGAGCACACGCTGGCCGGCGAGGTGTTCGTGAATCGCCGCCGCGAGCGGCCGGTTGCCCGACTCGAACAGGCCGAGTGTCTGTGCGATCGTCGGCAGTAGTAGCGTCGCCTCGCGGACTGCCTCGAGCGAGACGAGCCATACGCCATTCGGGAAGTGCTCAACGGCTTCTGCCGCCGCGTGAAGCGCGAGGCGGGTCTTACCCGACCCCCCCGGCCCTGTGAGCGTCACGAGGCGTATGCCGTCGTCGGCGAGCAACGTGCGGAGCGCGTCGAGCTCGGCGGTGCGCCCGACGAGCTGCGTCGTCTGCGCGGGGAGGTTCGTGGGTCGGTTTTCGAGGGTGCGCAGCGGCGCGAACTCGGTCTTCAGGCCGGGAGCGAGGAGCTGGTAAAGCCGCTGCGGCTGCGTCAGGTCCTTGAGCCGATGCTCTCCGAGGTCGCGCGTCTCGACGTCGGCGAGATCCCGTGTCGTCTGCGAGAGCACGATCTGACCACCGTGTGCCGCGGCGCAGATGCGAGCCGCCCGGTGCACGTCGAGGCCGACGTAACGACCGCCGACGATCGCCGGCTGTCCCGTGTGGATGCCCATCCGGACATGAATCGGCAGTTCGTCGAGAGCGCGCTGCCCAGCGGCGGCGGCGAGAATGGCGTCGTCGGCGCGATCGAAGGCGTAGAAGAGCGAATCGCCCGGGGTGTCGACTTCGTATCCTGCTCGGAAGGCCTCGCGCAGCCGCGTCCGGTGCTCCTCGAGGGCCCGTGCGTAGGCGTCGGCACCGAGCTCGGCGAGCAAGCGCGTGGATCGCTCGACGTCAGTGAAGAGAAAGGTGACGGTACCGCTGGGCGGCTCGGGCATGCTCGAACTCTCTCAGGTCTGTGACGCGTCGCACGCCGTCGAGGCCGTCACCGGCTGGAAGACGACCACAACCTGCTTCATCGACCGACCTAAGTATCACGAGCTATCCGCGACGGCCGGAATCGGCATGTTCGGATCTTGTCCTCTTGTCGAGCTGCCTGCTGCTCGTTGCGGTTGCGCTATATCTGGCGTTGCGCGCCTACGCCGATCACCTCCACTGGATGCGGGCAACGCCCTCGGAGTGAGTGGCGCACACAAGCCTGGGCGCGATCGGGATCGGGGTCATCCTGCACGTCGACGTCGCCCGCCGTTGGCCGTTCGGTCGCTCTCACCGCGCAACAACGGAGCCGCCGGCAAGCCCGCGAGGCGCGTGACGTGAGCGGACTGGGCGCGACACTCGCTGCCGGCTTCGCGCCGGTCGATCAGCACTACCTGTTCGAGGCGAGGCAGATGCAGGCTCTTTCGTTGGCGGTGCACATCCCGCTTGTCTGCTTCGGGATGGCGTTTCCGGCGCTGGTGCTGTTCTGCGAGTGGCGGTACCTCCGGACAGGGGACCAGTCGTATCGAACGCTCGCGCGACGCTGGTCAAAGGTGATGATGGCGCTGTTCGCCGTCGGCGTCGTCACCGGCACGATCCTCAGCTTCGAGCTCGGATTGCTCTGGCCCCAGTTCATGGCCAGCTTTGGCAACGTCTTCGGGTTGGCCTTCACGCTCGAGGGCTTCTCCTTCTTCGTCGAGGCAATTTTCATCGCCATCTACGTCTACGGCTGGGACCGGCTCTCTCCCCGGTTGCACCTTCTGTCCGGTATCCCCGTGGCGATCGCCGGCGTCGCCGGATCGCTGTTCGTCATCTCCGCGAACGGGTGGATGAACAATCCCGGTGGCTTCCGGCTGGAGGACGGCAAGGCCGTGGACGTGCACCCTTGGTCGGCGCTGTTCGGCAACTCC
>JBKOVL010000162.1:0-7556 GCA_046723895.1 Actinomycetota bacterium | reverse complement strand
GCGATCGGAGTCCCGCTGGCAGCGCTGCTCTTCGGTTCCCTCCTGCAGGGCACGTCGACGAGGAACCCGGCGATCCAGGACGTGATCAGGCCCGAGCTCGCCGGCAACCTGACGCTGATCATCCAGGGCCTCGTCCTGCTCTTCGTCGGGGCCGACCTGCTCTTCCTCTGGATCTGGCAGCTCCGCAAGAAGATCCGTCGCGCCCCGGCGCCCGCGGCGGCGCCGGCGGGAGGCACATCGGCGTGACGGCGCTGTCGCCCGCGGTCCAGCAGGCCGTCCGCTCGGAGTCAGCCCCCCGCTGGATCGGGTGGGGCGCGATCGGGCTCGCGGCCTTCGGGCTCTGGCTCGCACTGCCCCCGGTCGAGCTTCGCTCCCCGGTCGTGCCGTTCGTCCTCGAAGGCATCGCCGCGGTTCTGGGCGCGTGGGCCGCCGCCCGCGGCGAGCGGAAGATCGGCTGGGGCGCCGTCGGCGTCGCCGGGATCTGCGCCCTGCTCGCGTGGGGCGCGACCAGGTCGAGCGTCGCCCATCTCGACGGTGCGCTGACGACCCCCTCGGGCGCCGGAGTCGTCGACTGGGGGCAGCTGATCTTCAACATGTTCGTCTTCGCCACGCCGCTCGCGTTCGCGGCGATCGGGGGCATGTTCTCCGAGCGGAGCGGGGTCGTGAACATCGGGCTCGAGGGGATGATGCTGTCCGGCTGCTTCTTCGGGATCCTCGGCGCCGACAAGCTCAACTCCTGGGAGCTCGGCGTCCTCACCGCGGCAGTCTCCGGGGCGGTGCTCGGCCTGATTCACGCGTTCTTCTCGGTGCACTTGCGCTCCGACCAGATCGTCGGCGGCACGGCGATCAACTTCCTCGCCCTCGGGGTGACCGGCTACTTCTTCATCCAGATCTACGGCCTGAACGGGACGCCGGGCACCGGAATCCCGTACATCCCGGACGTGAACCTGCACTTCCTCGACCACATCCCGCCGAAGAGCCCCGGCCGGCCGAGCTTCTGGTACCAGGCGTTCGGCCACCTGAACCTGATGATCTGGTTCCTGTTCGGCATCGTGATCCTCTCGTACTTCCTCATGTTCCGGACCTCGATCGGCCTGCGCCTGCGCTCGGTGGGTGAGCATCCGCGTGCGGCCGACACGGTCGGGATCGACGTCTACAAGATGCGCTACGGGGCCGTCGTCCTCTCCGGCATCATCGCCTCGCTCGGCGGCGCATACCTCGCGATCGGCTACGTCCACTCGTTCACGGAGAACATGACCGCCGGCCGCGGGTTCATCGGTCTCGCGGCACTGATCTTCGGCAACTGGCGCCCGGGGGGAGCGTTCGCGGCCGCGCTCCTGTTCGGCTTCTTCGGCGGCCTGGCGACGCGCGTGCAGGGCTACGGCTACGAGTACAACGTGCTCGTCCAGGCACTGCCGTACGTCGTCACCCTGATCGCCGTCGTCGGGGTGATCGGCAGATCGATCCCGCCCGCATCGATTGGACGGCCATACGTCAAGCAGTAGCGCCGGCGGGCCAACCCGCGCCGCGGGCTGGTCGCTGGGCGCGCCGGTCGCGGGAGCACGGCCCGCGCAGGACGGCTGCTCGGGCTCGCCGGCGTTCTGTTCGCAATTACCGCGGCTCTTGCCGTCGGTGCCTGGGACCTCTTGACCCTATTCGCCGACTGACGGCCTAGAATGGGCCGCTCCGGTGTTCGAGATCGGTAACAGCCTGCGCGAGGCACGCCTGCGCAAGGAACTCGACTTTCCCGAGCTGGAGCAGGGCACGAAGATCCGCGCGAAGTACCTGCGCGCGCTCGAGGACGAGGCGTTCGAGGCCCTGCCGAGCCCGACCTACGTCAAGGGCTTCCTCCGCAGCTACGCGGAGTACCTCGGGCTCGACGGCCAGCTCTACGTCGACGAGTACAACGTCCGCTACGGCTCGGGCGACGAGGTGCTCGAGCGCCGCGTGCGCAGCAGCCCGGCCCCGCGGCCGCGCCCGCGGCAGCGTCGTCGGCGCCGCCGCCTCGAGTCGAACGTCGTCTGGTTCACGCTGATCGGGATCGCGGTCGTCACCGCCCTCGTGATCGCCGCCTGGCGCTTCGGCGGCAGCGGGCACGAGAAACTGCCGCTCAGCTCGCCGGCGAAGGTGCACGTGCACGCACGGACCGGCGGGCTGCTCGTGCGGGCGGTGAAGGGCGACACGCTGCTGATCGTCCGCACGGGCTCCGACAGCGGCAAGCAGGTGTACCAGGGGACACTGATCAAGGGAACGCTGCAGCGGTTCGGCACGAAGAAGGGCCTCTGGGTCTACCTCGGGTCTCCCGAGAACGTCCGGCTGAAGCTGAACGGGCGCGTCGTCATCGTCGGTGGCGGCCGGCCGCGCAGCCTGATCGTCCCCGCAGGTTCCAGCTCCTAGTTGCGCCCGCGCGCGGCGATCGTCGTCACCGGCAGCGAGCTCGTCCGGGGCGAGCGCACTGACCGGAACGGCCCTTTCTTCGCCGGCGAGGTGCAGTTGCTCGGGATCGAGCCTGCGCGGATCACCATCGTCGGCGACGACCCGCGCGAGCTGGACGCGGCCCTGAGGACGGGGCTCGAGGCCGACCTGTGCCTGGTCTCGGGCGGCCTCGGACCGACGCACGACGACCGCACGGTCGAGCTCGTCGCCGCGACCGCGGGGCGTGAGCTCGTCCTCGACGAGGGGCTGCACGAGGAGATCGGAGCCGTGTCGCGGTCGATCGCCGAGCGGCTGCGGCGGCCCTACGCCGACTTCGAGCCGGGCGTCCGCAAGCAGGCGACGCTGCCGGCAGGCGCGATCTCGCTCGGGCTCGCCGGCACCGCTCCAGGCTTCGTCCTCGACACGGGGCGAACGGCCGTCGTCGTCCTGCCGGGACCGCCTTCCGAGCTTCAGCGCCTGTGGCCGCGCGCGCTCGAGACGGAGCCGGTCCAGCGGGTGCTGGCAAGTGCGCGGCCGCGGGGCCGGCGCGTGCTGCGCTACTACGGTGCGAGCGAGTCGGCGATCGCGAAGGCGCTCGCGGAGGCGGGCGGCGACGGGAACGGGGTGCAGGCGACGATCTGCGCGCGCGATTTCGAGATCCACGTCGACCTGCTCGTCGAGCCGGGCGCGGAAGCGCGCGCCGACGCGCTCGAGCGTGCGCTCGCCGCTCCGCTCGGCGACTTCCTCTTCACCCGCGACGAGCGTGGGGTGGAGGAGCTCGTGCTCGACCTCTGCCGCGCGCGCGGGTGGACGCTCGCGACGGCCGAATCGTGCACCGGGGGTCTCGTGGCTGCGAGGCTGACCTCGGTGCCCGGGTCGAGCGAGGTCTTCCACGGCTCGGTGGTCGCGTACGCGAACGAGGTGAAGGAGTCCTCGCTCGGCGTACCGGCCGCCCTGCTCGCGCGATACGGAGCGGTGTCGGCGGAGACGGCCGCGGCAATGGCCCTGGGCGTCAGGGAGGCGCTCGGCGTCCACGTCGGGATCGCGGACACCGGGATCGCCGGGCCCGGCGGCGGGACGCCGGAGAAGCCGGTCGGGCTCGTCCACCTCCACGTCGCGACGCCGGACGCGGAGGCGGGACGCGAGTTCTCGTTCCCGGGCGACCGGGAGTCGATCCGCATCCGCGCGACGGTCGGCGCGCTGCACCTCGCGAGGCGAGTTCTGACGCAGAGTCGTGACGGACGCGTATGACTGCCGCTGGTAGCGTCGAGGACGATGTTCGCATTCGCCTCTTCTGCGCGCTCGTGCTTCCTGACGAGGTGGTGGAGGAGATCGTGGAATGGCAGGCGGGCCTTCCGCATGAGCGGCTCCGCGTCGTCCCGCCCGACAACCTGCACCTCACGCTCGCGTTCCTGGGGCACCGGCCACGGCGGGACATCGATCCAATCGCTGCGGAGCTCGAGGCTGCCGCTGCCGTTGCCTCACCGATGTCCTTCACGGTCCGGACCTACCGGGAGACCCGCAGCGTCGGGATGCTCGTCTTCGACGACGAGGACGGGGCAGGGGCTGCGCTCGCGACCGACGTGCACGAGCGGCTCGAGCGGCTGGGTGTCTACGAGCGTGAGCAGCGGCCGTGGCTCCCGCACCTCACCGTCGTGCGGTTCCGCGAGCGGCCACGTCTCCGGCCGGAGCTCCCCGATCTCAGCGCGGTCGGTCCGTCCGGAGCCGCTGTCTACCATTCCATGCTCCGCCCGACAGGGGCGCAGTATGTGGTTCTTCGGGAGTTCCGGCTAGGTCGTTCTTGTTAGAGATGGGAGGGTGAGCCAGGTGGATCGCGAGCAAGCACTCGATGCCGCGCTCGGGCAGATCGAGCGCGCGTTCGGCAAGGGGTCGGTCATGCGGATGAGCGACCGCCCGCAGGTTTCGATCGGCGCCGTCTCGACCGGCTCGCTCGCGCTCGACCTCGCCCTCGGCATCGGCGGGTTGCCGCGCGGCCGCATCGTCGAGATCTTCGGCCCCGAGTCCTCGGGCAAGACGACGCTCGTGTACCACGTGATCGCCGAGGCCCAGCGGCGCGGCGGGATCTGTGCCTTCATCGACGCCGAGCACGCGATGGACCCGACCTACGCCAAGCGGATCGGGGTCGACATCGACGAGCTGCTCGTCTCCCAGCCGGACACCGGCGAGCAGGCGCTCGAGATCACCGAGCTCCTGATTCGCAGCGGGGCGCTCGACGTGGTCGCGATCGACTCCGTCGCCGCGCTGACCCCGAAGGCGGAGCTCGAGGGGGAGATGGGCGACAGCCACGTCGGTCTCCAGGCGAGGCTGATGAGCCAGGCGCTGCGCAAGCTCGCCGGCACGCTCAACCGCACCGACACGATCTGCATCTTCACGAACCAGCTCCGCGAGAAGATCGGTGTCATGTTCGGCAACCCGGAGACGACCCCGGGCGGCCGCGCGCTGAAGTTCTACTCCTCGGTGCGTCTCGATATCCGCCGCATCGAGACGCTGAAGGAGGGCGTCGAGGCGATCGGCAACCGGGTGCGCGTCAAGGTCGCGAAGAACAAGGTCGCGCCGCCGTTCAAGCAGGCAGAGTTCGACATCCTGTACGGGTTCGGGATCTCCTGGGAGGGCACGGTCCTCGACGCGGGGCTCGAGCGAAAGATCGTCCAGAAGTCCGGCTCGTACTTCAGCTTCGAGGACGAGCGCCTGGGCCAGGGCCGCCAGAACGCGACCGCGTTCCTCCGCGAGCATCCCGACGTGACCCAGGCGATCCTGCAGCGGATCCAGACGCAGCTCGGCGAGGGGCAGATTGCCTCCGCCCGGCTGCTGCCGGTCGCGGAGCCGGCCGATCAGGAGACGGCGGTAAAGAGGAAGGCGGCGGCCGCGGCGGCCGCCGGCGACAACCCCCTCGAGGAGGCGGTCGAGGCCTAGACGATGAGCGCCGATGAGCGCCGCGAGACGCTCGAGCAGTGTTATCCGGGTGAGCGCCACGAGGCGCTCGACAAGGCTGCTCGTGCCCTGGCGCGTCGAGACCACTCCGCGGCGTCGCTGCGGGCGAAGCTCGACCGGTCGGGCCTCTCCGGGGAGGCGCAGAGAGAGGCGCTCGAGACACTCGAGGCCGCCGGCTACCTCGACGACGCGCGCTTCGCCCGCGGTCGCGCCGAGCAGCTCGCCGCGCGCGGGTACGGCGACGAGTGGATCCGCGCCGACCTGGATGCTCAGGGCGTGGCAGCAGCGATGGTCGCGGACGCTCTGGCTGGGCTCGAGTCGGAGCCCGAACGCGCGGCCCGAGAGTGGACGAAGCTCTCGGGAGGCGTGCGCGCGGCGCGGGCTCTCACCCGCCGCGGCTTCGCCGAGGACACGCTCGAAGCCCTTCTTGGCGGCACGGTTGCGCACGACCCTGCGACAGGGGTAGGATAGAAAGCACTACATTCGACGTTTTGCCTGCATACGACGCATTTCCGAATCGAGCGGATAACTTCCCGAATCCGAACACCGATGAGACCAGCACGCAACGGCTTCCGGAGGCGCCCGGCCGGGTGAGGTAGTTCACCCGCGCGGCCTTCCGGGGTCGCCGTTCGTTGCACCTCGATTCGCGGCATGCGTCCGCGCCGGCTCGGCGGCGGATGGAGTCCGCGACGGCTGTTGCGGGACAACCGAGTCCGAGCAGGGGGACGGCAGTGGAGATCGTGATCGGCATCATCATCGGCCTCGTCGCCGGTGGAGCGCTGGTCATCGGCTGGCTCGCCCTCACGGGAAGCTCCCGGCTGGCCGCTGCCCGGCGAACTCGCCAGCTGCTGATCCAGGAGGCCCGCCGAGAGGCGGACGCCCTGCGCCGGGAGGCCCAGCTCCAGTCCAAGGAGGATGCCGTTCGCCACCGCGAGCAGGTCGAGCGCGAGCTGAGCGAGCGGCAGGCGGACGCGCTCCGCGTCCAGGAGCGGCTGTCCGCCCGCGAGGCCGAGGTCGAGCGCGGGCTGACCGAGATCGAGCGCCGCGAGCAGGGTGTGGCCGACCGGGAGATCCACGCGCGGGCCCTCCAGGAGGAGTTGAAGGAGGCCAAGGAGCGCGAGCTGCAAGAGCTCGAGCGGGTGTCAGGCCTGACGGTCAACGATGCGAAGGGCGAGGTGCTCGCGCGCTCGGAAGAGCTCGTGCGCCATGAGCTTGCCCGGCGCGTCCGGCAGCTCGAGGAGGAGGCGCAGTCAGAGGCACGCCGCCGGGCACGGAATCTCGTCGCCGATGCACTGCAACGTGTGGCGGCGAGCCACGCGGCGGAGACGACGGTCTCCCTCGTCGAGCTTCCGTCCGACGACATGAAGGGGCGGATCATCGGCCGCGAGGGTCGGAACATCCGGACGCTGGAGCACCTGACCGGCGTCGACATCATCATCGACGACACTCCGGGGGCGGTCGTGCTCTCCTCGTTCGACGGGATCCGGCGCGAGGTCGCGAAGATGACCCTCGCGAAGCTGATCGAGGACGGGCGAATCCACCCCGCCCGGATCGAGGAGATGTACTACCAGTCGAAGGCGGAGCTCGACGAGCACATCCGGCAAGCGGGCGAGCAGGCGGTATTCGAGGCGAACTGCGGCGAGTTCCACGAGGAGATCGTCAACATCCTCGGTCGCCTGCGCTACCGCACGAGCTACGGACAGAACGTGCTCAAGCACACGCTCGAGGTCGTCCAGCTCGCCGGGATCATGGCGAGCGAGCTCGACGCGAGCGTAAAGACCGCGAAGCGCGCCGCACTGCTGCACGACCTCGGCAAGGCGCTGACCCACGAGGTCGAGGGCTCGCACGCGTTGATCTCCGCGCAGTACGCCCGCCGCTACGGCGAGACCCAGGGGGTCGTGCACGCGATCGAGGCCCACCACTACGAGGTGCAGCCGCAGACGGTCGAGGCCGTGCTGCTGATCGCGGCGGACGCGA
Organism: Actinomycetota bacterium; assembly: GCA_046723895.1. Taxonomy (GTDB): domain Bacteria; phylum Actinomycetota; class Thermoleophilia; order Gaiellales; family Gaiellaceae; genus DATBLE01. The sequence continues at coordinate 212 of JBKOVL010000162.1, read as the reverse complement.
TCTCCGCGTCACGCCCGGGTGCGCGCGGGGAGAGCCTGGAGAGCTACATCAAGCGGCTCGAGTCGCTCGAGGAGCTCGCCGCGCAGAGGAAGGGGGTCGAGAAGGTCTACGCGCTCCAGGCCGGCCGCGAGATCCGCGTGATCGTCAAGCCCGAGGAGATCGACGACGACCAGGCCGTGCTGCTCTCGCACGAGATCGCGCGGGAGATCGAG
>JBKOVL010000224.1:0-6680 GCA_046723895.1 Actinomycetota bacterium | reverse complement strand
GCCCTGGACGGCGGCGACGACACTCCCGACGGCTTGTCCGAAGTCGTCGTGGTTGTGGAACTCGAGCGGCAGGTCGGCGAACCGGGCCGAGAACGCATCGAAGGCGGCACGCACGGCCGGCGGCGTCGCCACCCCGAAGGTGTCGACGAGGACGAGGCTCTCGGGGCTGCAGCGCTCGACCACCTCGGCGAACAGGTCGAGGCAATAGTCGAGCGTGCAGCGGAAGAAGTCCCAGCCCATGAAGATCGGCCGGAGGCCGAGGTCGCGCGCGGCGTCGATGCTCTCCTCGAGGCGCGCAACGAGCTCGGGGCGGTCGACGCCGTAGACGTACTTGCAGAGATAGGGGTTGACGGTGTGCTCGACGATCACCGTCGAGAGCCCTGCAGCCGCGCACGCCTCCACGTCGCCCGGGACGGCGCGCGCGAAGCCGACGAGCTCGGATGGAAGGTCGAGGTCGGCGACGGCCGCGCACCCCGCCGCGACCTCGGGCGAGACGGCGGGCATTCCCACCTCGATCCGCGCGACGCCCAGGTCGGCGAGCGCCTGCGCGATCGCGGCCCGCTCCTCCCGGCGGAAGACGACACCCGGTGTCTGCTCTCCGTCGCGCAGCGTCACGTCGTGGATGTCGACACGCTCCGGGAGGCCCTCCTGGATCTCCGGCGCGAAGTTCATCGGCGACACCCACCAGCGCTCGGGATCGAACCAGGGCGTACCGTGGAGCGGAAACGGATCCTCGGGCACAGCGGTCTTATAGCTCAGCGGGAGCGGGGTGCTGAGCGCAAAACGGAAGGGGCCGCACGAGGCGGCCCCTTCCGGGAACGCGCGACGGCGGCTAGCCGGCCGCGACCGCGCCGACGAATGTCCCGTTCGGCGATCCGCGCCCGGTGACGTCGTCGTACCCGGGCGTCGTGTGCAGCGTGAACGTGACGTCGAACGTGCGCATCGAGAAGAGCAGGCCGTCGGTCCCGTTCTCGCTGTTCGCGAAGTCGGCCCGCGCGACCGCGCCGTCGAGGTGGTCGACGTCGTGGAACGCGCTCGCCGGCAGGCTGTAGATCAGCGGGTTCGCGAACCCGAGCGTGTGACCCGCGGCCTGCTGCGCGACCGCCATGATCCCGGCGGTCAGCGGGCACGAGAGGCTCGTCCCGCCGAGGCGATACTCGTCGTAGTACGTGCCGTCCGAGAACGTCTGCGTCTGGCCGACCTTCATCCCCGTGTTCGGGTCGCCGACCGCGGCGATGTCCGGGACGACGCGGCCCGAGCCGCCCCAGCGCGAGGCCAGGGAAGGCGGGACGACGCCCTGCTGGTACGAGGGCTCCGCGAAGATCCGGCTCGTGCCTCCGCCGGACCCGTAGAGGTAGACCTCTGTGCCACACCACACGTTGGAGCCCGTTGCCTTCAGGAACCCGGTGCAGTTGATCCGGTTCCGCTTCGTGCCCCACCCCGTCTCGAACAGGTAGGCGTCGCCCGCGCCGACGGCCAGCGACGTCCCGCCGACCGCGGTCACCCACGGGCTGGAGGCGGGCCAGTCCGCCGTCGCGGTGTTGGCCGGACCACCGAGCGTCTCGTCCCCGCTGTCACCGGAGGAGAAGTAGACGCCGATACCCTCGGCCGCGGCCTGGATCAGGGTGTCGTTGAATGGCTTGATGAACCCGGGCGGGAGCGCCTCGGTATCGAAGCCGTACGAGTTCGAGACGATGTCCGCCAGGTGCTCCGAGACGACATGGTTCAGCGCCGCGTCGAGATCCTGGTAGTTGTTCGGCGAGCCGAGGTACACGATGTTCGCCCCGGGGGCCATCGTGTGGACGGCCTCGACGTCGAGCGTCTCCTCGCCGTACCACCCCTGCGGATCCTGGGCCGGATTCTGCGGCCGGCGGTAGATGCCCGGGGCGACGACCTGGGAGAACTGCCCTGCGTGGAACACCGGCAGGCCGTGACGCGAGAAGTACGTGTTCGCATCCGACTCGATCGTCGGTGACGCGTACGCATCGATGATCGCCACCGTCACGCCGCGGCCGTCAGTGCCGCCGGTGATCCAGCTCTGGACGCCGTAGGCGGACTGGAGCTGCGAGCCGGCGTAACCGCACGGAGCGAACGGCCGCGAGGAGCCGTTGTAGTTCGGCAGGAACGTGCTGCCGACGCCGCGGGCAGGATCCGAGACCGCGGTCGTGGCCGTGTCGTACTGATCCCAGTACGTGGAGCACGGGCCCGAGTTGCGGAAGCCGGCGCTCGGAGGCGCTGACGGCTCGGGCTTCGCACCGAACTGGACGAGCGCGTAGCTCTGGTCGACGCCGACGACGCCGGCGACCTTCCCGCCGAGCGACGACGGGACGCTCAGCTCCTTCGATGGCGCTCGAAGGGACCGGCCGTCGACGTGGTACTGCTTGAGCGTCGTCGCGAATGCGGACTCGACCTGGGCGGCCGTGCCCTCGGCGGAGACGTAGTGGTTGTTCGACGGCGTGTACACGATCGAGAACCCCTGGCCCTTCAACCAGGACGAGACCGCCGAGACGTCTGCCGGTGCAGGCGCGAACTGGCTGTTCCATTGCCCGGGCGTCAGGTAGTCGCCATACGCGGAGCTCGCGGGATCGGAGACCGACCGGGCGAGGGCCTCCGCTTTCGACTGGTTGCGCAGACCCAGGTAGACGCGGAACCCGATGTCGGTCGACGGGTCCGTCGCGCCCTGGGCGCTGCCGGACTTCGCCCACGGCGGGACGCTCCCCGGCAGCGACGTTCGGCCGTTGCCGCCGGCCGCAGCGGATACGACGAGGCCGACGCAGACAGAACAGCTCGCGAAGATCAAGGCAAGCTTCTTCAAAGCGTTTTTTTCCCCCTTTGACAGCCGAACTGAGGTCGGCTGACGATTCGATTGACCTCGGCCGCCTCGGAGCGACCGGCGGCGACTGTAGCACCGCGCCCGCCGCATCGCCGACGCAACCGCGGTGACGACAGAGGCGGTCAGGCTCCTGGGAGCATTCTGTCGGGCCGGTAGACCGGGCCGAGCGGCTCCGCCGCCCACCCCTCGACCGGCCAGGTCGGGAGGTCTGGATAGCACAAGGCGTCGCGCGGCCGGATCGGACCGGCGCGCCGCAGCCCGCCCGGCAGCGTCTCGGGGAACCCCTCCGCGACGGCCTGCGCGGCTATCCGCCAGAGGCGGGTCACGTGCTCCTCGACGATCGCCGTGCCCTCCTTGTATCCCTTTCCGTTGCGCGGCAGGTCGAGCCGGAAGGGCTCGCCCCAGATGAGGCACGAGGCGCGCCTGTTCTTCAGCGTCCAGCCGAAGGTGTCGAGCCCGGCCGGGGCGACCGGGACGCCCTCCTGGATCGCCAGCATCGCAGCGCCCGCGTGCATCGGCCCGGGGTAGCCGAAGCGCTGGCGAGTGCCTTCGGTGAACACCCCGACTGCGTGGCCGTTCTCGAGCACCCAACGCGCGACCCGGAGCGAATCTCGGTCGCCCTCCCCGCGCCGCACGGCAAAGGCACCCGTCCAGCGCAGCAGCTCGCCGGCGATCGGAAGGGAGAGAAGCTCGATCTTCGCCATGTAGTAGATCGTGCGGCGGGAGTGCAGACCCACGATCGCGGGGTCGATCTCGGAGAAGTGGTTGACGGCGACGACCGCGGCGCCCGTCTCCGGCATCCGTTCCTGGCCGTACGCGAAGCTGGGCGCGATCACGCGCGCGGCCTGGATCGCCAGCATGCGCGCGAACGGCCAAGCCCGCTCGGGATTCTCGCCGAAGAGCTTGTAGAGACCGAGCCGGGTCAGCATCCCGGCGCGAGTCTAGACCCGCATCAGCGCCGCGCCCGCTCCTTCAGTCCGACCGCCTTTTTGAGCAGCTCGAGCGCCTCGTCCTTGCGGCCCTCCCGCTCGAGGAGGTCCGCCATCTTCGAATAGAGACCTCGGATGAAGGCGTGGTCGCGCTCGACCATCAGCTCGGCCGAGAGCTCGTAGAGCTCGAGCGCCCTGGTTCGGTCGCCCCGCTTCGCGAACACGTCTGCCGCGACGGCGTACGCGCGCCCGGCCAGGTCCGGCCGACCCTCGGCTGCGCCCGCCAGCTGCATGGCGCGTGCGATCGCCTCCTCGTCGCGGCCGAGCTGCGCGAGCGCCTGCGCCCGCACGATCTTGAAGTAACCGTCCGCCTCTGCGCCGCCTGCGCGGACTGCGAGCGCCTCCCCGCGGTCGATCAGGTCGAGCGCCTCCTCGGCGTTCCCGCGCTCGAGCTCGACGTGCGCGAGCAGCTGGTGTGCTCGAGCCGCGTACGCGACGTTCTCGGTCAGCTCGATCGCCGCAAGCGCCATGCGCGCGTAGCGCGAGGCAGCGTCCGCGTTCGCCTCGGCGGAGTGAAGGCGCGACTGCGACCAGTACAGGCGAGCCTGCAGGATCGGATCGACTGCCGCGGCGGCCTTCGCGAGCGACCGACCGAGCAGCGCTTTCGCAGACGAGAGGTTGCCGCTGTCGATCAGCGCGTTCGCGAGCAGGATCGAGAACCTCGCCTCGGCAGGCTCGTCCCGCCGTTCCCGCGCGAGCGCGAGCGCGCGCTCGAGCAGGCCGATTGCCTCGTCGAACTGCGACCGCAGACCGTAGGCGCGCGCGAGCGCGTCGACGACCCCGGGGCACTCTGCGAGCGCATCGCCGAGAAGGTACCGGCTCTCCTCCAGACGGCCCACCGCCGCGTCGAGCCGCCCGGCGTGGAGGTCGATCTCGCCGAGGCCCCCGAGGGCGCGGGCGCGACGGATGCGGTCACCGGCCTGCGCGAGCACCTGGGTGTAGAGGTGCTCGGCAAGCTCGAGCTGGTCGAGACGGAGCGCGACGTCGGCCTCGACGAGGCCGTCGACCTCGTCGACGCGCGCAGCCCCGGTTGCCAGGTATTCCTCCTCCACGCCGAGCCGGCGGGCGAGCTCGCGCAGGAGCTGTAGCGAGGGCACGCGGTCGCCGCGCTCGATTCTGCAAATGTAGACGGCCGTGCAGCCTGGGAACGAGAGCTCGCGCTGGCTCATCCCCGCGGCCGTACGGGCCTCCTTCAGGCGCCTGCCCAATGCCTGCGGGCTGTCGATGTGCCGCCAACCTCTTTTGGACATCTTCACGCTCCCTTGTAAACTCGTGTTAACCCGGGCCCGGGACTGTCAATCGGATGAAAGGACGGTCCCATGTTGCGGTACTTCGTTGCGGCGTGCGCCGGTGCAGCTCTTGTCGTCACGTCGGCATTTCTTGTCGTCACCTCGGCATCTCTCGCCGGCGTCGGTCCGATCTGGCCCTGAGCCGACTTCCGAGTTGGGCGGTGGACATTCGCAGTCCGCCGCCCTTCCCTCTCGCTTGCCGTTCTCTCGGCCTCTGAAGTATGACACCCTCTGACGCAAGTAAGCGAGTCTCTGTCACAGGGCAATTGCCCGGACGAAGGATCTCGGCTCTGCTACCGTCGCAGTGTGGCCGACGTCCCCGCCCAGGCTACGGTCTACGACGTGGTCTGCCCGCACTGCGGCAAGTCCTTCCGCGACGAGCTGCTGACGGGCCCGGCCGAGCGTTACCGCGGGTTCAAGTGCCCGCACTGCCGGCTGTTCGTTCCCTTCGAGCGGGTCGCCGAGCAGGACGCGGTCGAGCCCGTGTCCTAGACGCAGTCCTTCAGGCCCTGCGCCTCGGGGAGGGACTCGAGCTTCTTCAGCGTGCTGTTCTCGATCTGGCGGATCCGCTCGCGCGTGACTCCGAAGGCGCGACCGACCTCCTCCAGCGTGCACGGCTGCCCGCCGCTCAGGCCGAAGCGGAGCTCGATCACCTTGCGCTCACGCTCGGGGAGAGACTCGAGCGCGCGCTCGATGTCCTCGCGGCGGAGCGAGAGCGAGGCCTGCTCGTCGGGTGACTGGGCCTGGTCGTCCTGGACGAAGTCGCCGAGCTCGGACTCCTCCTCCTCGCCGATCGGCTTCTCGAGCGAGACGGGGTGCTGGGCGATGCGCAGGATCTCGCGCACTTCGGCCGTCGTCATCTCGAGCTCCTCGGCGATCTCGTCCGGCCGCGGCTCGCGGCCGAGGCGCTGGACGAGCTGACGCTCGATGTGCACGACCTTGTTCAGCTTCTCGACCATGTGGACGGGGATGCGGATCGTACGCGCCTTGTCGGCGATCGCCCGCGTGACCGCCTGGCGAATCCACCAGGTCGCGTAGGTCGAGAACTTGTAGCCCTTGCGATAGTCGAACTTCTCGACCGCGCGGATCAGCCCGAGCGAGCCCTCCTGGATCAGGTCGAGGAAGGAGAGCCCGCGGCCGAGGTAGCTCTTCGCGATCGAGACGACGAGGCGCAGGTTCGCCTCGATCATCTGCGTCTTCGCCGACATGTCCCCGCGTTCGATCCGCTTCGCGAGGTAGACCTCCTGGTCGGCCGTCAGCAGCGGCACCTTCCCGATCTCGCGCAGGTAGAGCCGCAGCGAGTCGAGCGACGGCTCGACTGTCAGGTCGAGCCTCGGGACCTTCACCTCCTCGGCGAGCGCCGGCTGCTCGTGGGGCGGATGCTTGTGCTGCTCGCCCTCCATCAGGTCGACCCCGTGGTCGATCAGATACGTGTAGAAGTCCTCGATCTGCTCCTTGGTGAGCTCGACGTCCTCGAGACCGTTGACGATCTCGTCGTAGGTGAGGAAGCCTCGCTCGAGGCCGTCCTGGACGAGCTTCTGGAGTTCCTCGACGTCCGGGAGAGCGATA
>JBKOVL010000072.1:0-11936 GCA_046723895.1 Actinomycetota bacterium | reverse complement strand
GACGCTGATGTTCAACGGTCACATGGACACCTCGTACTCGGGCCGCGAGCCCTGGCTGGCCGGGATCCCCGGATTCCGGCCCGAAGGGTTTGTCGAGGACGGCCGGATCTACGGCAACGGGATCTCGAACATGAAGGGCGCGCTGGCCTGCTACGTCGAGGCTGTGCGCGCGCTCCAGGACGCGGGTCTGCGGCTCGAGGGCGACGTGATGATCGCCGCCGTCTGCGGAGAGATCGAGAAGACGCAGTGGGCGGACGCGCAGGGTGCGGAGTTCCGCGGGTACGCAGCCGGGTCGCGGTACCTCGTCGGTCACGGCGGCGCAGCCGACGTGTGCATCCTCGGCGAGCCGACCGAGGGGAAGATCGTGCTCGGCCATTTCGGCTCGCTCTGGCTGCGGATCTCGACCCGCGGCAACTTCGTCCACACGGCCTTCAGCGAGGGAAAGCGCGACCAGAACTCGCTCGTCCGTATGCACGACGTGCTCGGCGCCGTCCTCGAGTGGATCCCGACCTGGGAGGAGGACGAGGCGAACTCGTATCGCGGCGCGAAGGCGATCGTCAACGTGAGCGCGCTCTCCGGCGGGTTCGGCTGGCGCGTCTCGCGGACGCCGCACCGAGCCGACCTCTTCCTCGACGTGCGCGTCCCGCCGACCAAGCCGATGGCGGTCGCCCGGCGCGAGGTGTTGGAGATGGTGCGCGGGCTCGCGGAGCGCTTCCCCGATTACGGCGTCGAGGGCGAGGTCTACGTGACCGCGCCCGGGGCCGAGATCGAGGAGGGCCATGAACTGGTCGCCGCGCTGGCCGCCGCCCACGCCGAGGTGTTCGGCTCGCCGCCGGAGCGCGACGTGACGCGCTGGTTCTCGGACGCGAGCGTGCTCTCGCGGTACGGGATCGCGACCGTGAATTACGGCACCTCGACCGGGCTCCCGGACGCGGAGCTCGGCGAGAATCTCGACATCGACGGGCTCGTGAAGACGGCGCGGGTGTACGCGCTCGCGGCGCAGCGGGTGTGCGGATGAGCCTCTACCAGCTGCCGGCCGACCTGCCGGTGCCGACCGACGACGGCGCCTGCGACCACCTCCTGGGGATGCCCATGCCGGCGCTGACGCTCGAGTCGTCGGTCAGTCCCGTCGACCTCGCGGCGTTCGGGGCCGGGCTCGCCGTGCTCTACGTCTACCCGCGCACGGGCCACCCCGACCGTCCGGTGCCGGAAGAGTGGGACGCGATCCCGGGTGCCCGGGGATGCACGCCCCAGTCGTGCGGCTTCCGCGACCACGCCCAGGAGCTGCGCGAGCTCGGCGCGAAGGTAGCGGGTCTGTCCGTGCAGATGCTCGAGGAGCAGGTCGAGCTCTCCGAGCGGCTCGGGATCCTCTACCCCGTGATCTCCGACCCGGAGCTCATCCTGCGCGACGCGCTCGCGCTGCCGACGTTCGAGTTCGAGGGTCAGACCCTTTACAAACGGCTGACGCTCGTGTTCGAGGCGGGCCACGTCGCGAAGTGCTTCTACCCGGTCTTTCCGCCGGACAGGAACGCCGAGGAGGTGCTCGCGTGGCTCGGCTCGTGACCTTCGAGGGTCAGACCCTTAACAAATGCGTGGGGCGCATCGAGGGCGAAGAGATCGCCGTCCTCGACGTGCCCACGATGCGCGAGTGGTTCGAGCGCGGCGGCGCGGACGACACCGGTGAGCGAGTGCCGCTGGCCGGCGCCAAGCTCGCGCCGCCGGTCGTGCCGAAGAAGTTCTTTCACACCGCCGGCAACTTCCGCGAGCACGAGGAGGAGTCGAAGCAGGTCGGCTGGGCACACAGGATCGCGCCCTGGATCGTCTTCTTCCAGAACGTCGACGCGTTGATCGGCCAGGACGATCCGGTGATCTACCCGGAGCACCTGACCGAGGAGCTCGACTACGAGCTCGAGCTCGCAGTCGTGATCGGAAAGTCCGGCAAGTGGTTCGGCCCCGAGGAGGCGATGGACTACGTCGCCGGCTACGTGATCTTCAACGACATCACCGCGCGGGACATCCAGCGGCGCGAGATGGAGTCCGGCGTCTTCTCGTTCTGCAAGGCAATCGATACGTTCTGCCCGCTCGGACCCTGGATCGTCACGCCGGACGAGATCCGCGACCCGCACGACCTGGCGATGGAGCTGCGCGTGAACGGCGAGGTCAGACAGCAGTCGCACTCCGGGAACATGTCCGTGACGATCCCGGAGATCATCGCCCACTACTCCGCGCTCGGCTACTCGGCCGGCGACGTGCTCTCGACGGGGACGGTGAGCGGGGTCGCGGGATTCTCGCCCGAGGCGGCCTCGCTCTACCTCAAGCCCGGGGACGTGATCGAGGCCGAGATCGAGGGCATCGGCGTGCTGCGCAACCCGGTGATCTCGTGGCAGGAGGGGCACGGCGGGCCGGCCCCGCCACGCGTTCGCGGGTGAGCTGGCCTCGCGACAACGCCAAGCTCGAGCACGTGCGCGCGCTGATGGGCGAGCAAGAGCTCGACGCGCTCGTCGTCCGCGCGCCCGACAACGTTCTCTACCTGACGAACTTCTGGGGGATGAAGGGCTACGACGCCTGCGTCTTCCCACGGGAGGGCGACGCGGTGCTGATCTGCCTCGAACCCTCCGCCGAGGACGCCGCGCGCACTGCCTGGACAGAGGACCTCCGCCTCTTCGGCGGCTACGACCCGGGTGACCCCAGGCCGCCCATGCCGCGCGCGCGCGACCTCGCCTGCGAGGCGGCGGCGGAGTACGGCCGCGTCGGCCTCGAGCTCTCGCTCGGCACCCAGGCGACCGACCGGATGGTCGGCGAGCCGACGACCTTCTCGAAAGACTGGTTCGACGCGTTCCCTGACGCGGCGGACGCGACCCCGCTCCTCGCAGAAGCGCGCGCGATCAAGACGGAGCAGGAGCTCGAGCGCATGCGGCTGGCGAACGAGATCGCGGGCGCGGCGATGGAGCACGTCCAGGGCGTCCTCCGGCCCGGGATGACCGAGGCCCAGGCGGCGGCCGAGTGGCAGGGGTTCGTCCACGGTGAGGGAACGGGCTGGAAGGGCCAGGTCGAGCTCGCGCTGGGCTTCTCGCTGGTCTGGTCCGGCCCCGGGATCAAGACCTTCACCGCCACGACCGACGGCCCGATCGTCCCCGACGAACCCACGTTGTTCGAGATCTGGGTCTGTGCGGACGGCTACTGGGCCGACCACACGAAGAACCTCTGCCCGGGTGTGCTCGGCGAGCGCTACGAGGAGCTGCTCGCCGCGCTGACCGGCGTGTACGAAGACGCGATCGCGTTTGCGCAACCGGGAGCACGTCTCGCCGAGCTCGACCGGCGCGTCCGCGCGGGGATCGGCGCCGCCGGCTATCCCGGGCAGCCGAGCCACCCGATCTGCCACGGGGTCGGTGCCCGCGCGCACGAGCCGCCGTATGCCCACCAGGCCGGCGGCGGCGAGGTCCAGGAGGGCATGGTGCTCGCGATCGAGCCGGGCGTCTACTGGGAGGGAGGCGGCGGCCTCCGCCTCGAGGACAACTTCCTCGTCACCGCCGACGGCGCCGAGAAGCTCTCTCCCTTCCCGGACGGCGTCGTAGAGATTTAGGATCGCCCGGTGAAGTTCAGCATCTACACCGAGGTGCAGTGGTGGCCCGGGAAGGAGCCGGCGCAGGTCTACGCCGAGGTGCTCGAGCAGATCGAGAACGCCGACCGGCTCGGCTACGACGCGTACTCGGCAATCGAGCACTTCTTCTTCCCGAAGTTCTCCGCCTCGCCCGACCCGATCGCCCTCTTCTCGGCCGCAGCTCAACGCACGAAGCAGATCAACTTCCGGACGCTCGTCCACGTCCTGCCGTACCACAACCCGATGGTGCTGGCCTCACGGATCGTGCACGTGGACACGCTGACCGGTGGCCGGTACGAGTTCGGCGTCGGGCGCGGGCACGGCTGGATCCCCTGGCGGGCCGGGGTCCCGTACGGCGAGATGGTCGAGCGCTACGACGAGTCGCTGGAGATCCTCTTCACCGCGCTCGAGTCGGGCGGCGATCCGATCAACTACGACGGAAGGTTCTTCCAGATCCACGATGCCCGGATCGTCCCGCCGCCGACGCGCAGGTTCCGCGTCTTCACCGGTGGGACGAGCGACAAGACGTACATCCTTGCGGGCACCAAGGGCTGGGGTGTCGTTGTCCCACCGCTCCTCCCCTACGAGGCGCTGCGCGAGCAGCTCGACCTGTACCGCGCGACGTGCGCCGAGCACGGCAACGACCCGGACATCGTCTGGATCCACGCCTGCTACCTCGACGAAGACCGGGACACTGCGATCCGCGAGGCGGAGGCCGGCATGAAGGGGTTCCTGGCCGGCAATGCGTCGCCGCTCGTCGAGCACGAGAGGCCGCCGGCGGACGAGCTGAACGCCGCGGGCTACGGCTTCTACACGGCCGGAATCCTCGAGGGCCTCGCCGAGACGCCGTACGACGAGATGATCGCCGGCGACGTCGTCTGGGTCGGGACGCCGGAGGACGTGATCGAGCGGATCGAGGCGGTGCGCGACGTCTGTGAGGGGCTGACGGAGATCTCGATCACCGCCAACCCGGGCGGCTTCGACCACTGGCAGGCGATCAAGAACCAGGAGCTCTTCGCCAACCGTGTCATGCCCCACTTCAAGGCCGGCGCGAAGAGCAAGGCCGCCGCCTCGGCCTAGCGCCAAGCGGTCGGCGGCTCCGCCAGCTCCTCGAAGAGCGTCAGCTGAAGGTCGCCCGGGCCCTCGAGCCGCGCGTTCAGCGATCGCCACAGCGTCTCCGTCGGCTCGGCGACGAGCTCGGCACCGGCCTCGACCGCGGCTGCGGTCATCGCGCGCGCATCGTCGACCTCCAGTGCGACCCGAACGTGGCCTGCGACCCGCCGGCCCACCTCGACCTCGTCGATGAAGGCCGCGTTCTTCGGGTCGGTGAGCTCCAGTGTCGCGCGGCCGGCGTCGAGCAGTACGCCCCGGCCGCCGTCCGGTGACGACCAGACGTCCAGCAAAGGCATCCCGAGTACGTCGCGGTAGAACGCGACCGCCTCGTCGTAGTCCTCTACCGTGACGGCGAGCCGCAGCTGGCGAATCATTTCAACAGGGCCTTTGCGACGAGCGTTCCTGAGCCCGCGCCCAGGCCCGGGCCCGGATGAGTCGATGCGCCGATGTGCCAGAGCCGCTCGACGTGCGTCCTGTGCCCGGGCAGCCCGGGCCGGGGACGCCAGAGCAGGTTCTGGTCGAGCGCGCACGAGCCGGCGTACATGTCGCCGCCGACCATATTCGGCAGCGAGGCCTCGATGTCGAGAGGCGAGAACACGACTCGGCGCAGGATCGACGACTCCAGGTTCGGCGCGTGCGCCGTGATCAGAGCCTGCACCCGGTCGGCGTACGCCTCGCGAACGGCCTCTGTCCACCCACCGCCCGTGTCGATCTCGCCCGCGGCGTCGCCTTTCGGCTCCGACGGAAGCTCTTGGAGCTGGACCCAGAGGATCCAGCTGCCCTCGGGCGCCCGCGACGGATCCACCGCCAGGGGCTGCCCGACGACCACTGTCGCCTCCGTGGGCAACAGCCCTCGCTCCGCCTCGTTTACCGCTCTCGACACTCCGTCCAGGCCCGGAGTCAGGTGCACGATCGCAGTCTGCCCGAGCCGCTCGTCACCCTGCCAGCGCGGCGGCTCGGACAGCGCGAAGTGGATTTGCATCCCGCCGCGCCCGAACCGGAAGCGCCGAGCCTCTTCGACCTCCTCGCCGAGCAACGTCCCGTAGAGCGCTTGCGGCGTCGTGGACGCGAGCACGGCGCGCGTGGCCTCGATCGGCTCACCGGCCGCGACCACGCCGACGGCGTGGCCGCGCTCGACGACGATCCGCTCCGCCCCGCGCTCGGTCTCGCACGACCCGCCCGCGTCCTCGATGATCCCCGCCAGAGCGTCGACCAGCTTCACTCCGCCGCCGCGCGGCACCGGCATCCCGCCGAGCTCGATCGCGACCCCGATCACCTGCGCCATGAACCCGGACGACGCCGCGTCCGGCCCGAGCCCGGTGTGCAGCACCCAGGGCGCGAAGATGCCCCAGGCTCGCTCGTCCTCGAAGGTCTCCCGCGTCCAGTCACGGCAGCTGGCGAGGACGTTCCCGATGAACTCGACGAGCCCCCGCCGCCCCAGCCTCCGGAACGCCGTCCAGCCCAGCCGCACACCGTCGCGCGACCAGAGCTCGGTGGAGAGGACGCCGAACGCGAGGTCGGCGTTCGGCAGGAACTCTGCGACGGTGCGCTCCCACCCCGGGCCGAGCGCGGCGACGTTGTCCTCGTGCGAGGTCGTCAGGAAGCGCGTCTCTCCGTCCGGGTAGAGCGTCGCCGTCGGCAGCTCGGTGTTCAGGTACTCGACGCCGCGCCGCTCGAGCTCGTCCTTCAGCTCCGCGTATGCGGCCGAACCCACGAAGAGCAGATGCCACGATGCGAACGCCTCGTGCACGAACCCAGGGTCGGTCAGCTCCGCAGTGCGGATCGCCCCACCGAGCCAATCGTTGCGCTCGAGGACGCAGACACGCCACCCGGCGCGCGCGAGCAGCGCGCCGGCGACGAGCGAGTTGATCCCGCTTCCGATCGCGACCGCGTCGTAGCGCCTCACAGCGCCTCCATGCTCTCGACCGCGCGCCGTGCGAGCTCACCCACCGGCAGTTCCCAGAGCGAATCGGGAAACGCGTTCCCGAACGTCCCGTTGTCGGACATGACCTCGACGTCGTACCAGCCGTCGAAGCCCCCCGCCTCGAGCGTGCGCACGGCGGCGCGCGACCCCTCGCCCGGGAACAGCCGGTCGAAGTCCGAGCGCGTGGGCTCGCGGCGATCCGCGACATGGACACCCCAGATGCGCTCGGGATTAGAAACGTCCTGCAAATGCCAGGTATCGAACAGGATCCCGACCTCGGCGTCGCCGATCAGCTCGAGCGCGTGGTCCATCGTGTGCACAAAAGAAAGCACGCCCGCCTGCGAGGGGTGAATCGGCTCGAGCCCGACCCGCACGCCGTGGCGCTCCCCCGCCTCGCCGATCCGTCGAATCCCCTCGCGGACGACATCCGAGTCCTCGCCCGGACCGGTCAGGAAGAAGACGCAGCCCGGCTTGAGCTCCGCGAACCGGGCCACCGACGCACAGATCGACTCGACGCGCGCCTCCGGCTCCTCCGGCCCCGGGATCAGCGGCGAGGGCAGGATGCTCCCCGCCGCAGGCAGGCACGCCGACGCGGCGAGCCCGCTCTCGCGAAGCTTCCCGCGCGCGTCCTCCACCCCCTCGAGCTTGAGCTCGAGAATCCCGATCGCGCCGGCGCCGGCGGCTCGGTACGCCGCCAACTCCTCCTCGAACGACGCCCCGAACGTCGTCCACTCGCAGATGCCGATGCGCACCCGCCAAAGCTAAACCACCGGCGTAGGCTCGACGGAGCCGGCGAGAAAGCGCAGGTGGCGGCTTTGCCGGCGCCGCAGCGAAACATGCCCATTGAACCGGCGTACCGAGCAGGCGTAAGGTCTTGCATCCCCACTCGAGGAGGACGCATGAACGTACGCAGGTTCGGAATCGCCGTGCTCTTGCTCGCAGCCGTCGCCGTCGTCACCACCGTCGGCGCGACGACCGCCCTCGGCAGAAGCTCGGCAACCCCGACGATCGTCATCGGCGCAGCCGTTGACCTGACGAGCAGCATGAAGCCGTTCGACTCGCCGGCCCTCGCCGGCGCGCAGATCGAGGCGAAGAAGCTCGCCGCCAGGAAGGGGCCGCACTTCGTGATCAAGGTCTGCAACCACCAACTGAAGAAGCAGCAGTCCTGCGCCGCGCAGCTGATCCAGCAGGGCGCGAAGATCGCACTCGTCACCTGCGACGTCGAGTATGCGGCCCCGGCGACGCAGCAGTTCCTGAACAAGGGCATCCTCACGGTCTCCCCGTGCGTGACCACCGATCAGATGGGGCCGCAGCGCTTCGGCGCCAAGGGCCGGTTGGCGTTCACGATGGGCGGTACGGCCCAGGACGAGGGGTCGGCCGAGGCGGAGTACGCCTGGGCGCGCGGCTGGAAGACTGCGATCGTCGTCAAGGACAACCTGCTCGTCTACTTCCGCGACGTCTCCGACGCGTTCGCAACGCGCTTTCAGGAGCTCGGCGGGAAGATCGTCGACCGCCAGGCCTTCACCTCGTTCAAGAAGGACATCGGCCCCGTGATCAGCAAGGTCGCCGGCGAGCAGGCGGACGTGATCTCGTTCGTGACCGCGTTCGGCGAGTTGCCGCAGTTCGTCGCGGGCATCCGCAGCGCCGGCAACAAGACCCCGATCATCAACTCGTGGGGCGGCGACGGCACCTACTGGAACCCGAAGAACCCGCAGGTGACCGACTACTACGTCGACGACTACGCATCCTCGTTCGGCGACGACCCGAACCCGGCCGTGAACGCGCTCCTGAAGGAACTGCTCGCGGCGAAGCAGGTTCCGTACACGGCCAGCTACGTGCTCGGCGCCTCGACGATCGACGCGCTCGCCACGGCGCTCACCCGCACCGGCGGCTCGACCCAGGGGACGAAGCTCGCCCAGGCGCTCGAGGGCTTCCGAGGCGTGCGGACGATCTCCGGGCCGGTCACCTTCTCGAAGACACTGCACAGCGTCGTCGGGCGGCCCTGGCGGATCATGAAGGTCCAGGACAACAAGGAGTCGTTCGTCCGGATGTGGAAGACGCAAAAGGTGGCGAAGATCCACTAGGACGGAATTGGCTGAACCGCAGTCCGGCGATGCGACCCGGTGGCCCGGAGACACTCTCCGGGCCACCGCCGTCTCGCGCGCCTTCGACGCTCTGCATGCGCTCCGCGACGTCACGGTCGAGCTGCACCGCCACGAGGTCGTCGGTCTGATCGGGCCGAACGGGGCCGGGAAGACGACTCTCGTCAACATCCTCACCGGCTTCGACTTCCCCACCTCGGGCACGGTCGAGCTCGCCGGCCACGACGTCACGGCGTGGACTCCCCACCGCCGCGGCCGCGCCGGGCTCGCGCGCACCTTCCAGCACAGCCGCTCGTTCGCCGGGCTGAGCGTGCGCGAGAACGTCGAGGTCGCCGCCCTCGGCACCGGGGCGAGCCCCGGCAAGGCACGGCGTCGTGCCGACGACCTGCTCGAGCTGCTCGGCCTGACCGCCCGCGAGGGGCAACCGGCCGGGTCGCTCGCGCACGGCGACGAGCGGAAGCTGGGCGTGGCGCGGGCGCTGGCCACCGAGCCGCGGTTCCTCCTCCTCGACGAGCCTGCTGCCGGCCTTCCCGAGGCGGAGGTGCCGGAGTTCGCCGCGGTCGTGCGCTCGGTTCGCGACGAGCACCGCGCGGGCGTACTCCTCATCGATCACAACATGGCGCTCGTGATGGACGTGTGCGACCGGATCCAGGTCCTCGACCAGGGCCGGACGCTCGCCGAAGGAACACCCGCAGAGGTGCGCGGGAACCTCGACGTCGCCGCCGCCTATCTCGGCGAGGCCCCCGTCGTCGAGTGAGCGCCGTGCTCGAGCTCCGCGACCTCGAGGTCCGCTACGGCTCCGTTCCGGCAGTCCGCCGTCTCACGCTCGAGGTCGGCGAGGGCGAGATCGTCGGCCTGATCGGGCCGAACGGGGCCGGGAAGTCGACGACGCTGCACGCGGTCATGAACCTCGTCCCCGCGTACTCGGGCGAGATCCTGCTCCGGGGCAACTCGATCAGGAAGCGAGCACCCGAGTCCGTCGCCCGGGCGGGGATCGCTCTCGTCCCCGAAGGGCGGCGGATCTACGCCCACCTCACGGTCGAGGAGAACCTGCGGCTCGGGCTCGCCGGCCGGCGCAGCCGCGAGGACGTCGACGCCGACCTCCAGTGGGTGCGGGAGCTCTTCCCGACCGTCGGCGAGATGCGCAGGCGCCAGGCCGGCAGCCTCTCCGGCGGCCAGCAACAGCAGCTCGCGATCGCGCGGGCGCTCGTCGCGCGACCGGATGTCCTGCTCCTCGACGAGCCCTCCCTCGGCCTGGCGCCGCAGGTCGTCGACCTCGTCTTCGAGGCGCTCGGCGCGATCCGCGACCGGGGCGTGACCGTGCTGCTCGTCGAGCAGCGCGCGCAGCGCACCGTCGCGTTCGCCGATCGCACCTACGTGCTCGCGAACGGCGAACTGGTGAGCACCTTCTCGCCGCGGGACGCCGACGACACCGATCGCCTGATTGAGGCCTATCTCGGCCGATGAGCACGATCCAGACCCTCATCGACTCGGCCGCGCTCGGCTCGGTCTACGCGCTGATGGCGGTCGGCATTGGCCTCGTCTTCGGCGTCCTGAGGATCGTCAACTTCGCCTACGGCCAGCTGATCATGGCCGGCGCCTACACGCTCGCGCTCACGAACGGCTGGAACCCGGCCGTCAGCATCGCCACGTGCTTCGCCGTCGTCATCGGGCTGACCGTCGCGATGGACGTCGTCGTCTTCCGGCCGCTCCGTCGTGCAGAGCCGGCGACGATGCTGATCGCCACCTTTGCAGTCTCGCTGCTCCTCTACTACATCGCGCTGCTCAGGTTCACGGTGCTGGGCAAGACCGTCGGGACGCTGACGGGGCTGAACCGGCCGATCGGGAACGGAGAGCTGATCGTGCGCTGGATCTGGGTCGTGGACATGATCGCGGCGGCGATCGCGCTCGCGGCGCTGCTGGCGCTCCTGACCCGCACCAACCTCGGCCTGCACATGCGCGCGGCGGCGGCCGACTTCCGGACGGCGCGGATGCTCGGTGTCCGTGCGAGCCAGACGATCTTCGTGGCCGTCGTGCTCTCGGGCGTGCTGGCCGCGGTCGTCGCCGTTCTGCTGACCGCCGAGACCCCGTACGTGACGCCGGACTATGCCCTCCGCGACACGATCATCGTGCTCGTCGGGGTCGTCGTCGGCGGCATGGACCGGCTCTGGACCGCCGCGCTCGGCGGCTTTTCGATCGGGTTCGCGAGCCAGGCGCTCGCCGGCTTCCTGCCGAGCACGGGTGACTGGCCGTTCACGAGCGGCGTCTACCTCGACTCGGCGGTCTTCGCGCTCGTCATCCTGACGCTGCTGCTCAAACCGGACGGGCTCTTCGTCCGCCGCGGCCACCGGCCCGTGGAGCGGGTATGAAGCAGGCGCAGGCACTCGTCCAGCTCGCCGGCCCGGTTGCCCTGCTGGCGCTCGTCGGACTGTGGGGGAGCTTCCTCTCGAATGCGCGCGCGATCGAGTTCGAGCACGCGCTGGTCTTCGCCGCGATCGTGGTCGCGGTCTACGTCTTCATCGGCAACTCGGGCGTGATCTCGTTCGGGCAGATCGGGTTCTTCCTCGTCGGCGCGTACGCGGCGGGCGAGCTCTCGATCCCGGCGGACACGAAGTCGAGCATCCTCCCGAACGTCTTTCCGCTGATCCGCGAGCACTCGGTCGGGAACAGCTGGTCGTTGGTGATCGCGACGGCGGCCGGCGGGGTCTTCGCGTTCCTCGTCGGGATCCCGCTGATGCGGCTGTCCGGGCTCGCGGCCGGCATCGCGACCTTCGCCGTCCTCGAGATCACGCAGAACATCCTCGGCAACTGGGAGAAGATCGGCCCCGGCCCGCTCACGCTCTCGACCGTCCCTCAGACGACCGATCTGTGGCAGGCGACGGTCGGCGCGATCGCGGTCGCGACCGTCGCCTTCGGGTACCAGCTCTCCCCGCTCGGCCGGAAGCTGCGCGCAACTCGGGAGGACCCGTTCGCCGCCCAGGCCGCCGGGATCGACGTCCACCGCGAGCGGCTGTGGGCGTTCACCCTCTCGGGTGCGCTGGCCGGCTTCGCCGGTGGGCTCTTCATCCACTTCCAGAGCACGATCACGACCGACGTCTACCTCGACTACACGTTCCTGACGCTCGCGATGCTCGTCGTCGGCGGCTCGCGAAGCCTGTTCGGCGCCGTCGTCGGCGCGCTCGTGATCAGCGGCCTC
>JBKOVL010000285.1:0-13411 GCA_046723895.1 Actinomycetota bacterium | reverse complement strand
TCGCGCCCGGCGCGCGGGTGACGAGGCAGAGGCCCGGCCGCCCGGTCAGCTTCCCGTAGGCGTCCGCCATGTTCGCGGCGCCGGCCTCGTGGCGCGTCGTGACGAGGCGGATCGGCGTCTGGCCGATCGCGTCGAGGACGCCGAGGTAGCTCTCGCCCGGGACGCAGTAGGCGGTGTCGACGCCGTGGACGAGCAGCTGGTCGACGAGGATGCGCGCCGCCGTGCGGGTCAAAACGCGATCGGATACTCGCCGTACACGGTCGGACGCTGCAGCTTCGGCCGGTCTTCGTCCGCCGGGTCGACGTAGCGGATCGTCCGCTTCCCCTCCCACTCCGGCGGCAGCAGCAGCACGCGCACGAACGCCGTCTCTTCCGAATCGGACGAGGTTGCGAGCACCGGCTCCGGCCCGCTCTCGAACCAGGGCTCGCCCGGCCCGTAGTCACGCGTCTGGCCGCCGGACTCGATCCGCAACCGTCCGTGCAGCAGGTAGCGGATACCCGGACCGGGGTGCGTGTGCCGGTAGGCGATGCCGCCGGGCGAGAAGTCGATCCGGTCGTGACGCATCAGCCAGCCGGGCTCGACATCGACCGGTGCGGCGAGCAGCGGGTCGGCGGGCTCTTCGTCGAGCAGCTCCCAGACGAGCGTCGTGCCGTCCTCGAGCTCGTGGACGACGGCGTTCTGGGCGTCGTGCGCTTCACGCGAGAGCGCGAGGATCAATGGAAATATTGCCCGCCGTCGATGACCATCGTTTGTCCCGTGATGAAGTCCGCCTCGGGGGTGCAGAGGAAGACCACGGCGCCGACGACGTCCTGGGGCAGCTGATCGCGCTGGATCGTCCGGGCGGCGATCGAGACGTCGCGCAGCTTCTCGACCACCTCCGGGTGTGCCTGGACGCCGGCGCTCATCGTGAACCCCGGCGCGACGCAGTTGACGTGGATGTTGTCCTTTCCGAGCTCCTTCGCCAGCGCTCGTGTGAGGGCGACGATCGCGCCTTTGCTCGTCACGTAGTGGAGCAGGAACGGAACGCCGCGGAACGGCGTCCCCGACGAGATGTTGACGATCTTGCCCCCGCCCTGCCCGCGCATCGGCGGTACGGCGGCTCGGCACGTCAGGAACATCGAGGCGACGTTCACGTCCATCACCTGCCGCCACTCATCGAGCGGGATCTCGGTGAACGGACGCATTGCGAGCGATGCGTAGAGCCCCGCGTTGTTGATCAGGATGTCCAGGCGGCCGTGGCGCTCGAGCGTCTCGTCGACCATCCGGCGGACGTCCGCCTCGTCGGCGACGTCCGCGCGGATGCCGCCCTCGGGGGGGTTGAGGTCGGCGATCACGACGGTCGCGCCCTCGGCGGCGAGGCCGTCGACGATCGCTCTGCCGATCCCCTGCGCGCCGCCGGTGACGAGCGCGACTTTCCCGTCCAGCTTCACCTGATCGGCGAGAAGGAGGTCGGGATCAGGATCCGATTCTGCTGGGTGTGGATCAGCGGCTGGATCCGGGCGAGAAACGGCCCCCAGCGCTCGTCGGCCTGGAGGCGCGCCCGGCGCTGCTCGCGGTCGGCAAAGCTGTCGTAGCGCCAGAGCGAGGTGTAGGTCGAGAGCGCGCCGACGTCGGTCGTGAACGCGGCGACGAACCCCTGGAGGTGCTCCTGCTGGATCGCGATCCCCTCCGTCTCGTACGCCTTCAGGAGCTCCGGCAGCTTGCCGGTGAACACGTGGTAGTCCCGCTGCTCGACGATCACGCGGTCGATTCTATGAGTGCGATACTGGCCGCGTGAGCCTCGGCGAGCACATCGCGCCATTCGTGACCGACACGCTCGGCGGCTCGATGGAGAAGAAGCCCTTCGTGATCGAGAAACGGACGCAGCTGCTCGCCCCCGCGGTGGGCAGCGTGCTCGAGATCGGCGCCGGCACCGGCTTCAACCTGCCGTACTACCCGTCTGCGGTCACAGCGATCACCGTCACCGATCCGGTCGACGGGATGCTGAAGCGGTCGCGAAAGCGCGCCGCGAAGGCGAGGAAGGAGATCACGACGACCCGTGCGACGGCGGAGGCGCTTCCCTTCCAGGATGCGTCCTTCGACACGGTCGTCGCCTCCTTCGTCCTCTGCTCCGTCGACGACCAGGATCGGGCCCTGGCCGAGATCCGCCGCGTGCTCAAGCCCGGCGGGCGTTACCTCTTCCTGGAGCACGTGCGCGCGGAGGATCCCGCCCTGGCGAGGAAACAGGACCGGATAGAGGGGCTCTGGCGGCGCCTCTGCTTCGGCTGCCATCCCAACCGCGACACGCTGCCGCGGATCGAGTCCGCGTTCGACGTGCAGGAGGTCGAGCGCGACCAAGCGCCGGACGGCCTGAAGCTCGTGCGGCCGTACGTGCTCGGCCGAGCAGTGAAGGGGGACGAATCCGCGACACCGGTGTAAGCTTTTCACCGGTGATGGGCGGCGCGACACGGGCGGCGCTTCGCGTCTCGGCGGCAAGGCTGAGGGCGCGACCGCTGCGGCCGCTGCTCGTCGTCGCCGGGGTGGCGCTCGCGTTCGCGATGGTCGTCGCCGTCGTCGGCGGCAGTCTCGTCGCCAGGCAGCAGGCGCTTCACCGGGGGCTCGCCGACCTGCCCCCCGCTACGCGCGGCTTCCGAGTCGACCGCTTCGGGATTCCGCTCAGCCGCCGAGCGTACCGCCGGGAGGATCGCGCTGTTCGCCGCGTCCTCGGCACCCTCGCCGCCGGTGAGGTGCGGCGCGTCGTCTTCTTCCGCCAGCTCCGGATCGGCGGGCGACTGGTCGAGATCGCGGCGATCGACGGGCTGCCCGAGACCGTGCGGCTTCGCCGCGGCCGGCTGCCGCGCAGCTGTACCCCCGCCGGGTGTGAGGTCGTCGAGATCGGCGGCCGCGGGCCGCCGCTGCTCGCGGAGGGCGACATCCGCCTGAATCGGGTCGGCGTCGCCGAGCTTCGCGATCCGCACCTGTTCGGGTACGTCTCCGCCGCCGCCGAGGGCCCGACCGCCCCGCCGCTGCTCGTCCTCGCGCCTAGCGTCGAGGCGGTCGAGAGACTGCCGGCGCTCGCTTCGTTCTTCCGCGTCTATTCCTGGCTCTCGCCCCTCCGCGCCGACCGCTTGCACACCTGGGACATCGGCCGCACGCTGGCCGCCGAGTCCCGCGCGCAGACGGCGCTCTACAGGGCCGACGCGGCGTTCAGGCTGAGCAGCCCCGACGACGAGCTGTTGAACGCCGACCGCCGCGGCAAGATCGCTGCGCGCCGCCTCGTGCTGGTGGGCGGGGAGACCAGCGCCCTGCTCCTCGGCTTCGCGATCATCGCCGCGATCGGCCTGCGGCGCGGGCTGGCCGCCGAGCGCCGACGGCTGCTTGCGCGGGGCGCGCGGCGCTGGCAGGCATGGCTCGGACTCACGGCCGAGGTCGGCGCGATGACGCTGGTCGGAGCGCTCGCCGGGATCGCAGTCGGCGCGGCCGTCGTCGCTGCGATCGCCGGCGGCGGCGGAGAGCCCGCCGGGGCGATCCTCGGCCACGCCCTGCTCGTGCCGTGGACGCTTGCCGCGCTGCTCGGCGGGATCCTCGGCGTGACACTCGTCCTCGCGGCGACCACGCTGACGCGGGACGACGACTCGGCGAGGCGGCGGATCCAGCTCGTCGACGTCGCCGCGCTCGGGGCGGCCGTGACGATCGCCGTCGGCCTGAGCCGGGGAGCGCTCGACCCCGAGTCGGTCACGAACGGGAGCACCGTTCTGCTCCTGATCCTGCCTGCGCTGGTCTGCTTCGTCGTCTCCGTCGTCCTCGCGCGGTTGCTCGGGCCGACGATGCGCGCGGGCGAACGGTTCACGCGGCGCCGATCGCTCTCGCTCCGCCTGGGCGTGCTCGCGCTCGCGCGTGCGCCCTCGCGCACAGTCGTCAGCTGCGCATTCATCGCCGTCGCGCTCGGGCTCGCGCTCTTCGCCGCCGCCTACCGCGCGACGCTCGCCCGCGGTGCCGCCGACCAGGCGGCCTTCTCGGTGCCGCTCGACTACACGGTCACCGAGGGATCCAAGCTCGTGCTGCCGCTCGACGCGGCCCCGCTCCGCGCCTACTCTCGGACCGCCCCCGGCGCCCGCGCGTATCCGGTCGTCCGGATCGCCGCCACCACGCCGGGAGCCGGCGCGGCTGTGCTCTCCCCCACCGTGCTCGGCCTCCCGGCCGACGCGATCCGGCACCTGCGCTGGCGGTCGGACTTCTCGTCGCTCTCGCCCCGGGAGATCGAGCGCAGGCTCGCGGCGCAGGGCGAGCCGCGCCTGGACGGGATCGCGCTCCCGCCGGGGGCCCGAACGCTCAGGACGAGAGCCCGCCTGCGCGGTGCCGACCTCGTCGCCTGGGCTGTCCTGGCGGACGACCGCGGGCGGATCTCCGTCGCCCGCCTCGGCCGTGCGCGCAGGCGGCCGGCGACGCTCTCGGCGCGGATACCGCCCGGCGCGAAGCGCGTCCTGGGCCTCCAGCTCGCACTGCCCGAGAGCGAGGCGTTCACGTTCGCGCACCGCAATGCCGAGGGCGAGGTCACGGTCGTGCCCTCGGGCGAGCTCGACCTCGGCCCGCTCGTCGCCGGCGGGCGCGTGCTGACCGACTGGCATGACTGGACGCTGTCGACCGGCGGCGACGTGCTCTCACGTGCCGACGGCGTGAGGATCAGGTTTGCGTTCCAGGACACGGGCCTCCGCCTCGTCCTGCGGCCCGTCCAACCGACCGACGGCCAGCTGATGCCGGCCGTGGTCTCCCCGGACGTCGCGCGCGCCGCAGGCGGCGTCGGTGGGACGACGGTGCTCGACTTCCAGGACACGCACGTCGACGCGAAGGTCGTCGGCGTCGCGACGAGGCTGCCGTCGGTGCCGGCGGAGACGGGCCCCTTCGTCCTCGCCGACGGTCCCTGGCTCTCGACCGCGATCAACTCGAACGCGCCCGGCGAGGGCAGCCCGAGCGAGGTGTGGATCTCGGCGCCGGGCGACCGCGGCAAGGTCGGCGACGCGCTGAGCCGGGCGCCGTTCTCCAGCCTCGTCGTCGCGTCGCGAAGCGCGCAGGAGCGGGAGCTGGCAGGCGATCCACTCGCGCACGCGACCGCGGTCGCTCTCGGAGCTGCCGGCCTCGTCGCGCTCGTCCTGGCCGTGCTCGGGTTCTGGGTCGGCGTCGTCAGCGAGCTGCACGACGAGAAGAGCGACTTCTTCGACCTCGAGGCTCAGGGGCTCGCGCCGGCGGACATGCGCCGCCAGTTGCGGATGCGCGGTGTGATCCTGCTGGTCCTCGGGATCGCCGGCGGGCTCGGCCTCGCCGTGCTGCTCTCGCGGCTCGTCGTCTCGCTGGTCCGGGTCTCAGGGACCACGGGGGTGCCAGAGCCGCCGCTGCGGCTCGATCCCGACTGGCTCGTCGGCGGGCTCGGCATCGTCGCACTCCTGCTCGCCGCACTGCTCGTCGCCGAGGGCGCAGCGCTCGCCGCGTTCCGCGGCAATCGTCCCGAGCGAGCTTCCTGGAGCCTCGAGTGACGCTTGCGATCGACGTCCACGAGGCCTTCCGGATCCATCGTTCCAGCGGCGCGACGTCGGTCGCGCTCCAGGGCCTCACGCTCCAGGTCGAGGAGGGCGAGATCGTGGTCGTGCTCGGCCCGAGCGGCTCGGGGAAGACGACACTGCTGCGCACGATCGCGGGATTCGACACCCTCTCGGCGGGAGTTGCGCGCGTCCTCGGCACCGACGTCGGCAGGCTCGGCCCCGGAGCGGCGGCCAGGTTCCGCGCCCGCAACCTCGGCCTGCTCGACCAGCACTACGCGCGTGCCCTCTCACCCGACCTCACGTGCGTCCACACCGTCGGCCTCGGGCTCGAGCTCCTCGGCACGCAGCACGGCCAGGCGCGAACCGCCGCTGCGGCGCTCCTCGGGCGGGTCGGCCTCGGCGACAGGCTCGACGCGCGGCCGGGGTTGCTCTCGGGGGGCGAGCAACAGCGGGTCGCCCTCTGCGCCGCGCTCGCCCACAGGCCTCGTCTCCTGCTCGCGGACGAGCCGGCCGGCGAGCTCGACGAGGAGAACGGAAGGATCGTTTACGGCCTGATCGACGAGCTCGCCCGAGAGCAGGGCGCAACCGCGCTCGTCGTCTCGCACGACGAGGCGGCAGCATCGATCGCCGACAGGCTGGTGCACGTCCGGGACGGACGCGTCGTCGAGGAGGGGCGGCCGGGGCTGCGCAGCTCGCTCGTCGTCACCGAGCCGGGCTGGGTGCGCCTCCCCGATCCGCTGCTCGAGGCCCTGGGCACGCCGACCCGCCTGCACGCCGAGCGGCGCGAGCAGGAGCTCGTGCTCTCGAACGACGAGCTCGACCGCGAGCTCGAGGTGCCGGCACCGGCGATGTTTCACCTGCACGCCGCCGAGCCGGGCGAAGTCGTCGCCGAGCTCCGCGGCGTGGTCAAGCGGTTCAACGGAGGGCGGCGTCCAGTGTTGTCCGGACTCTCTGCGACGTTCCGCGCCGGCACGCTGACCGCCGTCGTCGGCCGCTCCGGAAGCGGCAAGACGACCCTCCTGCACCTGCTCGCCGGGCTCGACCGGCCGACGCAAGGCCATGTCGTCGTCCAAGGAAAAGAGATCGACGCGCTCGACCGCCCCGGCGCGGCGGCCGTGCGCCGCGCACACGTCGCGCTGATCACGCAGGAACCGGGGCTGGTGCCGCACCTCTCCGCCCGGGAGAACGTCGAGCTCGGCCTGCTCGTGCGCGGTCTCGAGGGCGACCCGGCGACCGCGCTCACCGAAGTCGGCCTGGGCGCGCGGCTCGACCACCGCGCCGACCGGCTCTCCGCCGGCGAGCGTCAGCGGGTCGCAATCGCCCGCGCGATCGCGGCGAAGCCGGTCCTCCTGCTCGCCGACGAGCCGACCGCCCGCCTCGACCAGTCGAACGCACGTGCGGTGGGCGAGTTGCTCGCGCGCCTGGCACACGAGCACGACACGGCGGTCGTCTGTGCCACGCACGACGCGGTCGTGATCGACGAGGCCGACTCGAAGCTGATGCTCGCCGCCTCGGTCGCGCAGGAGCAGTCGGCAACCGCGTAGATCCTCGACCGATGAGTTTCGACCGGCGTTACGGTCTGCAGCGCATATCGACCAGAAGGAGGAGGAATGCCCGGTCAGATCGTCCACATCGAGATTCCGGCCGACGACACCGAGAAGTCACGCGACTTCTGGGGCTCGTTGTTCGGCTGGCAGTTCCAGGCCTACCCCGGCCCGTCCGAGTACCACATGACCCGGATCGGCGAGTCGCAGGGCGCGGCGATCACGAACATGGAGCCCGGCAAGAAGGGCGCCCGCGCGTACTTCGAGGTCGACGACATCAAGGCCGGCGTCGCACGCGTCAGGGAGCTCGGCGGCGAGGCCGGCGATCAGATGCCGGTCCCGAAGATGGGCTGGTTCTCGACCTGCCAGGACCCGCACGGGAACGACTTCGGTCTCTGGCAGAACGACGAGTCGGCGCCCGACATCTCCCAGTAGCCGCAAGCGTCACGAAGGGACAGGCTCAGGCCTGTCCCTTCACGCCTCGATCCCGCCGACGGCGAGGTACTTCAGCTCGAGCCACTCGTCGATGCCGTACTTCGAGCCCTCGCGGCCGATGCCGGACTCCTTCATTCCGCCGAACGGCGCGACCTCGGTCGAGATGAACCCGGTGTTGATGCCGACGATCCCGTACTCGAGCCCCTCCGAGACGCGCCAGACGCGGCCGATGTCGCGCGAGAAGAAGTACGCCGCCAGGCCGTACGGGGTGTCGTTGGCGATCCGGACCGCCTCCTCCTCGGTCGAGAAGCGGGCGATCCCGGCCACTGGGCCGAACGTCTCCTCGTTGCTCATCGCCGCCTCGGCGGAGACGCCGGTGATCACGGTCGGCTGGAAGAACGTGTGCCCGAGCTCGTGCCGCGAGCCGCCGAGGAGCAGCTCTCCCCCGC
Source organism: Actinomycetota bacterium (assembly GCA_046723895.1). Classification (GTDB taxonomy): domain Bacteria; phylum Actinomycetota; class Thermoleophilia; order Gaiellales; family Gaiellaceae; genus DATBLE01. The sequence continues at coordinate 5,467 of JBKOVL010000285.1, read as the reverse complement.
GCTCGAGGGCGTCTGCGACGTGGCGCTCGACCTTCTCGACCGCGGCGTCCTCGATCAGCGGCCCGACCTTCACGTCGGGGTCGGTCCCGATCCCGACCGCGAGCTTCGTCACCGCCCCGACGAGCCCCTCGACGAACGCGTCATAGATCCCGTCCTGGACGAGGATTCGATTCGCCGAGATGCAGGTCTGCCCCGAGTTGCGGAACTTGCAGAGGATCGCGCCGGCGATCGCCTCGTCGAGCTGTGCATCGTCGAAGACGATAAACGGCGCGTTTCCGCCGAGCTCGAGCGAGACCTTCTTCAGCCCACGCGCGCACTGCGCCATCAGCAGCTTCCCGATCTCGGTCGATCCTGTGAAGCCGAGCTTGCGGACGAGCGGGTTCGAGGTCATCTCGCCGCCGATCTCCGGCGCGCCCTCGGCGTCGGTGGTGACGATCGACAGCACGCCCGCGGGCAACCCCGCCTCTTCAGCGAGGACGCCCAGCGCCAGCGCGGACAGGGGCGTCTGCTCGGCCGGCTTCAGAACCATCGTGCAGCCGGCGGCGAGCGCGGGCGCGGCCTTGCGGGTGACCATCGCCGAGGGGAAGTTCCAGGGAGTGATCCCGGCGGTGACGCCGACGGGCTGCTTGAGGACGAGGATCCGGCGGTCCGGCAGCGGCTGCGGAATCGTGTCGCCGTAGACGCGCTTCCCCTCCTCGCCGAACCACTCGATGAACGAAGCCGCGTACTTGATCTCGGCATGCGACTCGAAGAGGGGCTTCCCCTGCTCGAGCGTCAGGATCAGCGCGAGGTCGTCCTCGTGCTCGAACATGAGGTCGGCGAAGCGGCGCATGATCCGCGCGCGGTCTCCCGCCGTCCGGCTGCGCCAGCCGGTCAGTGCCTCCGCCGCCGCCGCGAGTGCGTGCCGCGTCTCCTCCGCCCCCATCCGCGCGACCTGCGCGAGCACCTCGCCGGTCGCAGGGTTGGTCACCTCGAACGTGTCGCCCTCGTCCCGAGTGACGAGCAGGTCCGCCCGCCGGAGAGTCGCTTCGACGGTTGCCACCCTGAGATTCTAGGTGGCGAGGTGCATCGAGACGGCGCGCAACTTGTTCGCGGCGTCGAGCGCGGCGACCTTGTAGGCCTCCGCGAGCGTCGGATAGTTGAAGACGGTGTCGACGAGGAACTCGATCGTCCCGCCCAGGCCCATCACGGCTTGCCCGATATGAACGACCTCGGTCGCCCCCGCGCCGAAGGCGTGGACTCCGAGCAGCTTCCCATCGGCCGACGAGACGAGCAGCTTCACGAGCCCGTGGTTCTCGCCCAGGATCTGACCGCGCGCGAGCTCCCGGTAGTGGGCGATGCCCTCCTCGTAGGGAACGGCTTCCTCGGTGAGCTCGCGCTCCGTACGACCGACGTAGCTGATCTCCGGGATCGAGTAGATCCCGATCGGAAGCAGCTCCGAGATACTGTGCGCCTCCAACCCGAACGCGTCGCACGCGGCGAGCCGTCCCTGCTCGGCAGACGTGGAGGCAAGGCTCGGGAAGCCGATCACGTCGCCGGCGGCGTAGACGTGCGGGAGCGCGGTTCGGTAGTGGTCGTCGACCGCGATCCGCCCGCGCTCGTCCGCCTCGAGCCCTGCCCGGTCGAGCCCGAGGTCGTCGGTCGCGCCCCGCCTCCCCGCCGAGTAGAAGACGACGTCGGCCGGAATCTGCTTGCCGCTCGCGAGGCTCGTGAGCGTGCCGAGCGGTGTCTCCTGAACCGCAATGACTCGCTCGCCGAACCGGAAGACGACGTGCAGGTCTCGCAGGTGATAACGAAGCGCCTCGACGACGTCGTGGTCACAGAAGTCGAGGAGCTCGCTGCGGGCGTCGACGACCGTCACGCGCGTCCCGAGGGCCGCGAACATCGAGGCGAACTCGATTCCGATCACGCCCGCCCCGACGACCACGAGCGTGTTCGGGATCTCTTCGAGCCGGAGGACGATGTCGTCGGAGTCGAGGATCGTCCGGCCGTTGAACTGGATGTCGGCTGGATGGTCGGGCTCGGAGCCGACGGCGATCACGATCCGTTCCGCCGTGACCCGGCGTTCCCGTCCTTCGCGATCCGTGATCGCGAGCGTGTGCTCGTCGACGAACCGGGCAGCTCCTTCGAGCAGCGCGACGTGGTTGCGGAGCAGCTGGTCGCGGATGACACTGCGCTCGCGCTCGACCACCTGCCGCGTCCGCAGTGAGATGTCCTCGATCGAGACCTCGTCCTTCAGTCGGTAGCCCTGGCCGTAGACGCCGCGCTGATTGAGGCCGGTGAGGTAGAGGATCGCCTCTCGGATCGTCTTCGACGGGATCGTTCCGGTGTTGACGGAGACGCCGCCGACCGCGCGACGCTTCTCGACGATCGCGACGCGCCGACGTAGCTTGGCGGCCTGGATCGCCGCCTTCTGACCGGCCGGCCCGGAGCCGATAACGAGCAGCTCGTAGTCGAAGCCGCCGTCCATCAGGGCTTTATACGCGAGCGAGGCAATCGCGCAGCTCGTGCGGTGTCAGCGTTCGCCGCCCGAGCTCCTCGGCGCTCGGCACGCAGTCGCGCACGGCGCGCAGGACGGTCTCCGGCGAGTCCGAGAACGGGCTGAGGACCTTCGTGCCCTTGAGCAGGACGCGGCCGGGCAACGGCGATGCGACCGCGCTCAGGTGCGCCTGGCTGTACCCCTTGGCGCGCAGGAGCTCGTTCGCCTCGTCGATCACGGCGCCTTCAGCCGCTCTCGCAGGAGCTCGTTGACGACCTTGGGGTTGGCCTTTCCGCCCGTCTCCTTCATCACCTGGCCGACGAAGAAGCCGAGCAGCCCCTCCTTGCCGCCCTGGTACGCCGCGACCTGACCGGGGTTCGCGGCGAGGATCGCCTCGATCACGGGTTCGAGCTCAGACGCGTCGGAGACCGCGCGCTCGGCGAGGTAGGTATCGGCGGTGAAGCTCTCGTCGGCGCTTGCCGCCACCGCCCGCTGGAGCGCCTCGCGGGTCAGCTCCTTCGCCGCCTGCGCGACCTTCCCCAGCTCGGCAAGGTTCGCCCCGGCCGGGATCGGCTGGTTCATGGCGAAGTTGAAGGCCTCGCGCGCCGGAACGCCGGCGACGACGAGGCCGGCGTACGCCGGCTCGCGGTCGGTGATGACGAGCGCCCAGGCGTCGCCGGCGCCGAGCTCCTCTGCGCGCTCGCTGATCAGGTCGCCCGGCAGCACGGGCAGCTGGTCGCGCAGCCGGTCGACGAGCTCGCGTTCGGGCGCGAGCGGGACGAGATCGGGCTCCGGGAAGTAGCGATAGTCCTCCGCCTCTTCCTTCGACCGGTGCGGGCTGAGCGTGTCGGTGTCCGGCTCGTAGTCGTAGGTGTGCTGCTCGACGGTGCCACCGGACTCGTACAGCTTCACCTGCTCGCGCACCGCCGCCGCGATCCCGCGCCCGATGAACCGGAACGAGTTCATGTTCTTCAGCTCCCAGCGCGTGCGCAGCTCGGCGGAGCCGGCCGGGCGGACAGAGACGTTCGCGTCGCAGCGGAGTGTCCCCTCTTCCATGCGCGCGTCCGAGATGCCCAGCGAGACGATCGTCTGGCGCAGGAGCTGCAGGAAGCGCTCGGCCTGCTCGGCGGAGTGGATGTCCGGCTGGGTGACGATCTCGACGAGCGGCGTCCCCCCGCGATTGAAGTCGATCAGCGAACGCTCGGCGCCGACCTTGCGGCCCGTTCCGCCGCCGACGTGCACGGTCTTCGCGGCGTCCTCCTCGAGGTGCGCGCGGACGAAGCCGACCTCGAAGCTCTCGGTGCCAGGCACGGTTAACGAGCCGCCGACGCAGAGCGGCTCGTCGTACTGGGAGATCTGGTAGCCCTTGGGCAGGTCGGGATAGAAGTAGTTCTTGCGGTGGAAGAGCGCCCGCTCGGCGATGTCGGCGGAGAGCGCGAGCCCGAGCTTGATCGTCCACTCGACCGCGGTGCGATTCGCAACTGGGAGCGCGCCCGGGTGCGCGAGGCACACCGGGCAGGTTTGCGTGTTCTCCTCCGCGCCGAAGCCGGTTGCGCAGCGGCAGAACATCTTCGTCCGCGTCTTCAGCTGGACGTGGATCTCGAGCCCGACGACTGCTTCCCAGCCGTTCACCTCAGCCGCTCCGGGACGGTGTCGAATCCGATCGCGCGCTCGAGCGCGTGCCCGACGCGGAAGAGCGTGTTCTCGGAGAGCTGCGGCCCGACGAGCTGCAGCCCGACCGGCAGCCCCTCCGAGAGACCGCACGGGATCGAGAGCCCCGGCAGGCCGGCGACGCACGAAGGGATGGTCAGCAGGTCGGAGGCGTACATCGCGAGCGGGTCGTCCGCGCGCTCGCCGATTCGAAAGGCGACCGTCGGCGAGGTCGCCGAGACGATCAGGTCGAAGTGCTCGAACACTTCCGTGTGCTCGCGGATGATCACCGTCCGCACCTGCTGCGCCTTGCCGTAGAACGCCTCGTAGTAGCCGGCCGAGAGCGCGTAGGTTCCGAGCATGATCCGCCGCTTCGGCTCGTCGCCGAAGCCCTCGTCGCGCGTCCGCTCGTAGACCTCGGTCAGATCGTCGCCGGCCGCGCGATACCCGTAGCGAACGCCGTCGTAGCGAGCGAGGTTGGACGACGCCTCGGCGGGGGCGATCAGGTAGTAGCAGGGCAGGCCGTACTCGACCGAGCGCGGCAGCGAGCACTCCTCGACCTCGGCGCCGAGCTCCGCGCCGAGCTCGACCGCACGCGCGACCGCGTCCCGCACGCCGGGCTCGATCCCGGCGGCGTCGCGCATCTCGACCGGGACGCCGATGCGGAGGCCCTTCAGGTCCTCTGCCCCGGGGATCTCGACCGCCGGCACGTCGACCGTCGTCGAGTCCGCCGGGTCGCGGCCTGCGATGATCGAGTAGAGCCGCGCGCAGTCGCGCACGGTCTTTGCCACCGGCCCGACCTGGTCGAGGGACGACGCGAACGCGACGATCCCATACCGGCTGACCGTCCCGTAGGTCGGACGCAGGCCGACGTTCCCGCACAGCGCGGAAGGCTGCTTGATCGAACCGCCGGTGTCCGACCCGAGCGCCCACGGGGCCATGCCCGCCGAGACGGCGGCCGCAGAGCCGCCGCCCGAGCCGCCCGGGACACGAGAGGGGTCCCACGGGTTGCGCGACGGCCCGTAGGCCGAGTTCTCGGTCGAAGAGCCCATCGCGAACTCGTCGGTGTTCGTCTTCCCGAGCAGCGGGAGCCCCGCGGCCTTGACGCGAGCCGCGACCGTCGAATCGAAGACGGGGACGTAGCCGGCAAGGATCTTCGAGCCGGCAGTCGTCTCGACGCCCTTGGTCGAGATGATGTCCTTGAGCGCGATGGGCACGCCCTTGCCGTCGGGCGAGTCGACCGTACGCAGGAAGCAGTGCAGCTCGCCGTCTCGCTCCGCGATTGCGTCGCGGTAGGCGTCCTGCAGCTCCGAGCTCGAGACCTCGCGTCGCTCGAGC
>JBKOVL010000292.1:0-9400 GCA_046723895.1 Actinomycetota bacterium | reverse complement strand
CGCGCCGGGCGCCCCACCTGACGGCCCCCGCCCCGGGCTGGCTCGGGCGCCGGCAAACGCGGGCCACGCCCGGCCGAAAAACCGGGCTGGAAGCGTCGCCGGCGAAGCCGGAGACGCCCAGCCGAAGAGGCGTGGGCGACCTGCAGGGCGCCGACCGCTTCGTCGCCGCGCTGCGCGAGTTCCCGGCTGTGCGCTCGATCCACTGGGCCGTGAACGACTCGCCGGCCGAGGTGACGAACTTGCCGACGAACCTGCTCTGGGGCGAGGAGGCGATCGAGGAGACCTTCCTCGGCCTGCGCTTCCGCGTCCGCCCCAACGCCTTCCTGCAGACGAACACCCGCATGGCGGAGCGCCTCTACGAGCTCGCCATCGAGTACGCGGGCCTGAGCGGGAACGAGACCGTCTACGACCTCTACTGCGGGATCGGGACGATCGGCCTCGTGATGGCCTCGCGCGCGCGGACAGTGTGGGGGGTCGAGGCCAACGAGGAATCGGTGGCGTGCGCGATCGAGAACGCCGGTGTGAACGGGATCACGAACGCAGCCTTCTTTGCGGGCGAGGTCGGAGCGTCTCTGGATGAGCTGGCCGACCGTGCCGGGCCGCCGGACGTCGCGGTCGTCGACCCCCCACGCGCGGGGCTCTCGGGCAAGGCGCTGCGCCGGCTCGCGCGGCTCGAGGCGCCGACGATCGTCTACGTCTCGTGTAACCCGACGACGCTCGCCGGGAACGTGAAGGAGCTCGCCGGGGAATGGGGGTACACGCTGCGGCGCGTGAAGCCGGTGGACATGTTCCCGCACACCCCGCACGTCGAGTCGGTGGCGCTGCTCACGCGCGGGAGCCGAACGCGGCCAGGCACATGAGGGTTGCGCTGATGATCGAGGGGCAGGAGGGCGTCTCCTGGGAGCAATGGCGCGCGCTCGCCCACGCGTGCGAGGAGAGCGGGATCGAGGCGCTGTTCCGCTCCGACCACTATCAGTCGGTGGGCCACGACCCGAGGCGGCTCGCGCTCGACGCCTGGGCGACGATCTCGGCGCTCGCGGCGGTCACCGAGCGCGTGCGGCTCGGGACCCTCGTCTCGCCGGTCACGTTCCGCCGTGCAGGTGAGATCGCGAAGGTTGCCGCCACAGCCGACCACGTCTCCGGCGGCCGCGTCGAGCTCGGGCTCGGCGCAGGCTGGAACGAGCGCGAGCACGAGGCCTTCGGCTTCCCGTTCCCGGACCTCAACGCGCGTATGGACGAGCTCGAGCGGCAGCTCCAGCACGTCAGGAGCCAGTGGGCCGAGCTCCCGCCGCCGCCGGTCCAGCAGCCGCGCCCGCCGCTGATCGTCGGGGGCACAGGGGGCCCGCGAAGCTGCCGCCTCGGGGCGCGGTACGCGGACGAGTACAACACCGTCTTCGCCTCCGTCGCCGACTGCGCCGAGCGGAAGGAGCGGGTCGACGCGGCCTGCCGGGCGGAGGGGCGTGAGCCGATTGCGTTCTCGCTGATGACCGGCTGCGTCGTCGGGCGCGACCGGGCGGAGGTCGAGCGTCGCGCGGGCGCGGTGGCCGAGGTCACCGGCCTGGAGGTCGCCGATCTGCTCGAGAGCGACCGGACGATCACCGGGACGGTCGAGCAGGTGGTCGCGCGGATCGGCGAGTACGCGGAGGTCGGCATCGAGCGGGTGTACCTCCAGCACCTCGACCACGCCGACGTCGAGATGGTCGAGCTGATCGGGGCGGAGGTGGTGCCGTCCGTCGCGTCGTGGTAGGAGGTCCTGTCAGGACACCCGCGGCCAGTGCCGTGCCTTCACCCAGACCAGGTCGGCGTTCGGGAGCAGGAAGCCGAGAGAGATCGCCGGCAGCGCGGGGAGCCCGTTCAGCGAGGTCCACTGCGAGAGCGCGACGGTGACCCCGAGCAGGGCGACCATCCCGAACCACGTCCAACCGACGCGCAGCCCGAATCTGGAGGCGGCCGCCAGAAAGAGCGCAAAGAAGAGCAAGTCGGGCAGGCCGAGCCGCGCGGTCTGACCGTCGGGGAGGGGGAAGGCGAAGCTCAGGTTCGTGAAGACGTGCGGGTGCTTCGCAACGATGTGCCCGGTCGGGCCGCGGAACACCGAGTACGCGTCGACCCAGGGGATGATCACCGCGACGGTCACGAGCAGGACGAGCTCCTCGAAGAACCCGAGGAACCAGAAGGCGAAGAACGTCACCCCGGCGAGCTTCGCGAAGTTCGCGAGCACCTCGAGGTCGCCGAGCGTCGCCAGCAGCGCGAGCACGCCGAGCGCGAGCGCGAGCGGGAGCAGCCCACGCGCGCGGGAGAGCGGCAGGACGATCAGGTCAAAGGAGAAGACGGCCGGGATCAGGACACAGGCGAGGACGACGACGTCCCACCAGTCCGACAGCGCCGGTAGCGAGTCGACGACGTAGTACCAGGTCGTGAGACCGGCGGCGAGCGCGATGAACGCGAGGCCGCGGGGGGACAGGTGTCCCGCGCAGTGATGGTCTCCCGTGTCTGGCGGATGACTGGGGCCGTCAGGCAAGGACGCAGGGAGCGTCAATATGAGACCCATATTGGCGCGACTGAGGACGCCGCCTGACGGTTCCAGGCGCCGCCGGAGACGCTCTGACCATTGTTGGGCGGGACACCTAGTACGGCGGCAGCTCCGCCCACCAGGAGCCGAGCACCTTGAAGGCGTTCCAGAAGACGGTCTTCGCCGGCTGCTGGTCGAGCGAGGCGTCGATGTCCGGGGTGACGAGCGCCTGCATCGTCGGCGTGAACTGCTGCAGCTCACCGATCGTGGCCTCGACCGGCTGCGCGAGTGGGAACTGCAGGTCGTTGAGGAACGCGAGCGCGTCGTCGCCCATCGGGATGACGAGCTTGGGCTGGACGATGTGCAGCTCGCGGGTGAGCCAGCCGCGGGCCTCTTCGTCGGCCGCCCCCTCCGCGAGCTTGACGCAGTTCGTCCCGTACACCGCCATCGGGTCGACGCGCAGTCGCTGCAGCGATTTCAGCACTGCTTGCCCCGCGCGGCCGAAGAACGCGACGCCCTCCTGGGCCTCCGACGGCTGCGGTCGGTGCTTGAGCAGGAAGATGTCCGCGAGCGGGTGGCCGGAGCCGAGCACCGGCACCGCCGCTCCGCCGGCGGCGCGCACGATCTCGTCCCCGAGCTCGTTGATCTCGGAGATCGCCTTGCGGAGGTACTTCTCGTGGATCTCGTCGGACGGCACGGCGGTCACGGGGGGCACGGTAGGTGTTGTCTCCTTCGGAGACTCTTCTTTGCCTCGGGCCGAGGTGCTCGGCTCTACGAGCCGGCACCTGTTGCCCTGGCTTCGAAGTTCTCCTCTAGCGGACCCTTTCCTTGGCCTGGGCGACCCACTTCAGCGACTGGAGGTAGACGAGCGACTTTGGCCGCCGCAGGATCTCTGCCCCGCTCAGGCTGACGAGGAACTCCTCAGGACCGTTGAAGGCGCGCATCCGAAGCGCACCGGTTCCAACGCCCTGGAGAACGTGTGCATCGGAGCCCGCTCCCATCGTCAGGTCGTACTTGCGCGCGAAGCGCAGCGCCTCGGCGTTGAACGATTCCCGGAGCAGACGCGCGTTGTAGACCTCGAAGACGTCGATGTCGGCGAGGTGCCTGTGCAAGGTGCGCGGGTCGGGGATCGCGTGCCTGCGGTCGAAGGGATGGGGGAGGTAGACGAGCCCGCCCTGTGCGCGGATCGCCGCGATCGTGTCGCCGAACGAGAGCCCGCGCGGGATCTCCTGCTCGAGGAAGAGGCCGATCACCTCGCCCTGGCCGTCGGTCTTCACCTCCTCGGCGGCGATGACCGTGAGCTTGCGGCCGCGCGCGAGCTCGGCCGCCTGGGCCGCCCCGCCGAAGCGATTGTGGTCGGTGATCGCGATCGCCCCGAGTCCGATCGCCTCGGCGTGGTCGAGCAGATCCGGGACGGGGACCGAGCAGTCGTGTGACCACTCGGTGTGCATGTGCAGGTCACAGAGGATCCACGCACGGCCGGCGAGTGGATCGCTGTCGCGGCGCACCGAGCGGCGTCGGCGCGCGAGGCTGCGGTAGAGGGTGTCGAGCTCGGCGGCGACGACCGCGAAGCTGTTCTCCTCGGCCCGGCGGCGCGCAACGGCGCCGAGGCGCGCACGAACATCGGCGTGCTCGGCGAGCCGGGCGACCGCTGCGCCGACGAGCTCCGGCTGCTCCTCGCGGTGGGGTGGGGCAGCGGAGGCGGCGCCGGCGGCGTCCGCCTCGAGCGCGAGCCGAGCGCTGCCCTCGAGGGCCGGGACGAAGATCGACGCCTCGGCCAGCAGGGCGGCGCGTGTCTCCGCGTCTCGGGCGAGCCGCGAATGAATGCGGCCGACCAGGCGGCGCGGGACGTAGGGGCGCCCCGAAAACGGACGCGTGCGCAGCACGACGAGCTCCCAGCCCAAAAGCTCGTCGAGCATCCGGATCACGTTGCGGGCGAGCGGCCGCTCCAGCCCGCGCCACTCGAGCACGATCAATCGGCGCTTGCGGCCCGGGTGGAAGAGGCTCGTGTCGACGCCCGGCGAGACGACCCGGTAGTCGCCGGGAAAGCGCTCTGCCGCCGCCTTCGCGACCTCGGGCGAGGAGGCGACGAGGGCGTCGATCCGACCGAGCAGCCGCTCGCGTTGGGCCTTCCCGGGCGGATAGCCCAGTCGTTCCGGAGAGAAGAAGCTCGCGACCGAGATCGTGTGCGCGTGGCGCAGGGCAAGGTTGGAGAGGCTCGGCAGCCCGGGCTCGAAGCCGTGGACGACGTCCCAGTCACCCCGGGTGAGCGCGATCGTCAGGTTCGCGCGGGCGCCGACGGGGAGGCCCATGCTCGTCCGGCGCGAGATCGGCACCGACGGGCCAAGCGCGATCAGTTCCGCATCGGCGCCGTCGGCGAGCGAGCGCCGGCCTTTGCGGAGGTCGGCCGCCTTGCTCGACGGGGCGAGCACGGTGACCGTGTGGCCGAGGTTGCGCAGCTCGGCGGCGACGCCGTCGACGTGGTCGTTGACCTCGTGCGGCACCGACCACGCGAACGGCGTGACGAGACACACCCTCATCGCGCAGAGGTTAATCCAGGGCCGGACCCCTTTTCCGGGGTCTGTCGCGCATCTGCACGGTCAGGCCTTCGTGCCGACCCGTGCGGGCTTCCGCCTGTGCTGTTCGATGAAGCGCTCGGTGTTCTCGCGCGCCTCGTCGTCGCGGATCTGGGCCGGCGGTGACTTCATCAGGTAGGAGCTCGGCGCCTCGAGCGCGCCTGCGACGCCGTTGTTCAGCGCGAGCTTCGCCAGCCGGACGGCGTCGATCACGATCCCGGCCGAGTTCGGCGAGTCCCAGACCTCCAGCTTCAGCTCGACGTTCAGCGGCACATTGCCGAAGGACTTGCCCTCCATGCGGATATACGCCCACTTGCGGTCGGTCAGCCACGGGACGTAGTCGGACGGCCCGACGTGGACGTTTCGCTCGCCGATGTCGTGGTCGAGCATCGAGGTGACCGCATTCGTCTTCGAGATCTTCTTCGACTCGAGGCGGTCGCGCTCGAGCATGTTCAGGAAGTCGGAGTTGCCGCCGACGTTCAGCTGCATCGTCTTGTCGAGGCGCACGCCGCGGTCCTGGAAGAGCGTCGTGAGGACGCGGTGGGTGATCGTCGCGCCGACCTGCGACTTGATGTCGTCGCCGATGATCGGCACGCCGGCCTCCTCGAAGCGCCTCTGCCAGTAGGCCTCGCGGGCGATGAAGACCGGCATGCAGTTCACCATCGCGCAGCCGGCGTTGAGGATCTGTTCCGTGTACCACTTGGTCGCCTCTTCGGAGCCGACCGGGAGGTAGTTGACGACGACGTCGACGTTGCGGTTCTTGAGGATGCCGACCACGTCGTCGGTCTCGCCCGGCGCCTTTTCGACGACCTCGGCCAGATACTTGCCGATCCCGTCGTGGGTCATACCGCGCGAGACGGGCACGCCAGTCTTCGGAACGTCGGCGAACTTGATCGTATCGTTCGGCGCCGCCCAGATCGCGTCGGCGAGATCCTCGCCGACCTTGCCCTTGACGACGTCGAATGCGGCGACGAACTCGATATCGCTGATGTGATAGCCGCCGAGGTCGACGTGCATCAGGCCCGGGACCGAGTCCTCGGGGGTTGCGCCCTTGTAGAACTCAACGCCCTGGAGCAGCGAGTTGGCGCAATTGCCGATGCCGATGATCGCGACGCGCACCTTGTCGCCTGTACGGGCGCGTCCGTTCTGCCTTCCGCTCGTGGAGGCCATGGCTTCCTTTCCGTTCAGGCCGAGCCGCTCTGAGAGCGTCCCGACGATCAGCTCGTTCACGGTCTGCCTGCGCTCGGCCGCGCGCCTGACGAGCCGTTCCTTAAGTTCGGGGGGCATCCGCAGCAGCACCGACCCGCCCTCCCGAGGTGGGGTGCCGGCGCGGCCGCTCGGTTCGAAGGCGACGGCGAAGCTGGCCGCAAGGTGGCCGACCGCGACGTCGTTGAAGCTGCGGCCGGTCTCTTTCACCTCGCCGGCAAGCCGGCGCTTCAGCGCTCGCGGCATCCGGACAAAGACGTTCCTTCGTGCTAGCACAGGGGTGATAGCACCATATCATCAGTGCCGGACACGTGTTGCCAGACGCAGAGGCACCCGGCAAGGAAGTGTCCGACGCCGCGCGTGCGCTAGGCGCGTCCCTGCTGCTGCAGCTGTCGGCGCACGAACCAGATGCGCTGGCCGACGGTGATCCATGCGGTTGCGGCGAGCAGGTATATGGCCCACTGAAGCCCGCCCCACGGAGCGACCGCCAACCCGAGGCAGATGACCACCACCCTCTCGGCGCGTGAACCGATCCCGACATCGCCCTTCAGGCCGAGCGTCTCTGCCTTCGAGCGGGTGTATGAGACGAGGAACGACCCGGCCATTGCCGCGAACGTGAACAGGAACGCTGTCTCGTTACTGTCGCGGACGAACGCGACCGAGATCGCGCCGAGCATGAACGCTTCGCCCACCCGGTCGAGCGTCGAGTCCAGGAACGCTCCGAAGACCGTCGCCTTCCCGCCGGCCCGCGCCAGCGCGCCGTCGAGGATGTCCAGGATCGACCCGATTGCGAACACGATCGACCCGGCCCAGAAGAAGAGCCACTCGTTCTGGTACTCGAAGTAGACGAGCACGGAGGCGAGCACGCAGAGCGACACGCCGGCGGCAGTGAGCATCGACGGCGTGAGGCGCGTCCGTGCGAGTCCCGAGATCGACTGCGAGGCGAGGCGGCGCGCGCCGTCCGTGTAGGTGGCCTTGATGCTCGCGGTGGTCGACCTCAGGCCGCGGCCGCGACTGCGCGCAGACGCCGCCAGAGCGGCTTCCGATAGATCGCAACCGCCGAGAGAGCGGCGACGACGATCCCGGCGAGGATGTCGAGCCAGAAGTGGTTGCCGGTCGCCATCACTGCGAACCAGACCCACGCAGGCCAGAACAGCCAGAGCGTCTTCGACCACCAGTGTCGGCAGACGACGGCCATGCTCACGCCGACGATCAGCGCGTCGGCGGCGTGGAGGCTCGGCATCGCCGCATACGGGTTGGCCGCGAGCTGGACCAGCCCGCTCCCGTGGTTCAGGCCGCCGAACTCGGCGAGGGTATCCGGGAAGCCGAAGGTCGGGAACATCCGTGGCGGCGCTGTCGGCAGGAGCACGTAGCCGACGAGGCCGATCGTGTTTGCGAGCAGGACCCAGTTCCGGAACCGGCGGAAGTACGCGTAGCGGCGCAGGTAGACGAAGAGCAGCGTGAGCCCCACCACCGTGAACTCGGAGTTCCAGTACGTCCACGAGACGAGGAAGGTCAAGAACCGCGAGCCGGAAATCAGGTTCGCGAGCGTGACCTCGAACAGGTCGCCGACGCGCTCCTCGATGTTGATCACTCCGAGCCCGTTCTCGAATGCGCGGGTCGGGTTGCGGTCGGCGATGCCGCGGGCGATCTGGTAGAGGCCGAGGAACCCGAACCAGATCGCAAGCTGAAGCCCGAGGTCGAGCCATCCCCTCGGCAGGTGTCTCCGGCCTGCTGCGACGAATGCGGTCATGGGACGAAGCCCAGACGGGCTTGGCGATTCTAACGACGGCGGCTGACGTTTTCTTCCGTCGCGGGTCTCACCAAGGCGGTCTGCCCGCTCGAGCGGGGCCGCCTGTTCAGCCGCCGATGTAGCTCATCTCGACCTTGGGCAAACCTCCTGTCTGTGCGGAGCGGAGCTCCGAGTACCGGTCTGTGCGCCTGTGCCAGATGCGGCCGATTGCCTCGTGTAGGTCCCCGTCGGAGGCCCCGCCGCGGACGAGCGCGCGCAGATCGTGGCCGCGCAACGCGAAGAGGCACGTGTAGAGCCGCCCCTCGGCTGACAGCCGCGCGCGGGTGCAGTTGCCGCAGAACGGCTGCGTCACGGACGCGATCACGCCGATCTCGCCGGCGCCGTCCCTGTACCGCCAGCGGCGTGCCACCTCACCCGGGTAGTTCGGGTCGAGCGGCTCGAGCGGAAACTGGGCGTCGATCGTCTCGACGATCTCCGCCGCCGAGACGACGTCGTCGAGCCTCCAGCCGTTCGTGTGGCCGACGTCCATGTACTCGATGAAACGGAGGATGTGGCCGCGCGCGCGGAACTCGCGCGCCATCGGCAGGATCGCCTCCTCGTTCAGGCCGCGCTTGACGACCATGTTCACTTTCACCGGCAGGCCGGCCGCCGCCGCGGCGTCGATCCCGTCGAGCACGCGCCGGACCGGGAAGTCGACGTCGTTCATCGCCGAGAAGACCTCGTCCTCGAGCGAGTCGAGGCTGACGGTCACTCGGCGGAGACCTGCGTCGCGCAGGGCCCGCGCCTTCTGCGGCAGCAGGGACCCGTTCGTCGTCAGCGTCAGGTCGAGCCCCCGGCGCGCCGCAGGCGCGCCTGTGTTTCTGCCGGCCGCCGGCGGCGTTTCGAGCTCGATCGCCGCCAGTTGCTCGATCAGGCGCTCGAGGTCGCGACGGACGAGCGGCTCGCCGCCGGTGATGCGGATCTTCTCGACGCCGTGCGCGGCGAACGCGCGTGCCAGGCGCTCGATCTCCTCGAACGTGAGGAGCTCGCGGCGCTCGAGGAAGGCGTAGTCACGTCCGAAAACCTCCTTCGGCATGCAGTACACGCAGCGGAAGTTGCAACGGTCGGTGACAGAGACGCGGAGGTCGCGCAGCGGGCGCTGAAGGGTGTCTCGCACGCTCACGTGGGGATTAGGCTACCCCTCGTTATCTGCCTCTCGCAGGGCGGTGCCAATCCTGTTCGGCCGGCGGCGGGCTTCGGTTCTGGCTCTATCGGCTCATCGTCGGACCGTCCTCGGCGCTTATCCGTAGACGCCGGCTGATCGCGGCGGCGAGGCGCGCGGCCGCGCCCTCCCCGAACCCGAGGTAGAGCGAGGGC
>JBKOVL010000264.1:0-19270 GCA_046723895.1 Actinomycetota bacterium | reverse complement strand
GAGCCCCCGCCGAACCCGCCGGCCGCGTACGCCCCGCCGGCGCCCGCGGCAAGCGCGACTGCGGCGCCGGCCGAGGCAATGATCGTTCTCTTGCTCATCTGCTGTTCCTTTCGTCGAGGGACGAGGACAGCGTCGGGGCTGTAGCTGAGAAGCCTCTGAGCCGGGGCTAAGAGAATCCTGAGATTTGGATAAGAGTTCGCCCATGCGTCTGAACGCGTATCTGGCGCGCGCGGGGGTCGCCTCGCGGCGGGCCGCCGACGAGCTGATCAAGGCCGGCCGGGTCTCGGTGAACAGGCGGCCCGGCGAGCTGAACACGTTCGTCGGCACGGGCGACACCGTCGAGGTCGACGGACGGCCGGTCGAGAAGCAGGCGCTCGCGTACCTGCTCCTCAACAAGCCGCCCGGGGTCGTGACCACGGCCCGCGACCCTCACGGCCGGCCGACTGTCGTCGGCCTCGTTCCCGCCGAGCCGCGCGTCGTCCCGGTCGGCCGCCTCGATGCCGACACGACGGGTGCCCTCCTGCTGACAAACGACGGTCAGCTCGCCCACCGGCTCGCGCACCCGCGTTACCACGTGGACAAGGTGTACGAGGCGGAGGTCGAGGGCGCTCCGACGGAAGAGGCGCTACGCAGCCTCCGCGAAGGGGTCGAGCTCGACGACGGCCGCGCCGCGCCGGCACAGGTGCGCCGTCTCGGCCCCGGCCGGATCGAGCTGACGATCCACGAGGGGCGCAGGCACCAGGTCAAGCGGATGTGCGAGGCGGTCGGCCACCCTGTGCACCGCCTCCACCGCAGCCGCTACGCTGGGCTCGGCCTGAGCGGCCTCGAGCCCGGCGAGTGGCGGCTGCTCACCGCACGGGAGGTCGCCCGTCTCAAAGCCCTGGTCGGCACGACTACTCGAAGAACGTGACCGTTGCGAGCACCGCATAGATCGCGACGAGTGCCAGTCCTTCGAATGCATACGCCTCGCCGTCGCCCGTGATCTGCCAGACGGCGAGGGCGGTCACAGCGAGGGCCCCGATGTAGACCGGGTTGAGCACGAACGTCAGCCGCTCAGTGAAGAGGAGCGACACGAGCACCAGCGCGGGGTACAGGAAGGCCGCCACCTGCGCCACGGAGTTCTTCACGACCGAGATCGCGAGGTCGGAGCGGCCCCTCGCAGCGAGCGTGATCCCGACGACGTTCTCGACCGCGTTCCCTGCGATCCCCACGATGACGATCCCCGTGAACGCCCTCGAGATGTGGAGCGTCTCGATCGCCGAGTCGAGCGAGTCGACGAACCAGTCGGAGACGAAGGCGGCGGCGACACCGGCCACCGCGAGGGTGACGATGCCTCCCGCGAACGGCATCGCGCCGTGAGCCGGCTCCTCGACGGCGGGCTCGACGCCGCGCTCGGAGCGAAGGTAGGACCAGAGCCAGGCGCCGTACACGCCGAGGAGACAAATCGCCCCCACCACCGAGATCTCGACCTGGTGCTGGCTTGCGCGGTCGCCGAGCCGGTCGGACAAGCCGAGCAGGGCGATCGCCGACAGCGCGAGCAGCAGGAGCGTGGCGGTGTCGTTCGGCAGCCGTCTCCGGAACCGCATCTGGCCGTCCGACGCCCTCCGTGAGCCCGCGACGATCGCCAGTCCGAGGACGAGCAGCGCATTGGCGAAGAGCGAGCCGAGGATCGAAGTCTGGGCGACCACCAGCTCGCCGGCGGAGAGCGCGAAGAGGACGATGAAGAGCTCGGGAAGGTTCCCGAGCGTGGACTGGAGTGCGCCCGTCACGGCGGGGCCGAAACGGACGCCGACTGACTCCGTGGCCACGCCGATGAGCCAGGCAAGCCCGCCGAGCGCCGCGCCGGAGAGAACGAAGACGGCCGTGGGCGAGGTGCCCGCGTAGCTGAGCACGCCCGCGACGGCCGTCAGCGCCGCGGTGCCGCCGATGATCGCAATGGTGCGCGTCAAGGGCTCGTCAGCCGGGGCGCACGAACCCCATCCGGTCGTACATCGCCGCCAGCGTCGGCGCCGACGCCGTCCGCGCCTTGTCCGCTCCGATCGACAGCAGCCGCAGCAGCTCCGGCTCGTCCGCCCGCAACAGGGCGAAGCGCTCCTGGATCGGCGCCAGCAGCGCGACCACCGCCTCGCCGACCGCCTCCTTGAACTGCCCGTAGCCGGCGCCGTCGAACTGTCGCTCGACCGCCTCCGACGGCTCCCCGGTCGCGACGGCCATGATGTCGACGAGGTTCGTGATCCCGGGCTTGTCCTCGCCGCGGCGCACCTCACGGCCCGAGTCGGTGACCGCGGCCTTGAACTTCCGCCGGACCACGTCCGGCTCGTCGAGGATCAGCACCGTGCCCTGCTCGGTTCCGCCCGTTGTCGACATCTTGCTCGTCGGCTCCTGGAGATCCATGATCCGCGCGCCGACCTCGGGATAGACGCCCCGGGGAACGACGAACGTCTCCCCGAAGCGGGCGTTGAACCGCTCCGCGATGTCCCGCGCGAGCTCCAGGTGCTGCCGCTGGTCGTCGCCGATCGGGACGATGTCGGTCTGGTAGAGCAGGATGTCGCCGGCCATCAGCACCGGGTACGTGAAGAGGCCCGCGGAGACGAACTCCTGCCGGTCGCCCTTGTCTTTGAACTGGGTCATCCTGCCGAGCTGTCCGTAGCTCGTCACGGCCGAGAGCAGCCACGTCGCCTCGGCGTGCGCGGTCACGTGGCTCTGGCAGAAGACGGCCGAGCGCTCCGCGTCGAGCCCGGTCGCAAACAGCAGCGCCGCGAGGTCGAGCGTCCGCCGGCGCAGGTCGGCCGGATCGTAGTCGACCGTGATCGAGTGCAGGTCGACGATGCAGAAGAACGCCTCGCCTTGCTCCTGCGTGGCCGCGTATTGACGGAAGCCGCCGATCAGGTTGCCGAGGTGCTTGTCGCCGGTCGGCTGGATGCCGGAGAAGATCTTCATGGTGGGTGAACCTCCCGTCGTGAGCGTACGAAAAAGGCCTCTCGCCGGAGAGGCCCGAAGCGGCGAGGCGGCTGTGCGGGCGACCTACGCCGCGCGCATGCTCCCGCCTCGCCAGCGCCGCCACAGCCAGGGTCGAAGCGAGAGGGTCACCATCTGGTCTCAGCATACCGGGCCGGACTTGCGTAGCCCTACCACGGGTCCGTAACGTGGGGAGGCGTGCTCGAGCGCCTCGCCCACTTCGTCATCCGCCACCGCCGGCTCGTCGTCCTCACCTGGATCGCCCTGTTTCTCTTCGGGATCTTCACGACCTCGCGCCTGTCCGACCGCTGGTTCGAGTCCTTCTCGATCCCAGGCTACTCCGCCTACGAGTCGAACCAGCGCGCGCTGAAGACGTTCGGCAACGGCGAGCAGGCGCCGCTCGTCGCGGTCTTCCGCTCGGACGGGGACGTCACGCAGGCGAAAGGGATCGAGCGGGCGGTCGAGAAGGCCGCGGCCGTCAACCCCGGCTCGCGCACGAGCTCGTACTTCTCGACCGGGTCGAATGCCTACGTCTCGAAAGACCGGCACACGACCTTCGCCGAGATCTACCCGCCGGGGACGCCGGGGTTCAACTCGAACGTGCACATCAAGCGGGTGCGCGCGGCGCTGAAAGAGGCGTCGCCGGCCGGCCTCACCGTCAACCTCACGGGCCGTGACCCCCTCCAGGAGGACATCGGCGGCACAGGAGGCCCGAGCCTCGCGATCGAGATCCTGATCGGCGGCCTCGGCGCCCTGCTCGTCCTGCTCTTCGTCTTCGGGACGCTCCCTGCCGTCACGCTGCCGCTGGTCGTCGCCGCGATGTCGATCCTGACCACCTTCAGCCTCGTCTGGGCCCTGACCTACGTCACCAACGTCTCGATCATCGTCCAGTTCCTGGTGGCGCTGGTCGGCCTCGGCGTCGCGATCGACTACTCGCTGCTGATGCTGTTCCGCTTCCGCGAGGAGCTCCACCACGGGCGAGACACCGAGAGCGCGCTCGTCGAGACGATGACCCACGCCGGCCGCTCCGTCGTCGTCTCCGGCTCGACGGTCGCGATCGGGCTGCTCAGCATGGTCATCCTGCCGCTGCCGTTCATCCGCTCGATCGGCATCGGCGGCATGTTGATCCCGGCGGTCTCGGTGCTGGCGTCGATCACGCTCCTACCTGTGCTGCTCTACAAGATGGGGACGCGGATCGACAGCCTGCGCGTGATCCCGAAGAAGATCGTCTCCGCCGATCCGGGCGAGGTGGGCTTCTGGCACCGGTGGGCCGGCTACGTCGTCAAGCGGCCGGTCCCGATCCTGCTCGCAGGGCTCGCGATCGTCGTGCTCCTGCTGATCCCGGCGGCGCAGCTCAACCCCTCCGACGCGGAGGCGAAGAACCTACCGGGGAGCGGCGACGCATTCGACGGGCGCGACGCGCTCGCAGCGGCCGGGATCAGCGCGGGCGTGCTGAAGCCGTTCGACATCCTTGTCGAGCGCGGGACCGAGCCGCAGAAGCTGCGCTTGCTCGTCTCGACGCTCGAGAGAACAAAGGGCATCGCCGGGGCCGCCGCGCCGCCGGCCTGGCGAAAAGGTGGCACCGCGATCGTCGAGGCGTTCGGGACGGACGACTCGTCCGCCAAGCCGATGCGGAAGGTGATCTCACGGCTCCAGCACGACGTGCTGCCGGCGACGGAGGACGCAGCTGGCGGGAACACGCGGATCACTCTCGGCGGCGTCGCCGCGGAGGAACGCGACTTCGTCCACGCCGTCTACGGCAACTTCCCCTACGTGCTCGCCTTCGTCGTCCTGCTCACTTTCCTGCTGCTGATGCGGGCGTTCCGGTCGGTGGTCCTGCCGCTGAAGGCCGTGATCCTCAACCTCATCTCACTGGGCTGCGCGTTCGGCGTCGTCGTGTTCATCTTCCAGCAGGGACACGGCAGCGACGCCATCTGGGGGATCAAGGCGACCGACGCCGTCATCTCCTGGATCCCGTTGATGATCTTCGCGTTCCTGTTCGGGCTCTCGATGGACTACGAGGTCTTCATCGTCACACGCATTCGTGAGGCCTACGACCAGACCGGCGACACGAACCAGGCCGTCTCGCTCGGCCTCGCCCGCACCGGCAAGCTCGTGACGAGCGCCGCGCTGGTGCTCGTCTTCGCCTTCTTCTCGCTCTCGACCGGTCCTGGGCCGGACATCAAGCAGTTCGGGATCGGCCTCGCGGCGGGTGTTCTGATCGACGCGACTCTGATCCGAGCGGTCCTCGTGCCGTCGCTCATCACGCTGTTCGGGCGCTGGAACTGGTGGATGCCGCACTGGGTCCAGCGGGCCCTGTTCGTGCGCAGCCCTGCGCCAGACGCGCTGCCCGAGCCCGAGTAGCGACCTAGACTTCGGGAATGGCCACCGTCCACTCCCCGGAGCTGCTGATCGTGATGGAGGCCGGCGCAACCGGCGACGAGGCGGATCACGTCGTCGCCCGCCTGCAGGAGGCCGGCGTGGACGCGCGCGTCTCCGTCGGGCGTGAGGCGACCGTGATCGCCGCGACCGGCGACCGCGAGCTGCTCGCGACGCTGCCGCTCGAGGGCTACCCGGGCGTCGCGCAGGTGCTGCCGATCCTCAAGCCGTACAAGCTCGTCGCGCGCGAGGTCTCGGCCGACCCGACGGTGATCGAGGTCGACGGGCGCAAGATCGGCGACTCGTGGTTCGGGTTGATCGCCGGGCCGTGCTCGGTGGAGACGCGCGAGCAGACGATGGAGACGGCCCGGGCCGTCGCCGCGGCGGGGGCGACGATGCTGCGCGGCGGCGCCTTCAAGCCGCGCACCTCGCCGTACACCTTCCAGGGCCTCGGCGTCGATGCGCTCGACCTGCTGCAGGAGGCGAAGGCGGAGACCGGGCTACCGATCGTCACCGAGCTGATGGACCCGCGGCACGTCGAGGCCGTGCTCGAGTCGGCCGACGTGATCCAGATCGGCGCCCGCAACAGCCAGAACTTTCTCCTGCTCGCCGAGGTCGGCCGGGCGCACAAGCCGGTCTTGCTGAAGCGTGGGCTCTCGACCTCGGTCGAGGAGCTGCTGATGGCGGCCGAGTACATCGCCAAGGAGGGAAACGAGCGGATCATCCTCTGCGAGCGCGGGATCAAGACCTTCGAGACCTCGACGCGGTTCACCCTCGATCTCGGCGCCGTCGCCGTCCTCAAGCACGAGACCCACCTGCCCGTGATCGTCGACCCCTCACACGCGGCCGGCCGGCGCGATCTCGTGCTGCCGCTCGCCCGCGCCGCGGTCGCGGTCGGTGCCGACGGGCTGATCGTCGAGACGCACCCGCGGCCGGAAGAGGCGCTCTCCGACGGGCCCCAGCAGATCCCGACTGCGGAGTTCGCCGCCTTCGCCGACGAGGTCCGGGAGTTCGTCGGTCTGATGGGCAAAGAGCTGGGCTAGATGAAGCTCGCGGTCGTGGGCACGGGCCTGATGGGGGCATCCGTCGGCCTGGCGGCGAAGCGCGCCGGCGCCGAGCACGTCACCGGCTACGACGGAGACCCCGAGGCGCTCCAGGTCGCTGCCGAGCGCGGTGCGGTCGACGTCCCTGCGGGCTCGGTCGAGGAGGCGGTCATCGAGGCCGACCTCGCCGTCGTTGCCGTTCCGGTCACGCAGCTCGCCTCGCAGGTCAAGGCGGTGCTCGAGGTTGCCCCCGACGCGACCACCGTCACCGACGTCGGCTCGACGAAGGACTGGGCGCGCTCGCTGTCGGAGCGCTTCGTCGGCGGCCACCCCGTGTGCGGCCGCGAGGCGCACGGGCCCGGCCACGCGTCCGCCGACCTCTTCGAGGGCGCGACGTGGTTCCTGACCCCGGGCGCCGCGACCGACCCGGACCGCTACCGGCTCGTGCACGGCTTCGTCGTCTCGCTGGGCGCCGTCCCGGTGGCGATCGACCCGCAGGCCCACGACCGCCTGGTCGCGCTGACGAGCCACCTGCCGCATGCGCTCGCGAACGTGCTCGTCAACCAGGCAGGGGCGGGGCGGATCGAGGGGCACGATCCGCTGGCCGCGGCGGGGGGCTCGCTGCGGGACATGACCCGGGTCGCGGGCGCGAACCCGCGGATCTGGGTCGACATCTTCCTCGACAACGCCGGGCCGCTCGCCGAGACGCTCGCCGAGCACCGCCGGCGGGTCGAGCAGCTGGAGCAGGCGCTCGCCGCGCACGACGCCGGAACGCTTGCGCGCTGGATCGCCGAGGCGTCCGGCAACCGGCGGCGGATGCTCGCCGACGCCTACCCCGACCCCGGCTCGTTGCAGCGCGTGACCGTCCACGTCCCCGACCGTCCGGGCGTGCTCGCCGGAATCACCCAGGCGCTCGGTGCCGAGCGGATCAACATCGAGGACTTCGAGCTCCGCCACTTCTCGCCCGAACGCGGCGGGATCCTGACGATCCTCGTCACCGGCGAGAGTGAGGCGGCGCGGGCGGCCGGGCTGCTGGAGGCGCAGGGCTACGGCGTGTCGGTCTCGCCCGTGCTCGAATGAGGTCGCTCGCCTTCGGCTCGCTCCCGTGGGGGCCGCCTTCGGCGTCCCCCTGGGGGGCTGTCCCAGTTCAGCCGCTTCGCGGCTGGTCAGGTTTCCCCCACGGGCCCCTTCCTTCCAGAGGCCGGTGTTCATGGGGGAACCTCCCGGTTCCGCTCGCACTGGAAGCGTCGCCAGCACAGCCGGCGACGCCCGGCGGGGACCTATGGGGCCCCTTCCCCGCTCATCGGCCGAGGATCGGCCGATGAGGGTCGAGCCGGCGGCGAGCGTGCAGGGCGGCGTCGCCGTGCCCGGCGACAAGTCGATCTCGCACCGAGCCGTGCTGATCGGGTCGGTCGCGGACGGAGAGAGCGTGATCAAGGGCTTCGGCCGCTCGGCCGACACGGAGTCGACGATCGCCGCCGCGCGGGCGCTCGGCGTCGAGGTCGGCGAAGACGGAGACACCGTTCGCGTTGCGGGCAGAGGCCTGCGCGGGCTGCACGAGCCGGGCGAGCCGATCGACTGCGGCAACGCGGGGACGCTCGTGCGGCTGCTGGCGGGGATGCTGGCCGGGCAGCGAGGAGAGAGGTTCCAGCTGACCGGGGACGAGTCGCTCAGCCGCCGGCCGATGAGGCGGATCGCGGAGCCGCTCGCGCAGATGGGCGCCGTGGTCGAGACCGAGGACGGCCGCCTGCCGCTTCGGATCGAGGGGCGGGCGCTCGCGCCGATCCGCTACGAGCCCCCGGTCGCGAGCGCGCAGGTCAAGTCCTGCGTCCTGCTCGCGGGGCTGCTCGCCGAGGGCGGGCCGACGACGGTCCTCGAGCCCGTTGCCACGCGCGACCACACGGAGCGGATGCTCCGCGCGGCGGGCGCGACGGTGCGTACGGTGCCGGGGCTCGTCGAGGTGCGGGCGGCCGTCGGGCTCCAGCCGTTGCGACTCCAGGTCCCGGGCGATTTCTCGTCGGCTGCGCCCTTTCTGGTCGCGGCGACGCTGCTGCCCGGGTCGCGGCTGCGCCTCGCAGGCGTCGGCGTCAACCCGACCCGAACGGGCCTGATGAACGTCCTCGAGCGGATGGGCGCACGGATCTCGCTGTACAACCGCACCGCCTCCGGCGGCGAGCCGGTTGCCGACATCGAGGTCGAGCACGCCGATCTCGTCGCCACCGAGGTCGAGCCCGACGAGGTGCCGGGCCTAATCGACGAGTTGCCCCTCTTCGCCCTCGCCGCGTCGATGGCGCGCGGCGAGAGCGTCGTCCGCGGCGCCGCCGAGCTGCGGCAAAAGGAATCGGACCGGATCGAAACTGTCACAAATGCCCTACGCGCCCTTGGCGTGCGGATCAAATCGAGTGATGATGGTTTCAGGGTGGTGGGTGTGCCCACCCGCCCTAAGGGTGGGGCTATGGACTCGGGCGGCGACCACCGGATCGCGATGCTCGGGGCGGTCGCGGGCCTCGTCTCGCGCGAGGGCGTCCGGGTCGGGGGTGCGGAGGCCGTGTCGGTAAGCTTCCCCGGCTTCTACGAACTCCTTACGCAAGTCGTTCAACGATGAACGACTTGCGCGACCTGTCTCAGTGACCCCGACGCCAGACCTTCACCTGCCATGGCACCCAAACTGCGGCCTTCAAAGTGGAAACCCGGGACGCCCTCCCCGCTCGCGCCGGCGAGCGCTTCCGCCGAAGGCGGAAGCGCATGATCGTCGCCATCGACGGCCCCGCCGGGGCCGGGAAGAGCACCGTGGCGCGGAGCCTCGCGGAGCGTCTGGGCTTCCGCTACCTCGACACCGGAGCGATGTACCGCGCGCTGACATGGCTGGCCAAGAGCGAGAGTGTCCCACTCGACAAGGGCGCGCGGCTCGCCGAGCTCGCGGCCGCGAACCCGGTCGACTTCGACGAGCACGGTCGCTGCTTCATCGGCGGCACCGACGTCACCGCCGCGATCCGCCGGGCCGAGATCGACCGGCTCGTCCCGGTCGTCGCCCGCCATCACGAGGTGCGCGAAGTGATGCGCGAGCGCCAGCGAGAGCTTGCCCAGGAAGGCGACGTCGTGATCGAGGGCCGCGACATCGGCACGGTCGTCGTCCCGAACGCCGACGTGAAGGTCTACCTCAAGGCGGACGCAGGGATACGCGCGAGCCGACGCCTCGCGGAACGGCCCGAGATCGGCGCAGACGCGCTCGCGACCGACCTGCGGCTCCGCGACGAAAGCGACGCGGCGCGGATGCAGCCGGCGGAGGACGCCGAGCTGATCGACACGACCACGCTCGCCGTCGAGGAGGTCGTCGACCACATCGAGCAGCTCGTCCGGGCCCGCGCCGCCGCGTAGCCGTGGCCGAAGGCCTGGCCGGCACGGTTGCCGTCGTCGGCTTCCCGAACGTCGGCAAGTCGACGCTCGTCAACCGGCTGACGGGCTCTCGCGCGGCGGTCGTGCACGAGACGGCGGGTGTCACCCGCGACCGCAAGGAACTCGTCTGTGAGTGGGCGGGGACGCAGTTCCTGCTGATCGACACCGGCGGCCTCGACATCGTCGATCCCTCTCCGATCACGCGCAGCGTCGCCGAGCAGGCACGGGCCGCGGTCGCCGAGGCAGACCTCGTGCTCTTCGTGGTCGACGTGCAGCTCGGGATTACGCCGGGCGACGAGGAGGTCGCGCAGATCCTGCGGGAGGCGCGCAAGCCCGTGTTCCTGCTCGCGAACAAGATCGACGATCCCGCGCACGATGCCGCCGCGGTCGAGTTCCACCGGCTCGGCCTCGGTGAGCCGATCCCGCTCTCCGCGCTGCACGGCCACGGCACCGGCGACCTGCTCGACGCGATCGTCGCGCGCCTAAATTCCCTCGGGGCAGTTTCCAGGCCGGCGCAGGTGGGAGAGGACGCGATTCGCGTCGCGATCCTCGGCCGGCCGAACGTCGGCAAGTCGAGCCTGCTGAACGCGATCCTCGGCGAGGAGCGCGTGATCGTCTCCGACGTGCCGGGAACGACCCGCGACGCGATCGACACCGTCTTCGCGCGCGGCGAGACGACGTTCGTCCTCGTCGACACGGCGGGGCTGCGGCGGAAGCGGCGGCAGCGGCAACAGATCGAGTACTACTCGGAGCTGCGCGCGCTCGATGCCGCCGAGCGGGCCGACATCGCCCTCGTCGTCGTCGACGCGAGCGAGGGGCTCGTCGACCAGGACCTCGCCGTCGCCGACATCGCGCGCAAGGCGAACTGCGCGACGCTCGTCGTGCTCTCGAAGTGGGACATCGGGCAGGTGAAGGTAGAGGACCTCCGGCCGCGCCTGGAGCACCGGCTGCGCCAGCGGCCGGGGATCGCCACCGTGTCGGCCAAGACCGGCCGCGGCGTCGCGCGCCTTCTCGACCGCGTCGAGCAGCTCTTTGCGCGTGATACCGTCCGGATCCCGACACCCGAGCTCAACCGCTTCCTGGAGGAGTTGCGCGCGGCCCGGCAGCCGCCAACGCGGGATCGGCGCCGGCTCAACCTGCTCTACGGGACGCAGACCCAGACCCGCCCCCCGCGCTTCCGCCTGTTCGTCAACGACCCGAGCCTCGTCACCCGTGACTACGGCTACTGGGTCGAGAACCGGCTGCGCGAGCGGTTCGAGCTCGAAGGCGTCCCGGTCTCGATCGACTTCGTCCGCCGGTCCTAGGCCGCTTTAGACTCGCCCGGTGCGGCGGACTTTTCCACAACCAGTGCCTGGCACTGGAGGTGTGACGAATGCGTAACGATTCGTCCACAGGGAGCCGGTGATGGAGGCCGCCGTCATCGGCGGCGGCTCCTGGGGGACGGCGTTCTCGCGCCTCCTCGCCGACCGCGGCCACGAGGTCACGCTCGTCTGCCGCGACCCCGACCAGGCGGCGGCGATCGCCCAGTCGGGTCGGAACCCGCGGTACCTGACGACCGTCGACCTGCGCGACGTGACGGCGGCGCACCAGACCCCGGTCGGCGCCGACCTCTACGTCCTCGCCCTGCCGAGCCGCGCCTTCGCCGAGATCGCCGCCGCGCTGCCGCCCGGCGGAGCCGCGCTGTCGCTCTCGAAGGGCCTCGATCCCGCGACCGGCGAGCGGCTCTCGACCCTCGTCCGCGACCGCCCGGTCGCCGTCCTCTCCGGTCCGAACATGGCTGAGGAGATCGCCGAGGGCCTGCCGAGCGCCGCGGTGATCGCCAGCGAGGACGAGGAGCTCGCAGTCGAGCTGCAGCACGCGATCAACTCGATGGTCTTCCGCGTCTACGTCAATCCCGACCTGGCCGGCGTCGAGCTCTGCGCTGCGGCGAAGAACGTGATCGCGCTCGCGGCCGGCGGCGTCGACGGCCTCGGTCTCGGCGACAACGGCAAGGCGGCGCTGATCACGCGCGGGCTTGCCGAGATGGCGCGCCTCGGCGAGGCGTACGGCGCGCGCCCCGAGACCTTCGCCGGCCTCGCCGGGATGGGCGATCTGATCGTCACCTGCTACAGCCCTTACGGCCGCAACCGCCACGCGGGCGAGCTGATCGCGCAGGGCGCAACCGCGGAGGAGGCGATCGCGCAGATCGGCCAGGTGGTCGAGGGCCTGACGACCGCGCCGGTGCTGCGCGACCTCTCGCACCGCCTGGGGATCGAGCTGCCGATCACCGAGGGCGTGTGCCGGATCCTCGAGGGCGACAGCCTCGGTGACCTCGTCGCCTCGCTGATGGGTAGGCGTCCGAGAGGCGAGTAGGATCAGCCCGGTGCGTCGTCTCGCCGCGGCCCTTCCCCTGCTGGCGCGCTCGCCCAGAAGGCCCCGGAGGATGCACAGGTCCCAGGCGTCCCGGCGAAGAAGCTCACGCTCGGGAAGGTCTCGATCTACTACGCGGTCTTCGACGGCAAGCTCGTCGTCACGAACGCGGAAGGCGGCATCACCGGCCTGAAGCAGGGCCGCGGCTCGCCGACTCGGGCGACGGCGACGTCCTCACGGTCAAGGGATTCGCCTCCGTCCGGTAGCCTTCGCGCCCGTGTCCGACCGCTCGTTCCTCTTCACCTCGGAGTCCGTCACCGAGGGCCATCCCGACAAGATGGCCGATCAGATCTCCGACACGATCCTCGACGCCGTCCTCGCGGGGGATCCGGACGGCCGTGTCGCCTGCGAGACGCTGATCACGACGGGCCTCGTCGTCGTCGCCGGCGAGGTCACGACCGAGATCTACGTCGACATCCCGCGCCGCGTCCGCACCAAGATTCGGGAGATCGGCTACGACCGCGCCAAGTACGGTTTCGACGCCGAGACGTGCGGCGTGATGGTCGCGATCGACGAGCAGTCGCCTGACATCGCGCAGGGGATCGATACGTCCTACGAGGTCCAGCACGACCCCGGCGACGACGACCCGCTCGACCGCGTCGGCGCGGGCGACCAGGGAATGATGTTCGGCTACGCGACCGACGAGACCGACGAGCTGATGCCCCTGCCGATCACGCTCGCCCACATGATTTGCAAGCGGCTCGCCGAGGTGCGCAAGGCCGATGTGCTCCCCTATCTGCGGCCCGACGGCAAGTCGCAGGTGACGATCCGCTACGAGACTGACGAACACGGTCACCTGCGCCCGGTCGAGATCGTTCGCGTGCTCATCTCCACGCAGCACCGCGACGGGCTGGACTGCGAGGCGCTGGTCAAGCCCGATCTCGCCGAGCACGTCCTGCGACCGATCCTGCCCGCTCATCTCTACGACGAGAAGCGCCTCCTCGGGGACAAGGACTTCTTCTACTGCAACCCGACCGGGAAGTTCGTCCTCGGCGGGCCGATGGGGGACACGGGGCTGACCGGACGCAAGATCATCGTCGACACCTACGGCGGCATGTCCCGGCACGGCGGCGGCGCGTTCTCCGGCAAGGACCCGACCAAGGTCGACCGCTCAGGGGCGTACGCCGCCCGCTACGTGGCGAAGAACGTGGTCGCCGCGGGGCTCGCCAGCCGCTGCGAGCTCCAGGTCGCCTACGCGATCGGCGTCGCGCACCCGGTCTCGCTCGAGATCGACTGCTTCGGAACCGAGCGGATCCCCGTCGCGCAGATCGAGCAGCTCGTCCGCGAGTATTTCGATCTACGGCCGGCTGCGATTATCCGCGACCTCCACCTGCGCCGCCCGATCTACGCCAAAACCGCTGCGTACGGCCACTTCGGCCGCGACGACCACGACTTCACCTGGGAGCGGACGGACAAGGCCGAGGCCCTCCGCGGCGCTGCCGGGATCGTCGCTGCGCACGCGTAGAGGGACAAGCCTCCGGCCTATCCCTTTACGTTCGCCTGACGAACAGGCCGGCTGCTGCGCGCTCGCCGACCTCGCGCTCGTCCCCGTTCAGGCTCACGGTGAGCTGGCCCGCGGCCGGCTGGGCGTCGCGCACCTCGAGCTCCGCGCCCGGGACGAGCCCGTGGTCGTAGAACCAGTGCAGGAGCTCACCGTCGTGCTCGGCGAGCCGAACGATCGTCGCGCGGTCGCCGGGGCCGAGGGTCGAGAGGGGGGCGAGCTCGGGGTTCTCCCTCTGCTCGAAGTCGGTGTCGACCGGCCAGCCGTGTGGGCAACGCTGCGGACGGCCGAGCTTCTCGTCGATCCGCTCGATCATGTCGTCGCTGAACGACTCGCCGAGCTCGTCCGCGAAGACGTGGGCCTCGGCCGCCGTGTAGCCCATGAAGTCGGTCAGCAGCCGCTCGACGATTCGGTGGCGGCGCACGACCCTCTCCGCCCGCTCCCGCCCCCTGCGGGTGAGGATCGCCTCCTTCCGCTCGCCGCGCGCGACGAGGCCGTCGGCCTCGAGCCGCTTCAGCATCTCGCCCGCGGAGGCTCGGGAGACGCCGAGCATCTCCGCGACCCGGGAGGCAAGGGTCGGTGTCCCCGTCGTCACCGGGCGGTACTCGCCGATCGGGAAGGCGAGAAACCAGATCGTCTCGAGGTAGTCGTCGACTGAGTGTCGGTGAGCCATGCGGTCGATCCCTGTTGACGGGGGGCCGTGTGGCCACTATAGTCGCGCGCGTTGTAAGGCGTGCCTTACACTCCACCGCAGATCGACCTTACAAAGGAGGCACGGGTTGGGCGCAGGGCTGGTTCTGCTTCGCGAGGGCTTCGAGGCCTCGCTCGTCGTGGGCATCGTCCTCGCGTTCCTGAACCGCACCGGTCGGCGGGACGGCTTCTGGCCGGTCTGGCTCGGCGCCGCCGCTGCGCTCCTCATCTCGCTCGCCGTCGGCGCGCTGCTCTTCGGCATCGGGGCCGAGCTCGAAGGGACCGCGGAGAAGGCCTTCGAGGGTGCCGGCATGCTGGTCGCGGCCGGCCTACTCACCTGGATGATCTTCTGGATGCGCCGCCAGGCGCGCTCGATCCGGCAGCAGCTCGAGTCCCAGGTCGAGAGCGCGCTCGCCACCGGCTCGGCCCTGGCGCTCGCCGCGGTCGCGTTCGTCGGGGTCCTGCGGGAGGGCGTCGAGACCGCGCTCTTCCTCTTCGGCACGGTCGAAGGCTCGAACTCGCTCGTCGCCGGCGCGAGCGGTGGCGCGGGCCTCGCGGCGGCCGTGTTCCTGGGTTACCTGTTCTACCGCGGGGCCGAGCACCTCGACCTGCGACGGTTCTTCAAGGTGACGAGCGTGCTGCTCCTCGCCTTCGCCGCCTGGCTGCTCGCGCAGGGTCTGCACGAGCTGCAGGAGGCAGGCGCGCTGCCGGAGAGCACGATCCTGCTCGTCGCGGCATTCGTGGCTTTGGCCGGGCCAACGCTCTATTTCTTCCTTCGCCGCCCGAAGGCACAGCCCGCCTGATCCCTAGTCTGGAGGCGTGTCCTACGCCTCCGTGTATCCGCTCGTCTCCGCGCGCGCTGTGGCGCGGCCATTCACCTACGAGGCGCCGGACGGGGTGGGGAAGGGCGCCGTCGTGTCCGTGCCGTTCGGGCGGTCAGAAGTGCGGGGGGTGGTCGTCGGGCCGGAGGCCGCGCCGCCGATCGGCGTCAAGGCCGCGCCGGTCCGGGGCGTGCTCGACGAGATCCCGCCCCCGCTCGTCGACCTCGCGCTCTGGCTCGCCGACTACTACGGCTCGACGCCTGCGCGCGCGCTCGAGCTCGTCGCACCGCGGGCGCGAGCTCGACGGGGTGAGCCGAGGCCCGTCCCGGCGGGTCTGCCGGGCGAGGCCGAGCCGGCGGCGTTGACGCTCGAGCAGGAGACAGCGCTCGCGCGGATCGTCGAGGCGATCGACGCCGGGGGCGGCCGCTTCCTGCTCTATGGAGCAACGGGCAGCGGCAAGACCGAGGTCTACCTCCGAGCCTGCGCGGCCGCGCTCGAGCGAGGACTGGGTGCGATCGTGCTCGTCCCCGAGATCGCGCTCACCCCGCAGGCACTCGGCCGCTTCCAGGTCCGCTTCGGGGAGCGGATCGCGCTGCTCCATTCCGGCCTGACCGAGGCCGAGCGCCGCGACGAGCGCGAGCGGATCGCTTCGGGCAAGGCTCGCGTCGTCGTCGGCGCACGCTCTGCGGTGTTCGCGCCGGTGCGCGGGCTCGGGCTGATCGTCGTCGACGAGGAGCACGACCCCTCCTACAAGCAGGACTCGGACCCGCGCTACGACGCGCGCACGGTTGCCGCCAAGCGGGCGTCGCTGGAGGGCTCGGTGGCGGTCTTCGGCAGCGCCACGCCGCGGCCGGAGAGCTGGGCGGCGCTCGAGCGGCTGGACCTCGGCGGTCGCTTGCTTGGCCGGCTCCCGCCCATTCGCGTCGTCGATCTTCGCCGCGAGCGGGGCTACCCGCTCTCGGCGCCGCTCCTCGCCGAGCTCGGGAAGATCGCTGACCGAGGTGGCAAGGCGATCCTTCTCCTCAACCGGCGCGGTCTGGCACCCGCGATCCACTGCCGGACGTGCGGCGTCACGCGCCGCTGCCCGAACTGCGACGTCGCGCTCGTCCTCCACTCCATGTCCGGCAGCGCCACCGGGCGAAGCCCGGCGGCGCGCCCCCAGTCGTGGCAAGGACTCCGCTGCCACCATTGCGGCTTCGGCGAGCCCGCGCCCGAGCTCTGCCCCGAATGCGGGTCGGCCGAGCTCGCGCGGATCGGCGCCGGGACGCAACGGCTCGAGCGCGAGCTCGCGGCGCGTGTCCCCGAGCTGGAGCTGATCCGGCTCGACGCGGATACGAAGGATCCTGCGGCCGCGCTCGAACGCTTCGCCGTCGCCGACCGCGCCGTCCTGCTCGGTACGCAGATGGTCGCGAAAGGTCACCACTTCGGGGGGGTCGCGCTGGCGGCGGTCGTCGACGCCGACACCGGGATGGCGCTCCCGGATCTTCGCGCCGAGGAGCGGACCTTCCAGTTGCTGACGCAACTCGCCGGTCGGAGCGGGCGCGATGCGCCCGGACGCGTGCTGATCCAGACGTTCCAGCCGGACGCGCGCACCGTCCAGCTTGCCGCACGGCACGACGTCGAGGGCTTCCTGGCCGGGGAGCTCGAGCGCCGCCGCGCGCTCGGCTACCCGCCGTTCAGCCACCTCGTCCGGATCGTCGTCTCGGGCCGCGAGCCGGAGGCGCCGATGCGCGCGCTCGACGAGCTCAAGACCGCGCTGGGCGGCGACGAGTTGCTCGGGCCCGCGCCGATCCTGCGCCTGCGCGGGCGCCATCGTGCGCAGCTCGTCGCGAAGACCGAGCGGCCCGGCGCCCTCGCGGCGCGGGCCGCGAAGGCCCTCGCCGCCGCCGCCCCGGCGATGCGCAAGGCGGGCCTCGCGGTCGTCGTCGACGTCGATCCCCAGGGCCTCTGAAACGAGTGCCGCGCGTGCCAGGCGCGGCACTACACTGCCCCGCGTGAGCCGCGAGCACGGGCAGGTCAGGGACGAGCACCTCGACGGCGAGCGCGAAGCGCGCCGACAGCTGGCGCTGGCGCAGATCCGCCAGTGGCCCGATCCAGTGCTCGGAATGCGTGCGCACGAGGTCGCGGAGTTCGACGACGACCTGCGGCGGCTCGTCGAGCGCATGACCGCGCTGATGCACGACGCGAACGGCATCGGGCTGGCCGCGAACCAGGCGGGGGTCGTCCGGCGCGTCTTCGTCTTCCAACGCAACGACCACGACGAGCCGATTGCGGCCGTCAACCCGCGCGTCGTCGATCCAAGCAAGGAGCGGGAGACGGACGACGAGGGCTGTCTTTCCCTCCAGCGGGTCCTCGTCCCGGTCGAGCGGCACGTGTCGGTGACGCTCGAGGCACAGGACGCGACCGGCGGGCCGCTTCGCCTCGAGCTGAGCGGGCTCGATGCGCGGGTCGTCCAGCACGAGCTCGACCACCTGGACGGAGTGCTGATCCTCGAGCGGACGACGCCGGAGGCCCGGCGC
The DNA here is from genome assembly GCA_046723895.1 of Actinomycetota bacterium. GTDB lineage: Bacteria > Actinomycetota > Thermoleophilia > Gaiellales > Gaiellaceae > DATBLE01. The sequence goes on along the minus strand of JBKOVL010000264.1, from coordinate 1,554 downwards.
GAGGCGATGGCAGCGCTCCGCCCGCAGCCAATTCTCGGGTGAGATTCGGCTTCGCCGCGTCCGCGCCGTTCGGGGCGGAGGTCCTCGAGAGGTTGGCGTCGCGGCACGAGATTCCCTTCGTGCTCACGCAGCCCGACGCGCCGGCGGGTCGCGGCCGCGGGCTGCGGCCGGCGCCCGCGAAGCTGACCGCGCTGAAGCTCGGCATCCCCGTCGTCGAGACCCTCGACCGGCCGCTCGACGCCGAGACGATCGTGCTGGTCGCCTACGGGCGCCTGATCCCGACCGCCCTACTCGAGCGCCACCTCTGGCTGAACGCCCATCCGTCGTTGCTGCCGCGCTGGAGGGGCGCCGCGCCCGTCGAGCGCGCGCTGATGGCCGGCGACGCAAAGACCGGCGTGACGATCATCAAGCTCGCAGAGGACCTGGATGCCGGCCCGATCGCGGCCCAGGAGGCGTTCGCGGTCGGGCCCGAGGACGACGCCGGCGTGATATACGACCGGTCCACGGAGCTTGCGGTCGAGCTGCTCGAGCGGGTCCTGCCCGCGCCGTCGTTCGCGCCGCAGCCCGAAGGCGGCGTGACGTACGCGGAGAAGATCGGGCCGGAGGACCGGCAGCTCGATCTTGCGCAGCCCGAGGCCGCGGTCAACCGCGTGCGTGCGCTCTCGCCGCACATCGGCGCCCGGGCGGAGCTGGAGGGGCGGCCTGTGACCGTGTGGCGGGCTCGTATCGAGGGCGGTCAGTTCGTCCCCCTGGAGGTGCAACCACCCGGCGGGCGGCGTATGACCTACGCCGAATGGCTCAGGGGCCTCCGGTAGCGGCCGCGCGGCGCGCGGCCTACGAGGTGGTTCGCCGCGTCTTCGAGGAGGACGCCTACGCCGACCGCGTCTTCGCGACTGCGGCCGAGGGCCTCGACCGGCGCGACCGTGCGCTCGCGCAGCAGATCGCCTACGGCACCGTCCAGCGGGTGCGTGCGCTGGACCACGGGATCGAGACGCTGGGCCGCCGCCCCGTCCGTAAGCTCGATCCGCCGGTTCGCACCGCACTCCGGCTCGGCGCGTACCAGCTCGGCTACCTCGACGTCGCCGCGCACGCGGCCGTGAACGAGTCGGTCGAGCTCGTGCGGGCCGCCAGGCTCGAGCGCGCGGTGCCGTTCACGAACGCGGTCATGCGGCGGCTCTCCGACGGGATCAGTCCGCTACTCGAGTCGCTCCCAGATGGACCGCTGAAGGAGTCGTATCCCGACTGGATCGCGGAGACCTGGGCGCGGGACTTCGGTGACGAGGCGGCGCTCTCGCTGATGCGCGCGCAGAACGAGCCGCCCTCGCTCGAGGTGCGCGCCGACGAGCCGGTCGGAGTGGCGACCGACGTCCCGGGCGCCTACCGCGTCGCCCTCGTCGACGAGCGCGCGCTGGCGGAGGGAAGGATCTGGCCGCAGAGCCGCGCGTCGCAGCTGGCCGGGCTCGCCGTCGGCTCTCACGAGGGCGAGCGTGTGCTCGACCTCTGTGCCGCCCCGGGCGGAAAGGCGACGATGCTGCGCGGCGACGTGGTCGCAGT